>NZ_QVFI01000004.1:3198-210407 GCF_003433845.1 Absiella sp. AM09-50
TTTTATTTAACTTTACTCGTGAATATCTATGTTTTTCTTACAACTTTCGTTATAGACCTTACATATGTCTTCTGTTATTCAGTTTTCAAAGATCGACTTCTCGGAAATCCTTCTCAGACTTCCAAAACTAAACAGGAAATATCTCTTACTTCTTTTTTGTACTTTCTCCTTAGAAAGGAGGTGATCCATCCCCACGTTCCCGTAGGGATACCTTGTTACGACTTAACCCCAGTCATCGGTCCTACCTTCGACGGCTCACTCCTTGCGGTTATGCCACCGGCTTCGGGTATTACCAACTCCCATGGTTTGACGGGCGGTGTGTACAAGGCCCGAGAACGTATTCACCGCAGCATGCTGATCTGCGATTACTAGCGATTCCGACTTCATGAAGTCGAGTTGCAGACTTCAATCCGAACTGAGACGTCCTTTATGAGATTTGCTTCACATCACTGTGTCGCTCCTCTTTGTAGACGCCATTGTAGTACGTGTGTAGCCCAGGCCATAAGGGGCATGATGATTTGACGTCATCCCCACCTTCCTCCGGTTTGTCACCGGCAGTCTCACATGAGTCCCCAACTGAATGCTGGTAACATGCGACAAGGGTTGCGCTCGTTGCGGGACTTAACCCAACATCTCACGACACGAGCTGACGACAACCATGCACCACCTGTGTGATATATAGCTATCTTTCTATCTCTAGAACATTTATATCCATGTCAAGGCCTGGTAAGGTTCTTCGCGTTGCTTCGAATTAAACCACATACTCCACCGCTTGTGCGGGCCCCCGTCAATTCCTTTGAGTTTCACACTTGCGTGCATACTCCCCAGGCGGAGAACTTATTGCGTTAACTGCAGCACTGAATCTCTCCAACACTTAGTTCTCATCGTTTACGGCGTGGACTACTAGGGTATCTAATCCTATTTGCTCCCCACGCTTTCGTGCCTCAGTGTCAGTTACAGGCCAGGCGACCGCCTTCGCCACTGGTGTTCCTCCATATATCTACGCATTTTACCGCTACACATGGAATTCCATCGCCCTCTCCTGCACTCTAGTACACCAGTTTCCAAAGCTTACAGCAGTTGAGCTGCTGGCTTTTACTTCAGACTTAATGCACCACCTACGCACCCTTTACGCCCAATCATTCCGGATAACGCTTGCCACCTACGTATTACCGCGGCTGCTGGCACGTAGTTAGCCGTGGCTTTCTGGTAAGATACCATCACTTGGACATCATTTCCTATATCCACCGTTTTTCTCTTACAACAGAGCTTTACGATCCGAAGACCTTCTTCACTCACGCGGCATTGCTCGTTCAGAGTTCCCTCCATTGACGAAAATTCCCTACTGCTGCCTCCCGTAGGAGTTTGGGCCGTGTCTCAGTCCCAATGTGGCCGTTCACCCTCTCAGGTCGGCTACGCATCGTTGCCTTGGTGGGCCGTTACCCCGCCAACTAGCTAATGCGCCGCAGGTCCATCCATGTTCAGAGCTAGCGCTCTTTTAATATGAGGCTCATGCGATCCTCATACCTATCCGGTTTTAGCAGACGTTTCCATCTGTTATCCCAGGCACATGGGCAGGTTCCCTACGTGTTACTCACCCGTTCGCCACTAAGTCTTTTTGAAAAGCAAGCTTTTCTAAAGACTTCGTTCGACTTGCATGTATTAGGCATGCCGCCAGCGTTCATCCTGAGCCAGGATCAAACTCTCCATTTGATATGACTCAAAACGTTACTAACGTTATGATTTTTGTTTTTCTGGTTCGTTTTATTTCTTTCGAAATTGACGTTTCCTGTTTAGTTTTCAAAGACCGAAATGTTTTTCGTTTCCTGCGCCTCGTTCAGCGCTCGTATATAATACCAAACATCCTTTCTCCTGTCAACGCTTTTTTTATCTTTTTTTCGTTTTTTTTCATAAAATTTTATGTAAATGCTTACATTGCCTTTTATAAAAAATGCAGCTTAGTTTGCTGCATTTTCACTATTTTCTCTTACTTTGCCACAGATTGGATAATTTGCACAGGATGGATTACATGCCTTAGCCGCAACAACTCTCAACTGTGGTGGTACCAAAGTTGTAATTTCGTCATCATCATATCCAACAACAAAGCTTTTTTCACTAATCATAATTGGTCGTTTCAGAATACTAGGATTTTTCTGAATCAATTCCACCAACTCTTTGATTGAGAAATCATCTAAACTGCGATTCAGTTCCTGGAATGCTTTAGAACGTGTACTGATTAAATCCTCAGTACCATTTTCACTTCGCTGTAAAAGATATTTGATTTCGTCTTCTTTTAATAAAGTTGTAAAAATATTCTTTTCAATGAATTTCATATCATTGTCTTTCAACCATTGTTTCGCCTTGCGACAGCTAGCACAACCCGGAGATGTATATAAAATGATCATATGAGAACCTCCTTCATTTCATCTATGTATATTATATAGGATAGTGGTATTGATTGAAAGTATTTTTTTTGGATTGGATGAATTTTCTTGAAAATGACTTGTCAATTGAAATTTGAAATAGTATGATAATAAAGGAAACCACGAGGATAAAGATTTAGTAGAAATATAAATGCTGGTATAGAGAGCTGATGGTTGGTGTAAATCAGTACGGTTTATATTTTGAATTGGGACTTTGGAGTGGATCGTATGATCGGTTACTCGCCGTTATCGAGAAGTGACTTTCTAAGGAAAGTAAGTTGGGTGGTACCACGTAAGAGAAAAGCGTCCCTTCGTTGGTGCTTTTTTTATTTATAAGGAGGAATACAATGAAACGTATGTTGAGCGGCATTAAGCCGACTGGTCGATTGACACTTGGTAATTATATCGGTGCAATTCGAAATTTTGTGAATTATCAGAATGATTATGAAATGTATATTTTTATCGCAAATATGCATGCCATCACAGTCCCACAGGAGAAAGCGGAATTAAAACGCAATACAAAAGATTTAATTGCTTTATACATCGCTTGTGGTTTAGATCCTGAACGTGTGACGATTTTCTTACAGAGTGATGTGCATGAACATGCAGAACTTGGATGGATCATGACATGTAATTCTTATATGGGAGAATTACAGCGTATGACGCAATATAAGGATAAAACTGCCAAAGGTGAAACGGGTATTACTGCCGGCTTGTTTACTTATCCTTCTTTAATGGCTGCGGATATTTTATTATATGATGCAGATTATGTACCTGTTGGTGTGGATCAGAAGCAGCATGTGGAATTAACACGTAATCTAGCTGAACGTTTTAATAATCGTTATGGAGATACCTTTGTGGTTCCTGAACCATTGGTTGAAAAAGTTGGTGCTAAGGTTTATTCTTTACAGGATCCTACTAAGAAAATGAGTAAATCTGACGCCAATCCTAAAGGAACGATTGATTTGTTAGACGAGCCTAGTGTAGCGCGTAAGAAAATCATGTCTGCTGTAACTGATTCCATTGGTATTATCCAATATGATCCTGAAAATCAGCCAGGTATTTCTAATCTTCTAACAATTTTATCAAGTTTAAGTGGTGAATCTATCGAAAGTATTGTTGCTCGTTATGATGGAAAAGGTTATGGCGACTTCAAAAAAGAAGTTGGACAGTGTGTATTTGATTTCTTAACAGAGCTTCAAAATAAGTATAAAGAAATCATTTCCAGTGGTCTGATTGAAAAAGTAATCAAAGAAGGCGATGAAAAAGCCAGATATATCGCTAGGAAAAAAGTAAATAAAGTAAAGAAAAAAGTTGGATTAGAAATTTTCTGATTTACGTATACAAAAAGCTTTCTGTCATATTGAAATAAATACAGAAAGCTTTTTTATAATCATTAAATAACATGAAAGAAGAAACAGCCAAGTACGATAATACCTAATACAATACGATACCATCCAAATACCTTGAAATCGTGTTTTTTAATATAGCTCATTAAGAAACGAATCACAAGAATAGAAACGATAAATGCTACGATCATACCTGTCAAAAGAATTGCAATTTCAGATCCTTTGAATGCCAATCCAAATTTTACTATTTTCAATAAACTAGCGCCAAACATTACTGGAATTGCCAAGAAGAATGTAAATTCTGCAGCGATTGTACGGCTGACACCAATCATCAATCCGCCTAAAATTGTAGCGCCACTTCTTGATGTTCCAGGAAATATCGCCGCAATCAATTGGAATGCGCCGATAATAATCGCATCTTTATAACTTAAATCCTGTAATGTCATAACTCTGGCACGCTTGTGCTTGTTTTTATTTTCGATAAACAAGAAGGCGATACCTACAAGTACCAGCATTGTTGCCACGGTAATCGAGTTATATAAATATTTTTCTAAAATATCGTCGAATAATATACCAACAATCGCAGCTGGTACACATGCGACAATGATTTTTCCCCATAAATTCATGATATCATAACGAATCAATGGACGATTTTTATTTTTGAAATTGAATGGAAATATTTTATTCCAGTATAATAAGACAACGGCCAAAATGGCACCTAATTGAATTACTACTAGAAATACATTCCAGAATTCCGGTGATACCTTCATAGGTAAAATTTCTTCAAATAAAATCATATGTCCTGTGGAGCTGACGGGCAGCCATTCTGTCACACCTTCCACAACACCATATAAGATAGCTTTTATAATTTCAAATAACATAATAGACTCCTTTTTTTGTTTTCTATACTATTCTATCCCAAAACTATACAAAGTACAATGCTAATTTCTAACGAATTCCTTACATTTTATCTAAGTATTCATGGACCATATCCTTAAACATGCGTCCCCTTACTTCATAATTTGGGAATTGGTCATAACTTGAACATGCCGGAGATAACAGGATAACATCGCCTTCCTGGGATAAGCGAATAGCTTCATCCAGTGCTTCTTTCATCGTTTCCTGTGTTATGACATGTTGAAATATTTCCTTGAATTTTTCTTTTGTTTCTCCAAAAGCAACACAGTATTTGACGCGTTCATCAAATTGTTTTAAATCATCAAAACTGATACCTTTATCATGCCCACCAGCTAGCAGGATAATATTTTTTTCAAAGGATGATAACGCTGCTGTTACTGCATGGGTATTAGTGGCTTTACTATCATTATAGAATCGGACACCATTTTTTTCTCCAATATATTCTAAACGATGCTCCACTGGCTGAAACTCACGAATCGTTTTTCTGATATTTTCAATGGATACACCCAGTTTATAAGCCATACAGCTGGCGACCATAGCATTGCTCAGGTTATAATCTCCAACGATTTTAAATTCTTTTTCTTCAAACAGCATTTCATCTTTCAAATAGACTTTTCCATCTTTTCGATATAAATCTACATCTTGTCTTGTTAATGAAAAATCAATCATGGTACAAAGAATATTTTGTGCATATTCCATTACTGTTGGATCATCTACATTGCGCAAAAACCAGTCATCTGCTTTACAATTTTCATAAATCCTCATTTTTGAAGCATAATAGGATTCTACACTTGGCATATAATCTAAATGATCTGGTGCCAGGTTACAGACAACACTTACTGTAGGCGCAAAGGTTTCTATACCTAATAACTGAAAATTACTCAATTCTAATGCGACATCTTTTTCTTCATCTTCATATTCATAAGCCAGTTCACTAAGTGGCCAGCCAATATTTCCTGCTACTATCGCCTTTTTATTATGCTGCAGCATTTCATACAGCATCGTCGTAATCGTTGTTTTTCCATTGGTGCCAGTTACAGCTCCATAATGGAATTTTTTTGCGTAACGATAGCCGATTTCTACTTCTGTCAGTATTTTAATCTTATGGTCCACAAAATATTTCACAAAAGGTACTGTATATTTGATTCCTGGGTTTTTTACTACAAACGCCCATTCTTCATTTTTCAAAGTATCCGGATGTCCATTCTCCCATACACTCATTCCCAATGCTTCTAATTCTTCTTTAGCCTCTATTTTTGACATATCTGTAATGGTTACATCATATCCATGGCGATGCAATAGTTTTGCGACTGCGACACCACTTTTTGCTGCACCAATGACAAGTACTTTTTCACTCATCTTAAATCACTCCCAACCATAATCCAATACATGCAAATATAAAACCAATACACCAAAACATCAAAACAACCTGTGTTTCTTTCATACCACACATCTCAAAATGATGATGAATAGGCGCCATTTTAAATACACGTTTTCTGGTCAATTTATAACTGGTAACCTGTATGACAACAGATAATACCTCCATTAAGAACACTCCGCCGATAATAATCAAAAGTAATTCTTCTTTTAATATCATGGCAGTTGCGGCCAACAGCCCACCAATTGCTAAAGAACCTGTATCTCCCATAAAGATTTTTGCAGGATGCAGATTGAATTTCAGATATCCAATCAGTGATCCGCATACCGCAAGTAAAAACATTGCTAAATCACTTTCTTTTTGCATTAGCGCAAAGATGATATAAGGTGCCATTGCGATCAAAGACGTTCCTGCACATAAGCCATCTAATCCATCGGTTAAATTCACTGCATTGCTTTCAGCCGTAAACATAATAAATATCAACACAAAGTATAAAAAGCCCAATTCAATACTTATATGCAAAACCGGTATATTTACACTTGTTTGGGCAATGCTTTGATAAATAAAATAAAATACCACTGCTAATACAGATTGCATTAGAAATTTTACAGATGGTTTTAACCCATCATTATTTTTCTTTACCACAATCAAAAAATCATCGATAAATCCAATGACTGCATAACCAAGATACGCAAATATTACAATCAGCATTTCCATAGAAGTGAATGCTTTCGGATTTAAAATCAGCATAATCAGAATTGGTACCAATACAAATACCATTCCACCCATCGTTGGTGTTCCACCTTTTGCTTTATGGCTGGCTAAGCCTTCTTCTCGTTCCACTTGTCCAAATTTGATCTTATGTAGAAACGGGATCAGCTTTGGCATCACCAGTAAGGTAACGATCAAAGAACACCCGAATGCCAGTATATAATTCAAGTTCAATGGTTTTCCTCCTCACATAATCGTTTCTTAACGATATCTCTATCCGAAAAAGGGTAGTAATGATGTTGTATCATTTGATAATCTTCGTTTCCTTTTCCAGCGATTATTATTATATCACTATTTCGTGCACATTTAACAGCATGTTTTATCGCAAAGCTACGATTTTCAAATATTTCTACATGTTCTCCTGCATTTGTGCACATATCGTACAGGATTTCATGTATTTCCTCTCCTCTTGGATTATCAGAAGTAAAGATTGCTATATCACTATACGTTCTTGCGATATCTGCCATAAATGCGCGTTTGGTTTTATCCCGGTCGCCGCCACATCCAATGATTGTGATGATATTTCTTCGCTTTACCGATTGAGCAAATTGTAAAAGATTCAATAATGCATCTGGTGTATGCGCAAAATCTATCCAGATATGATAGCCTTTTCCCTTTAATACTTCCATTCTTCCTGCAACTGCCTTTATTTGTTCACAGGCTTTCTGCATTAATGATACTTCGATATTTAGTCTTCTTCCTGCCGCAATGACACTTGCGATATTATATACATTAAACATTCCCAGCAGGTGGGTATGATAGGGTATATGATCAAAGATAAAAGCGGCATCATGATCACTTAACTGAATATTTTCTAACACCATATGTGCATCACGCATGCCAATGGTCAAACTGGCACCATGGTATAAATATGCGAAATCACGCATTTCTTTTAAATCCTTCTGATAGATAATCAAACCATCCGTTTTTAAATATCTCCTTAATTTGAACTTTGTGAAACGATAATGGGTTTTTGTCAGATGATAATCTAAATGGTCCTGTGTGATATTGGTATAGATAATGATATCATATTGAATGAAGTTAATCCGATTTTGATCTATCGCATGCGAGCTGACTTCCATAACGACTCCATCTAATCCTAACATGTTCGCGGTATGAAATAATTGTGCCAGTTCAAAACAATCAGGTGTTGTGTTTGAAATAGGAATGATCTGATCCAGAAAAGTTACCTGTCCCGTTCCAATACGCATAACTTCTTTTCCACAGATATGAAGCATTTGTGACAAGTAAGATGTGACACTGGTTTTCCCATTGGTACCACTGACGCCTGCCACAAAGATGTCTTTGCATAAATCACCATAATACAGCTCGATCAAAGCCTGTGCGATATCTTCAACACATTCACATACATAAATATCCTTACCTGGTTTTTCTTTATCACATAAAACTACCGCCCCTTTGGATAAGGCCTGTTTGATATAGGATTGTTTTTTTTCTTCCAACACACGCCAGCATACATAGATTTCATCTTTTTTCACATGTCCACTGTGATCACATATTCCAAGAATTTCTCGTTCATCTTCACAATCGATATGCAACATTCCCATAAGCTCACTTAATTTTGTCATTTCCAAGATAAATCCAGACCTCCCCTTGTTCACCCAGTGTGGTGCCGGCTTCCGGCATCTGTTCCATAACGGTATCACCTTCTCCAATAAAGGTGAAAGTAACACCTTCCTGTGTTACATCTTTCTTTTTCTTTCCCACAAAATCCTGAACTTTAATATTTTCTGTTTCTGGCCAAATCAGTTTCTTTGGTATCTGATCTTTGGTTTTCTTTACCCCCAGATAAGGAAGTATATCTTCGTAACATGCTTTCGCAATAGGCGCAATGACGGTACCACCATACAAAACATCATTTTTGGGACTGTCTGCGGCGATATATAATACGATTTTAGGATTATCAATTGGGGCAGCACTTAAAAAGGACAAGACATAATTGGTACTGGAATATACTCCGTTTTCTGCCTTTTGTGCTGTACCGGTTTTACCACCGATTTTATACCCTTCCATATAAGCTGGTTTACCTCCCCCATTGGCAACAACGCTTTCTAGTGCATAACGCATCTTCTTGCTGGTATCCTCACTGATAACACGCCGATTAACGGTTGGTTTTTGTTCCATGATGACTTCATTGGTGATGGGATCATTCACACTTTTTGTGATATATGGTTTATATAAGGTTCCCCCATTAACAATTGCAGAGAAGGCTGTAACCAGCTGGATGGGCGTCACACTTAACCCCTGTCCAAAGGCCACTGTTGCCTGTTCTACTTCTCCCATAGCTTCTTTTTTAAACATGATCCCACTGCTTTCCCCTGGTAAATCAATACCTGTTTTTTCCCCAAAGCCAAACTTTTTCACATATGCATACTCATTATCTAATCCCATTCTGCGTGATATTTCCACAAATCCCGGATTACTGGAATTCTCCAATACCTGAAGAAATGTCTGTAGCCCATGGCCGCCAGCTTTCCATGATTTGATTCGTGCACCGCCAACCATTTCATATCCTTTATCCATATACGTATCTTTATACATATCAAACAGATTCAGCTCTAATGCAGAAGAAAATATAACGGATTTAAAAGTAGAACCTGGCTCATAACTCATCCAGATTGGTAGATTTCGATTATATACATCACTGGAATAGTCCTGATAATGATTAGGATCAAAATCCGGTTTACTGACCATCGCAAGCACTTCTCCAGTATTCGGATCCATCGCTAGTGCCAATGCACTTTTTGGACTGTATTTTTTTACTAGATTATTAATTTCACGTTCTAATACATCCTGTATGTTAGAATCAATTGTTAATTTTACATTCATGCCTCTGCCAGGTGCTTCATAGTTTTCCTGATATAAGTCTACATTATGACCTTTGGCATCAAAAGGAATATGCAATGCCCCACTTTTTGCGGTCAAGATATCATTATATTGTAATTCTAAACCTGCAAGTCCCTGATTATCGATACCGGTAAATCCCAGCACCTGCGCCAAATAGTTATTGTTGGGGTAATTACGTAAACTATCCTGTACCAGATATACACCATCCAGATCCATCGCTTCCAGTTTTTTTGCTTTATCATCACTGATGAGTCGTCCTTCCGGCTGAATTTTCTGCGTAGATACATGCTTGCTAATCGTTGCCTTGATTTTAGCCTTATCCGCACCCAGAATTTCACTTAATTTTTCAGCTGTTGCATCTGGATCTTTGATCTGTGCAGGGACCACCATGACACTGGTACTTGGAATATCATGTGCCAAAACATTGCCATTCTTATCAAGAATAGAACCTCTTAATCCTGCAATTGTAAATTCACGTTCCCATAAAGATAATGCTTTTTCCATAATATCTTCATGATGGAATATTTGTTCATAGCCTAATTTTCCCAAGATACAACAAAAAATCATGATTGTACAAAGAAATATCAAACTGATTCTTTTCTTTACTTTTCCACGCAGCACATTATACACCTCATCCACATTGTATGTAGCATATCGAAAAAAAAGAAGTCATCCACAATAAGATGACCTCTATTTCAATTGTACTTTGATTTCACTATCGGCATTGATTGCCTGACCTTTTTTCACACTTTGTTTATATACACTGCCACTACCCTCCATCTGGATTTCAATACCTGTTAATTTCCAGAATGCGGTGATATCCTTCATAGTCCAACCACTCATATCCGGCATGGTAATTTTAGTGCCATCACTCATCAAAAAGATATTTTGATTACTGATGATTGATTCCCCACCATCTGGATATTGTGAAATAATATTGTCGCCATTGCCAATAATTACCTTTTCTACCTTCATACCTGATAATTTATTCTTCGCATAATCCAAACTATGATTTACCAAAGAAGGCATCGTATATTCTGCGTAATTATTTGTTTTCTTCGTGCTATTGGCATCATTAGAACTACCAGTAATACCCTGTGCAATCAATGCTTCACGCATAGCATCTTTAAAATATTCACGACTAAAGTTAGTGTAATCCCCACCTTCAAATGCATAATACATCATGATTTTTGGATCATCTGCAGGTGCTGCCGCCATTACAGACATTATCCATCTTCCATCCATATATCCTGTGGAAGTTGAGATTTGTCCTGTACCTGTTTTGGCGATGACATCCACATCATCCATCTTAAATACCTGACCTGTTCCATCAGGATCATTGACAACCAAACCCATCAATTTCTTTACATAATCGCTGGTTTCTTTTTTGATTGGCGTACCTACACTTTGTGGCTCATATTGTTCAATGACTTTATGAGAATTTCCATCTTCAATACGATCCACTACATATGGCCGCATCATTTTTCCATCATTAAATATGGCAGTATACGCCTGAACCATTTGTAAAGCCGTTACGTTGATACTTTGACCAAAACCGGTTGATAATTTTTCAATCGGATAATTAAAATTGATATTTCCCGCTTCATTTTTTACAAATGGGGTATCCACAGGTTTTAAAAATCCGAATTTATCAATGTATTCACGATAGATTTCTGGTGTAATATGATTGGTTAACAGCTCACAGATTGCGATATTACTAGATCTTGCGAATCCTTTATCAAAAGTAAGCGTACCCATTGAATGATGTTCAGCATCCCATATTGTCCCCAACGCATTTTCGGCTGAATTTACACGCACAATTTTTCCATCCTGTGTCGTTGAAAAATAGAATACATTGGCTGTATATTTCTGATTATATGGATATTTTCCTACATCCAAAACAGAGGAATAGGTGACACCCTTCATTACGGAACCTGGTTCATAAATGAATGTACTGTTATTGTCTATATATTGTTTTAAATCATTACGCGTATTTAAATCAAAGGAAGGATAACTTGACCATCCTAAAATCTTACCGGTTTCTACCTCCACTGCTAGTACCCACGCTTTATTTACTTTACCAGAGAATTTCATTGTCTTTTTCATCAGACTCTCTAATGCCAGCTGTACATTTTGATCAATGGTCAGATATACATCATTACCATCCTCTTTATAGGCTTCCACAAATGTGGTACCTGGCAACGTGTTTCCATTTTTATCTTTTTGACTCGTGGTTTTCCCATCCTTGCCAGTTAGATATTTATTTAATGTTTCTTCTAATCCCATGCGACCGGTAATCGCTTTTTGTTCCTCATCATATTGTGCATATCCAATGAGTGTACTAGCAAAATAACTGTTTGGATATTTTCGTTCTACCGTTTGTGTAAATTCAATACCTGGCAGCTGTAGCGCTTCAATACTTTCTTTGACACTGGCACTTAAATTTTTTCCTTTGGTGCCAAGTTCTGTTTGATAGGCACCTTTCGCCTTGGCATTTTCTAAGATTGTCTTGATATCTTCAGCTTTCATTCCCAGCTTTTCACTTAATAATTTTGATGTTTTATCAAAATCACTGACATAAGCTGGTGTTTCATTTAATCCTTTACGATCTTCATTCAGATATACGATGATAGAATAAGTATTTTCATCTGTGGCAATCACTTCTCCATTACGATCATAAATGGTTCCTCTACTTGCCTTTACCGTTGTTTCCTTTGTGCCATCATCGCCTTTATATGCCAGAATATCTTGACCACTTCTAAAATGGTTGTGGGTGATCATTGTATAGAACACATTCATGATAATGATTGTTGCCACAACCCCCATAATCATCGCAATGATCGTTAACGTACGATTACTTCTTCTTGTATTCATGTATCATCCCACCTTTACTGATCTTCGTAAAATTTGTTTATGCACTGTAAGAACATATATGTTTCATTATATCCCAAACATAGTAAAAAGGACATTGGTCACGATATCTACCGCAACAAGTCCCTCATGATCTATTTTGCCCTCTGTATTACTCTTTAGAATCCCCAATCAATGTAACGTTTTTTTGATTTGTTTTGATATTATCTTTTTCCGCTACACTTAAAACATGTTCACGGCTTTGTAAGTTGGTTACTTCAGATTGCAAATCTGCGACAGCCTGAGATAGTTCTTTGTTTTTCGCTTCAATCTGCGTTTTTTTCAAAGACAGAGAATAGTTATAACTTTGTAAACCATATTTTGCGCCTAAAAACAAACAGATTGCTAGCACCATCATCATGGATGCCAAACGATCAATACGTAATCTTTTTTTTCTTTTTACAAGTTTTGCCTTCGCCATTTTCTCATCACCCTATCTGACCCTTTCTATAATTCTAAGTTTTGCACTATGACTGCGATTATTTTCTTCCAGTTCTTCTTCACTTGCCAGAATTGGCTTGCGATTTACCAAACGATATGGTGCCTCTTCAATTTCATTTGGCAGTAAAGGAATTCGTTTATCAATTTTTGGTCCTTTGCTTCTTGAAGCAAAGGTATCTTTTACAATACGATCCTCTAATGATTGAAAACTGATGACTGCAAGTCTGCCACCAACTTCCAACATATCAAGTGCATCATCCAATACAATCTGTAGTTCCCTTAATTCATCATTTACCGCAATACGGATAGCCTGAAATATTTTTTTCGCAGGATGTCCTTTTTTATTTAAAACCTTTGCCGGTAATGCTGACTTGATGATGTCAACCAGTTCAAATGTTGTATCAATTGGCTTTTGTTCTCTTGCTTGTTCAATTTTTCTTGCAATTTGTTTAGAAAAAGAATCCTCACCATATTGATAGAAGATTCTGACCAATTCATGATAATCCCATGTATTGACGATCGTCCATGCATCCAGCGCCTGTGTCTGGTCCATACGCATGTCGAGTGGCGCATCAAATCGATAAGAGAATCCTCGCTTCGCTTCATCAAACTGTGGACTGGAAACGCCTAAATCAAGTACCATACCCGAAATAGCCGTTATATCATACTGTGCCAGTTCGTTTTTCATCTGGGAAAAACGATTATGTATTAATGTGAAGTTATCTGATATTTCAGATAATCTTGTCCTGGATTCTTCAATTGCACTTGCATCACGGTCAAACGCATACAAATGTCCTTTTGGAATCCGTTTTAGTATTTCTGAACTATGACCGCCTCTACCAAGCGTACCATCGACATAAATACCATCTTCTCTGATTTTTAAACCTTCAATGCTTTCCATTAATAATACGCTATAGTGTTTCATATCACATCAAGAACTCCGTTAAATTTTCTGCGATTTCTTCAAAGGATTCGCTTCCTTCTTCTTCCATAGGCTCCCATGATTCTTTTGCCCATATTTCTACATGATTTGCAGCACCAATGATGCAGCATTCTTTTTGTATAGAGGCAATTTTGATTAATGAGGCCGGTAATAGTATTCTGCCCTGATTGTCAATATCACATTCAGCGGCCTTGCTCGTCATCATACGTACAAATACACGAGCATCCTTCTTAGTAGATGGCAGTTTCATCAGCTGTTCATAGATAATTTCCCATTGCTTGGTTGTATAAAGTGCAAGGCATCCATCTAAGCCGCGTGTTACGATGACATGTTCTCCAAGTTCTTCCCGAAATTTTGCAGGAATGATGATACGCCCTTTTTTATCAATATTATGTGCGTACTCACCAATGAACATGTTAATCGCCCCACTTTCTACCACTTTCCGCTACTAACTGCCACTATTATACCTCTTTTACCTATCTTTGTACATGGAAAAAGTGAAATTTTTGATTTCACATATTTCATCAAAATACCCTACATTAATCTGTTTTCGCCCTAAAAAAGCGAAGATTCCACATTCTTCGCCTTTTCATTTTATGATATCATCTTATTTCCCAGTTTTTACCTATATAAAAAGCGAAGACATTTGACATCTTCGTTTTAATCCCAATTATGGGTACAGCATTTTTCTAATTCATGTTGGATATATGGTGCATCTTCATCATTTAATAACGCAATTAATGTATCACCAGTATGCAAAATCGTATTACCTCGCGGTATGATTTCTTTTCCTTGACGATCAATGCTGATAATCAAACACTTGCTTGGCCATTTGATATCCTTGATTGCCTGATCACACACAGGAGAACCAAGCTCCACAACTACCTGTACAATATGTTTTTCCCCACCAAATGCAGAAAGATCCACACCGTTTTTCACAAGCAGATTATGCAGTAAACTTTCATAAATCGGTTCACAGTTTAATAAAGAAGCACACAGATAAGCCACCAAAGAAACTAGTGCCAATGGTAATAAATGTGTTAATGTTCCTGACATTTCCGCAATCAGTATGATACCTGTAATCGGTGCACGAACAATCGCCGCAAAGGTGCCTGCCATTGCCATAATAATAAAATTGGATAAATACATATCTGGAAAATCAAACATCTGAATCGCGATACTGCCAAAAATTGCGCCGACAAAGCTTCCAAGAACCAGTAATGGGAAGAAAATACCACCAGGTGCTCCAGAACCAAAGCTGATTAATGAAAATGCAAATTTACATACCAGCAGCATCAGCAATGTCTGAATTACAAAAGTATGATTATTGCTTAGCATTTCGATCATGCGATGTCCACTGCCTAATACATCTGGTAAAACAAGTGCCAGTACCCCTGCGACAAGTAATGGCACAATGACACCATAAGCTGAAAAACGACTGTTTGAAAATAACTGCTGCACCTTCATGGTTGATTTATTATAAAGCACACCACCAATTCCACATAAGATGCCTAGTAATAAGATCATTCCATAATATTGAAGTGGCAGGGTTTCTTCTACCACGAAATGGAAAGCTGGAGATAAACCAAATACATTACGCGAAATAAAATCCCCTGTAACGGATGCACACATCACAGAAATCAAAACGGATACATTAAAGTTTTTATGAATTTCTTCTAAAGCAAACATAACTCCCGCAAGTGGTGCATTGAATGCCGCAGATAAGCCGGCTGCCGCCCCACATGTTAAAAGCAGGCGTTCTTCCATTTTCACTTTATGAAATATTTTAGATATACCCTTTCCTGCCATGGCACCTAATTGAATACTTGGACCTTCTCGGCCTAAAGAAAGACCACCAAATGCACATAAAACACCACCTGTGATTTTTGCCAATAATACTTTATACCACTTTTGATCGATGAAAGACATCATTTCTCCTTCCACCTGTGGAATTCCACTGCCACTGATGAGTGGTTCGTATTTTAATAGTCTGGATACGATTACACCTATTATAATCAATACCACAAACCAGCCTAAGATATAAATCGCATGCTGTTGCAGTGTATTTGATACAAAACTGACAAATTCTTCTGCATAACCCAATATGATACGATAAATTACCGCAATGACCCCAGCAACAAGACCTGTCGCTAATCCCTCCAGTATCAACATATATTTAAAATTACTGGCGGAATCAATCACATGAATCGTTGAACCTTTTTTTGCTTTCATAATATCCCTCTTTCATTTGCAGTAAAATTATAGCACAGCTATACATAATCTCAAATCTTCAAAAAAATACCATTCTCTGATTTATTCAGAAAATGGTATGTTTGCTTAGAATAAAGACATTTGGTTTTCATCCTGCAGGCCATCTAATACACCCATGGCTTCCAGCTTTTTAATTAGCGTTCCACTTAAAGATGTACGACGTTGTAAATCCTCTTTGGATAAGAAAGGTCCACTTTTTCTAGCTTCTATTACGGTATCCGCAACACTTTCTCCAAGACCATCAATACTGGTAAATGGTGGAATAATGCGGTTTGGTTCATCAGGATCCACAATAAATTCTTTTGATGATGATTTCATCAGGTTGATATTTTCAAAATAATAACCACGTAATACCATTTCCAAGGCTAGTTCTAAGGTATTGTAGGTATCTTTATCTTTCTTTGTGACCTGATTTTTGTAATCGTTGTTTTTCATCATTTCATTGATCTGTGACATACGCTGGCGAATAGCATTTTCCCCTTTGATCATCGTTTCAATATCATAAGCATCACAACGAATGGAAAAGAACATGCAATAGTAGTATAGAGGCTGATGTACCTTAAACCACGCAATACGAATCGCCATCATAACATAGGCAACGGCATGGGCTTTTGGGAACATATATTTGATCTTCTTACAAGATTCGATATACCAGTCTTCTACCCCATTGGCTTTCATCTCTGGTATCCATTCATCCTTTAAGCCTTTTCCTTTACGTACAGATTCCATGATGGTAAAGGCAAGTTTTGGACGAAGGCCTTTATGAAGCAGATATACCATGATGTCGTCACGACATCCGATAACACTTTTTAAAGTACAAATGCCTTCATCAATCAGGTCCTTGGCATTTCCTAACCATACATCTGTACCATGACTCAATCCAGAAATCTTTAATAATTCATCAAAGGTCGTTGGTCTAGTTAGTTCTAGTATGCCACGTACAAATGGTGTACCAAACTCTGGCAGACCAGCAGCACCTGTCACTTCATCATAACGGGATGTATCAATATGCAAGGCATCCACACTGGAGAATAAACTCATGGTTGCTGGATCATTCATTGGAATTGTACGAACATCGATGCCACTCATTCGCTCTAGCATTTTCATTGCTGTAGGATCAACATGTCCTAAAATATCAAATTTCAGGATATTATCATGAATCTGATGGAAATCGAAGTGGGTGGTTTTCCATTCTGCATAAGGGTTGTTGGCAGGAAATTGTACCGGCGTAAAATCATGTACATCCATATCTAGTGGTACCACGACAATACCGCCAGGATGCTGTCCGGTTGTACGTTTGACCCCTTCACAGCCTTTTGCTAAACGTAAGACCTGGGCATTTCGCATGCTGCCTTCAATACCCATTTCTTCTTCATAACCTTTGACATAACCAAAGGCTGTCTGTGTCGCAACAGTACCAATGGTTCCTGCACGATATACATGGCTTTCACCGAAAACTTCTTTGGTATAGGCGTGAGCGTTAGGCTGATAATCACCGGAGAAGTTCAAGTCGATATCGGGAACTTTATCTCCCTCGAATCCAAGGAAGGTTTCAAATGGGATATCATGACCATCCCCACGGATGATTTCTCCACAATTTGGACATTCAATATCTGGTAAGTCATATCCATTTAATACACTGCCATCTGTAAAGAAATTTACATAATGACATTTTGGACATACATAGTGAGGAGATAATGGATTAACCTCTGTGATTTCCGACATGGTCGCAACAAAACTGGAACCAACGGAGCCTCGACTTCCTACCAGATATCCATCATTTAATGATTTTTTTACTAGCAGATGGGAGATATAGTAGACTACGTAATATCCTGCGCCAATGATACTGTCTAATTCTCTTACTAGTCGTTTTTCAACGATTTCTGGTAATACCGGACCATATTTTTTATGTGCATTTTCAAAACAGATTTCTCTTAGTTTTTGATCAGAGCCTTCGATATCCGGTGGATACAAAGCATCTTTAACTGGGCGTATAATCGCAATCTGATCCGCAATTGCACGCGTATTTTTTACCACGAATTCATAAGCGCGCTGTCTTCCCAGCCATTCAAATTCATCCAGCATTTCTTTTGTGGTACGAAGATGCTGATCCGGGCTTTTAAAACGACGGCGTTTTTCCTGATCATATAGATACAATGGATGACGTCCACCACCAATCGCCTGTGAATTGATATAGATATCCCGTGTCATCTTTTCCTGAGGATCTACATAGTGGGCATCACTGGTTGCGACGATTGGTTTTCCTAGTTTATCTGCCATATCCACGATTGCCTGTACGACTTCCTTTAATCGTTCTTCACTCTCAATAGAGTTTTGATCAATTAGGAAGCGATAGTTAGCAAGTGGCTGTAATTCGATATAATCATAGAACTGCATCACACGCTCTAAATCATCTTCACTACCGGTTCTCGCCATATCAAACACTTCACCATTGACACAACTAGAACCAATCAACAAGTTACCATTCACTCTGCGTTTTTCAATTTCCTTACGTATGATTCTAGGCTCTGCGACAACATTCGCCGTACTTTTATGGTTATAGCTTAAATATTCTGTATGGGATAAGGTAATCAACTCAAACAGCTCTTTTAACCCTGCCATATTTTTAACCAATATCGTCACATGTTTATCTCTTACTTTATTAAAGCACTGTTCATCCTGCATATCCTGTAAATCTTTTAAGGTAGCGATGTGTTTTAATTCATTCATCATATGCATGAAAACCTGTGCTAGAACATTGGCATCATAATCTGCGCGGTGCGCTCCACCGCCTTCTTCATATGGAATACCATACTGTCGGGCTAAATTACCCAATCGATATGCTTTACGATCTAACATACTACGTGCCAAATCCAGCGTATCCACAACCGGATTCATAAGCGGCTTGCGTCCAATTCGTTTTAATGATTCATTCAAGAAGCCATAGTCGAATGTCGCATTATGTGCAACCAAGATACGATCGCCGATAAAATCTAAAATCTCATCTACACACTCTTCAAATGGTTTGGCATTTCGTACATTATCTTCTGTGATACTGGTTAGTTCTGTTGTAAATGCACTTAACTGTACAGGTGGTTTGATAAACAGCTGTAAAGACTTGATACATTCACGGTTCTTTACAATCTGTCCACCAAATTCTATGATATGATCAAATCTAGGTGATAACCCTGTGGTTTCCAAGTCGAATACACAATATTCTCCTTCCTCTAGTTTGGTATCATCTGCATTACGAACGATTCGCAGAATTGGATCGACCATATTCATTTCTACACCATATAAAATCTTCATTGGATGTTCTGGATCTCGTTTTTTATTGATGCCATCCACACACGTTTGTGCGGTAGGAAATGCCTGTACTACACGATGATCAGTCAAAGCTATGGCATCCATTCCCCATTCATCTGCAGTTTTGATATATTCTGTAATATCACATACCCCATCCATTTCGGATAGTTTGGTATGCACGTGTAACTCTACACGTTTTTCTTCTTCCTCATCACAGCGTTTTACTTCAGCGATTTTATCAATCACATGTGGCATAAAAACAAGTTCACGAGAATATGTATCGTATTCTACATTACCATATGCAATGACGCAATCTCCTACTTTGATTTCTCCTAATACTTCTTTGGTAACTGCCCCACGCTCAAAACGTTTCATAATAATTGCATCGTCATCATCCGCAATCCAAAGCGTCTGTATGTCTTTTCCATTACGAAGCGTTCGTGTTTCTGTTTCAAAGATCTTTCCTCTGATTTTTACACCATGGCATTCTTCATTGATATCATGAATCGTAAAAGGCACATAACTGTCTAATCCTTTTTTGCCTTTTGGTTTAAAGTTATAATTTTTCTTTTCTTCAAATGTTTGTACCGGTTTTGGATGATCATCTTTTACCTTGATGGTAGGAATGCTTTGATTCAAAACCATTTCTTCTACATGTATCTCTAATTGTAGACCAACACTTTCCAAAAACTCCTGAACCAGATGTTTATTTTGAATTGCGATATCACGTTGCGCTTCATCAGCGATATGATAAATCAAATATGTTTTTTCAAGAGATGGCAGACTATCTGAAAAAATACGAAGGCCTGGATGGCGTTCTACATAATTACGGATATAATCCGCAATATTTACTAAGTCACTGGTTTTATCTTCTGCACTGATCATTACTTCTACCTGACATCTTGTTATTTTGGCAAGACGCATACAAAAAACATTCCATACATCAAACGGCAGTACAGAAGGCAAAGAAAGTTCCATATGAATACGATGTGTTTGTTTATAATACACCGGTTTCATCACAAAAGAACCTTTTTCAAAATATTGTAAATCAGGATTGTCCTGTTCCATTTTTCTTACTAAATCCACAAGTTTTAGTTCCATAAGATTCCTCATTTCCACTCACAATATGATACCATTTTTCAAGGATAAAAAAAAGGATAAAACTAAGTTTTTTCATATCCTTCTCTCATCATTTATACATGCAGGAAATTAATTACACAGTGGTGAAAAAAAGAAGGAACGCTTAACATTCCTCCTTATCGAATTTTAAAATCATCATGATGATACAAAAGCCTGCCAATAACGCAAATGCACAAATCCAAAGTTCTTGTATGGATGGAAAGCCTGGAAGTATCTCAAATACAGAGCCTGCCACAAATCCTAAAATCACCAGATACGTACTTTGTGTATAACGATTCATCAAAGTTTCCAACAGCTTCGTTGTGGATATAATTCCCAAGATCACACCAATCCCTAAAGGAATCAGATATGGAAGATATAACCTAGATATCGCCTGCATGGTGGTATCATACATCCCAAGCAGCAATAACATATAAGAAACACTGATACCTGGTAATACAAGTGCTATTGCACTGATAAAACCTGCCACAAGCAGCAAACATATATGCAGAATATCATTTTGTGAAGATGTAACATCCATCCCCGGCAGCATTCCTAATAACACGACGACAACAATGCCAATGATAAAATATATAATATAAGTAAACTGGAATGTTTTCAGCTGGGCTTTTTTCACCATTAAGGGAATCCCACCTGCGACAATACCAATAAAGAAATACAGCATAGGTTTTTCCCAGCGATTGATTGCGGCAAGAATCGGTCTTGCGAATGCTACCATACCAATGATTGCGCCTATGGAAAAGATAAGCAAAAATAATAAGCTGGCTTTTTTCTGTTTACGAAAACTGCTTACTGCATGAATCAAACGATCATATACGCCTAAAATCATCGCCATACTTCCACCACTGACACCTGGCACCAGCATGGTGCTTCCTACAAACAAACCTTTGATCCCTATCATGAAACGATCTTTCATATCATCACTCCACTTCTACTTTATGAAAAAGATGTCTGCATTATACAGGAAGTTGCTGGCAATCACAATAACCTTTCTAAATCGTTAACAATAACTTTACAATCAAATTTTTTAAAATTAAAAAAAAACAGGATTTTGATATCCTGATTTTCGATTATAAATAATTACATACTCAAAGCAATACTGGTAACATAAGATACCAGAATCAATATACCGCAAACTCTTGTAATGGCTGGTTTCTTTTTGAAATAGATCAATCCTAATGTACAAACCATAGAGAAGATGCCAAAACATAACAAATTCATAACCTGTGATTCATTCACATAGATGCCGCCTTTGACATACAATACATCCGCAAAGCATAGAATGATGAAGTTAAATAGATTACTACCAACAATATTTCCAAAAGATGCGTTAAAGTTTCCGATACGTACTAAATTCACGGAAGCACTCAATTCTGGAAGACTTGTTGCTACACCTAAGAAAATAGCACCGGCTACGGTTGCACCTAAATTTAATTCAGTCGCAATTTTATCTGTTACCTGGGTTAACAGGATACTTACGATTACAAGTCCAACACTGAACAGTAGAAAACGAATCATAATCTGTTTCACAGTAAGGGCAATGTACACTTCATCATCTTCTTGTGCGCCTGAAGTATCTTCCCCCATGGTTTTCACATTAAAGATATAAACTAGTAAAATCGCAATTGACATCAGATTCACCTTAAAGAAGCCAGCACCGATTTCTATTGGTTTTAAAATCGCAAACAAAACCAGTAAATACATCACGATACCAAAAATCAATGTGTTTTTATGTGAGTTGGCAATACTTGCGTCTTTATAACGTTTGGCTGTAAATAACACCAATCCACCGATAACACACAAATTGAAAATATTGCTGCCAAGAACATTTCCTTGAACTAAGTCAGGCTGATCTAATGCCAAAACAGCAGTTAAGGAAGTAAATAATTCTGGCAATGAAGTCACAGCTGCCAGCATGACGCCACCAATAAATGCTCCTGATAAATTTGTCTTTTTATCAAGACAATCTACATAGTACGATAAACGTACCGACAAATAAACAACCAATACAGCTAAAATTAAATATTCAAAATAAATCATTTTTCTAATCCTTTCTTATTTATGTAATGCATCGCACAAGCGTTTTACACATGTTTCTACGATACTTCTTGGACAGGCTAAGTTAATTCTTTCAAAGCCTTTTCCTGCTTCACCAAACAGATACCCTTCATCCAGAATCAAACCTTCTTTCAACATGGTTTCTTCCAGTTGTTTTTCATCTTCACAATAAGCACGCACATCTACCCATAACAAATAGGTTCCCTGTCTTGGGGATATAATTGCTTCTGGTAAATATTGTTGGATACATGCTCTTGCAAATGCATCGTTTTCATCTACATAAGCATTGACATCCGCTAACCACTGTTCACTATCTTCTTTGGTATACGCTGCAATGGTAGCCGCAATCGCAAAGCTGTTAGGACCGTTTAATGATAAGCGCTCCATTACATAAGATGTCCATTTTTTCTGCCATTTTTCATTACAGATGATAATATTGCTGTTTTGCAGACCAGCTAAATTAAAGCTTTTTGATGGTGCTGTACAAACCACAATACGATCCTTTGCTTCTGGGGCAAGCTTCAATAATGGCTGATGTTCATAATCTTTTTGTACAAGATCACAATGAATTTCATCGCTGATGATCCATTTATCATATTTTTTCGCAAGTGTTACAATTTTTAACAGTTCTTCCTTTGTCCAGATACGTCCTACTGGATTATGTGGGGAACACAAGATCATTCCTTTCACATCATTTCGTGCCATTTTTGCCTCTAAATCATCAAAATCAATACGATACATGCCATGTTCGTTGATTAATGGATTCTCCACAACCACACGTTTTGTCGCCTCAATCTTTTTACGGAATGGATAATACACTGGTGTAGAGATGATAACACCATCCCCTTCTTCACTCATGATTTCCAAAAGATAGGCAATTGCTGGCACAACGCCGCCTGCATAAAAAATTGTATCAGGATCTATTTCCCAATCAAATCGTTTTGAAAACCATCCACATACCGCCTGACGATATGCTGGTGTAAATCCTGTGTTGTAGCCATAAATCTGCTCGTCAACTTTTTCCTTTAGTGCCTGCTGTATTGCTTCTGCACATGGAAAATCCATATCCGCTACCCAAAGAGGCAGAATATCCTTATCGCATGCAGGAAATGCCTTATCCCATTTCACACATCCTGTATTTTTTCGATTAATCAATTCATCAAAATGATATTTCATACAACACCCTCCTACTCAGCTTAGTTATTATAATACATATGAAAGGAAAATGACAATAAAACTTATAAAAAAGACAGATAAACCATTAAAAGAAAACTTTTTTAAAAACCTTTGTGATATAATTGTGATAAGGGTTTCATTACGTACGATTGAATATCAATCAGGGAGGCATCTATGAAAAAATATAATATCATTGTCCCTGTGCTGACTTGGCTGGTAGCCATTTTGATTTTAATCTTTTCGCTGTTCCAGCTACAGGGTGATGCAAGAACAATAAACTATACTGGTTTTGTTCGTGGAGGTACACAGCGTTTAATAAAAAAAGAATTAGAAGGCCATCCAGATGATGAATTACTGAATCGCATGGATATCGTTCTTTACGAATTAGAAACAGGAAAAGGACCCGATAATTTAAAGAAAAATACTGATCCTTATTTTCAAGAGCATCTGGAAAAGATGCGTAAACAATGGGATGAAATTGTAGAAAACATTTATGAAGTACGGGAAGGAAAAAATAATGATTTGTATGCATTAAGTGAGGATTTTTTTAACTATGCAAATGAAACAGTTGATTTGGCTGAGCGCTTATCTTCTCAAAAGCTTTTGTTGTCGGTGTTCATTCTTGTGGCATATCTGATTATTTCCACCACACTGATCATTTATTTCAGTAAAAAGCGACAGGAAACATATAAAAACCTGTATTATATTGACACTTTAACCGGCATCTACAATCTTGTGGCTTTTAAAGAAAAGCTGATTGTTTTACTGACCCGGGAACTACATTCTTATGCCATCATTTATTTTGATATTGATAATCTGAAATATATTAATGATACATATGGTTATCAATTTGGTGATGAAGTGCTGCAAATCATTGCACAGACACTAGAACAGAATTATTCACTTGCTGCCCATGTGAATGCCGATAACTTCATTCTTGCATGTGAGCCAGGAGATCAGGTTGATCAATTAAGGGCAACCCTGCATAAGAGTATTGAAAATCAGCTTGGAAAAGCAATCGCTGATTGTTTAACCTATTCCGTTGGTATCTATGTGACAAATCCAAGTACTACTTTACAAATCAACAGCATCATTGATAAAGCCAATATTGCTCATAAACAATGCCGTGATATTGGAAAATCTGCCACAGCCTACTATGATCATGACTTAGTCGCAAAACTGGATAGAGAAAATCAGATGCAAAAAGAAATGGATGATGCGATAAAAAACGAAGAATTTAAGGTTTATCTTCAGCCAAAGTTTTATATTCATGATACGACCTTGATGGGTGCTGAAGCACTTGTTCGCTGGCAATCAAAATCTTTAGGTTTTATGCCACCAGACTGCTTTATTCCATTCTTTGAGAAAAACGGACGTATTTTACATTTGGATTTTTATATGCTGAAACATGTCTGTATGTTATTAAAAGATTTATTAAAAGATGATCAGGCTTTTCCAATCGCAGTAAATTTCTCCAGAGTGACCATGAATAATGAACACTTCTATGATGCATTTCATCATATCGTAGACAATTATCAGATTCCTTATCAATATATCGAAATAGAAGTTATAGAAAGTGCCTTCAATGAGATAAGTGAACGTGTCACTGTCATGCTTCAAACATTACGAAAAGAAGGCTTTAAAATCACCATGGATGATTTTGGCTCCGGCTATTCCAGTTTAAATCATTTAAGTTCTTTACCATTAGATGTAATAAAAATTGACAGGGATTTCTTGAATACCGACAAAAAGCTAGATCAGATACGCAATATTATTTTATGTGTTGTGGAATTATCCCATATCATGAATTTAAAAGTTGTTTGTGAAGGTGTAGAAACCCCTGAACATGTGCAATTATTGAAAGAGGTCCATTGTGATTATGCTCAAGGCTATTTCTTTGAAAAGCCTATTCCCGTCGATGCTTTTGTGGAAAAATATTGTAAAAAATAAGAAAAAAATCCCAGAGGACAGCTTGTGTTCCCTGGGATTTTATTTGTTATTTAAAGAACTGTGGTAAATATTCTTTGTGTGCTTCTAATAATTCATCCACTACAACATTGGCAAGTGTATCACTTGGGCATAATGGATTCATATTCAATGCAGTAACTGCCAAATCACGATTTCCTGTCACAGCTGCTTCACATACCAGACGTTCAAATGTTTTAATTGTCTGAATGGTACCATTGATCTGTGGTTTTAATTCCCCAGTTGCGATTGGTTTAGGGCCATCTGCAGTTATGTAACAAGCTACTTCAACAGCACTGTCTTCTGGCAGATTGGTAATTGTACCATTGTTTCTAACATCTACATACTGAATATCACCTTTATTAGCATAGATAGACGCAATCAGATTACAAGCAGCATCGCTGTATTTTGCGCCTCCACGCTGTTCCAATTGTTTTGGCTTTTCCGCAAGTTCTTCATTCTTATATAATTCAAATAATTCTTCTTCCACTTTACTGACAACTTCTCCACGAACGGTACCTGTCTTAAACTGTTCCAGTTCTTCTTCAAGCTGTTCTTTTGTAAAGAAGTAATAGTTATGATAAGGACAAGGAATCGCATGTAGCCCACGAATAAAGCTTGGAGAATAAGGCAATGATACAAAGTTTTTCATTGCGATCGTATCTTCTGCGTCAATATTCGCATAACGTTCCACAACTTCATCAATCACACTCACACCGTCCACAAATGCATCTGTCGCAAAGATGTGGTGGTTAACACCCTGCAATTCCATTGTAACACGTTCTTCTTCTACACCCATGATTTTTGCGATACCTGCGACCATATTCACAGGAACATTGCATAAACCAATGACTTTCTTGAAATCTGTATAACGAAGTACTGCTTCTGTTACCATACCTGCTGGATTTGTAAAGTTGATCATCCATGCATCAGGGCATAATTCCTGCATATCTTTTACGATATCTAAAATTACTGGAATGGTACGAAATGCTTTAAACATGCCACCTGCACCATTTGTTTCCTGTCCAATCATTCCATGTGATAAAGGAATTCTTTCATCCAATACACGAGCTGGCAAACGACCAATACGCATCTGTGTAGTGACAAAATCTGCATCTTTCAAAGCTTCTCTTCTATCATATGACAAAATCACCTTCATTGGTAATCCTGCTTTTTTTACCATTCGTTGCGCCAATGCACCAACAATTTCTAATTTTTCTCTACCTGCTTCAATATCAACTAACCATAATTCAGAAACTGGCAATTCCTCATAACGTTTGATAAACCCTTCTACAAGTTCAGGAGTATAAGATGAACCTCCACCAATTGTCACGATTTTTACACTTTTTTTCATGTTGTTCCTCCCGTGGTATATACCACCATACACATTCATTATACCGGCTTCTTTTTGAAAAAGCAACCATAATGTTAAGGGTTTCAAAAAACGGTTACATTTTCGTGTGACAAAAAAGGGATGGAGTTTTTACATTCCATCCCATGTGTTATTTCGTTACTTTCTGTTTCTGACACTTTCCATATGTCCATAAAAATAAGCTGGACATACCAGCTTACTTCACCATCTTTTCAAATGCATCTTTTGCGGCCATCTGTTCCGCACGTTTTTTAGAATAACCTTTGCCTTTACCAAGCACGATTTCATCTAATAACACAACGACCTCAAACTCAGGTTTATTACTTGGACCACTGACATTCACGGTCTGATAATGAACTGTCTTTCGAGAATCACTTTGTATGTATTCCTGAAGCTTTGTCTTATAATCAATTACCTTTTCACTCTTTGGCTGGGTAATGGCTGGTGTTAACACCTGATCCAATATAATATCTACAGCGTGCATTCCCTGATCTAAAAAGACTGCGCCAAGTAGTGCTTCAAACATATCCGCTAAAATTGAATCACGTTCTCTGCCACCTGTTTTTTCCTCGCCAACACCAAGCTTTAAATATTTACCTAAGCCAAGCTTACGATTATATTGTGCCAAAGCCTCCTCACAGACAAGCTGTGCACGAAGGGTTGTCATCTGACCTTCACTTAATGGAGGGTTCAGACGAAATAATTTGTTTGTGGACCATAACTGTAATACCGCATCACCCATAAACTCCAATCGTTCATTATCATGTGGATAGCTTTTATGCTCATTCACATAGGAAGAATGAACCAGTGCAGTTTCAATCAACGTTTTGTCGTGATATGCGATATGCATACGATCTAACCAATCAAAAATAGTATCCATATATCATTTTCTCCTTAATGTTTCTATTATACCACTAATCCAGATAAGTTCCACTGGATAATGTATCATTTATATAACTTTTGAGTGATGTATATCTATCTTCCTCCATATGTTTTAACACATAGGCAGCATCATCTCTTGCGACTTCTAAAATATTGGCATCCTGAATCACATCTCCCAAGATAAATCCAGGCACCCCACTTTGTCTAGTTCCTAATATATCTCCAGGACCTCTCAGCTTTAAATCTTCTCTGGCGATTTCAAAACCATCACTTGTTTTTTCACAGATTTTTAATCGTTTCATCGTATCAGGATCACTTGTATTACTCAACAGGTAACAATATCCAGGTTTTTGTCCACGTCCAACCCGACCTCTTAGCTGATGAATCTGACTTAAGCCAAAACGATTGGCATCGTAAATCACCATAATATTGGCATTCTTTACATCGACACCTACTTCTATTACAGTAGTAGAAATCAGAATCTGAATCTTGCCATCCACAAAATCCTGCATCACAGCATCTTTTTCCTGTGTATTCATCTTGCCATGTAGTAAACCAATGGAATACATTCTGCCTATTGTTTTTTTCATGCCATCATAGATATCATTCACATTTTTGATATCATAATCTTCATTTTTTTCTATGGCAGGACATACAACATAGCACTGGTTTCCTTCATCTATTTTTTCCAGCACTTCTTCAAGTATGGGACCCATAGATCTGCTTTTCACAAGTTTTGTGGTAATTGGCATTCTTCCCTTTGGCAGATGTTGAATCGTGGAAACATCCATATCTCCATATAAACTTATCGCTAAAGTTCTGGGAATCGGTGTGGCGCTCATAAACAAAAAGTCTACCTTATCACCTTTTTCTAACATCTTTCTTCGTTGTGATACCCCAAAACGATGCTGCTCATCCGCAACCACCATACCTAAATCATGAAAATCCACATCATCCTGAAATAATGCGTGGGTTCCTACAAGGATATCAGTTTCATTATTTTTTAATCGTTGTAAAACAGCTTTTTTATCCGCTGGTTTTAAGGAAGAATATAATACATCTATCTGTACATCCACATCTTTAAATGTTTCTAACAGATTCTTATAATGTTGTTTTGCTAAGATTTCCGTAGGTGCTAGAAATGCTGCCTGTTTATGCGATAAAACACATGCATAAAGCCCAAATGCCGCAACCAGTGTCTTTCCACATCCAACATCTCCCTGCACCATACGATACATCACTTTTTCACTTGCTAAATCTTCTAATATCTCCTCAATAACTTTCTCCTGATCATCTGTTAAAGAGAACGTTAATGAGTTTTTTAATTCCATGACATCTTCTACATCAAAGTGTTTTTCACATCCCTTGACGACCTCTTTTTCCTGCGATTTAATTGCCTGCATGGCTAATTGAAACTTGAAGAATTCTTCATATTTTAAATGGCGCAGACTTTGTCGCAATGCTTCACTTTTACCTGGATGATGGATAAAGTATAGAGCTTGTTTTTTAGGAATCAATCGATATTTTTCTAGGATATCCTTTGGCAAGAAATCTTCTACCTGATCTTGAAGTACATTCCATGCCTTTTCAATATACTTAATAATATCTTTTTGGGTAATCCCCTCTCTTATATTATAGACTGGAAAAATACCCAGTTGTTCCTTTAATGGTTTAAAATTATAAGTCATGGCTGTAATACGGCTGCCACCTTCATATTTTCCAAAGATACTGATTGTTTTTCCAACTTCAAAAGCTGATACCCATGGCCGATTAAATATTGACACGTCAAACTCTTCTTCTTCAAATACTACTTTAAATCGTGTAATACTTTGTTTTCCACGAAAGCGAATAACTTTCGCATGTGTTATGATCATTGCCTCCATGCTGATTTTCATATCCTTCTGCCAATCTTTTCGTGGTATAAATTCGCTTACCTCATAACGAAAAGGATAATATGTCAATAAATCCTCTGCCTGAAAGATATTCATATTATTTAAAATTTCAATTTTTTTATCTGATATCCGTAATGCTTTCAGTTCCATATCATCCCAACTTTCTTACCTGTCTATTATACCTTAGCTGAAATAGTTTCTCAAATTTTCTTATGAAATCAACCTATGTATAAGAAAGTTCTGACTTATCTTCATACTGGTGTTTCTTACATGTGTAGTCTTACCTCTTTATCTCTTCATTTAGAATGTATAATATCTATCTAATTAACCTATTTATAACATTGTACTTTTTATAAACATTCTTTATAATACCTCTTAAGAAAAGGAGGGATGTGTCTAAGTTTATAAACATATACACAGGTAACTGTGATTTGACCCTAGAAAAAAGGCCATACGGACAGCCAGGTCAAATGCCGAAGATATAGACAATATCTGTCTTATTGTGGTTAGAAGCCAAGTTTTATAAGCAAGTGTGCTTGTGAGATCAGTAAGAGTAGTAAAGGCATTTTATGTTGTATAGACTCAAGACAATATCCTGATAATCATATTTTATGGGAGTAAACTATCAAAATTAAATAATGAAACGATCATAAGCAAGTACCCTTTGCGATTATTTTGTAAAGGAGAGAAAAAATGAAAAAATTATGTTGTTTTTTATGTATTGCAGTATTATTAACGGGTTGTGCCAAAAATGAAAAAAAAGCGAATTATCAAGATGATATGAAAATCGAACATACTGTGGATTTGTCAAAAGAGGATGGTGCTGATAGTGTAGAACGTGATGGTGATCATCAGGATTCTATATATTTTGCACATCCTAATGTATATCATATGAAATCTAATGATACCCTTACAATTTTAGAGCATTTTCCTACGATTCAACAAAGTAGTGAATGGAGTTGTGGTGTAGATGCTGCCCTCATGGTTTTAAAATATTACGACGCATTAGGCGATTATGATGAAAAAAGCCTTGCTGAATTTCGTACAAATAAATTAGAACCAGAAGCAACCTCATTGAAATCAATGATTCAGATTTTTCAAGGTGTTGGCGGTTTTTCTATAAAATCAACTTATGATTATAAGGAAAGTGAATATGATCAAATTTCTTTAGAAATGATTCAGGATTATCTAAAGAAAGGCATTCCAGTGATGGTTGCATGGAATGATTGGGGCGGACACTGGCAGGTCATTATCGGCTATGATACCATGGGCACTGAAACTACACAGGATGATGTCATCATTGTAGCTGATTCATATGATACAACAGATCATAATCAGGATGGCTATGGCATTTATGGAGCTGAACGTTTTTTCTATAATTGGACAATGTATGATTTCTTTGAAAAAAATTATGGACTTCCTGAACGTGATAAGCTATTTATTGCGGTAGAACCTTTAAAATAATAAGGAAAAGCTAAAAAAAACCTATCAATTCTGATAGGTTTTTCAACTTTTTAGTAGTTTTCTTCGCGAACTTCAAAGTAAGCTCTTGGATGATTACATACAGGGCAAACTTCTGGAGCTGTTTTACCACGGTGTAAGTGTCCACAGTTTAAGCATTCCCAAACAGTTTCTTCGCTCTTTTCAAATACTGTACCATCTTCAATGTTGTTTAATAAAGCAACATAGCGTTCTTCATGTGTTTTTTCAATAGCAAGTACGCCTTCCATTGTTTCAGCAATATCATCAAAGCCTTCTTCACGAGCTTCTTTTGCCATACGAGCATACATGTCTGTCCATTCAAAGTTTTCACCAGCTGCAGCATCTTTTAAGTTCGTTACTGTATCAGGCATACCATCATGCAATAATTTAAACCAAAGTTTTGCATGTTCTTTTTCGTTGTTAGCAGTCTGTTCAAAGATATTGGCAATCTGTACATAGCCATCTTTCTTTGCTTTGCTAGCATAGTAGGTATATTTGTTTCTAGCCATGGATTCTCCGGCAAATGCTTCATTCAAATTCTTTTCTGTTTTTGTTCCTTTTAAGTTCATGTTAAATTCCTCCTTATAAAGTATATGAACATTACTTTTTCATATATACATTGTACCTCATAATTTTATAAAAATCATCTCTTTTGCGCATAAATTTTAAAATTTGTAAGCGTTTAATGATTTTTGTAACGAATTTGTGACGAATATATAACATCTAACTCATTATATAATCAGGCAAGTTTTTAACTATCTTGCTATTTTTCTGTTTTTTTATTCAGATTTTTCAAAATATTTTTTAATTTTTATAGATTTTTTTAATTTTTATTTGAGATTTCCTATACTTTTTTTGTGAAATAAGGTAAAATCTTGATAAAGGAGGATTTTAAAATGACAAACAAACACCCTTTTGATGATTTTGGCATCAATTTATTTAGTGAAAACGTAATGAAAGAATGCCTTCCTCATCCTGTTTATCAGAAATGGAAAACAGCAACACGTAAAGAAGATGCATTGGATCGCCCAACAGCGGATGCGATTGCACATGCGATGAAGATATGGGCTATGGAAAAAGGTGCAACACATTTTACGCACTGGTTTCAGCCATTGACCGGATCAACTGCCGAAAAGCATGACAGCTTTATTGAGCCAGGTGATCACAATCAGGCAATATCCCGTTTTAGTGGTAAAAGCCTGATCAAAGGTGAAGGCGATGCTTCCAGCTTTCCAAGTGGAGGACTTCGTGCTACTTTCGAGGCAAGAGGATATACCTATTGGGATTGTACCTCTCCTGCATTTATCCGTGACAATGTTTTATGTATTCCAACGATCTTTGTTTCCTATAATGGAGAAACACTGGATAAGAAAGCTCCTTTATTGAAATCTGCAGAAGCAATCAGTAAACAGGCAACCAGAATCGTTAACTTATTTAAAGATAAAGATATCAAGCATGTCAATGCCATGGTAGGCTTAGAACAGGAATATTTTTTGGTGGATAAAGAAATGTACCTGAAACGTAAAGACTTAGTACATACTGGTAGAACATTATTTGGCTCTATGCCTCCTAAATCAATGGATCTGCGAGGACATTATTTTGGTAGTATTCCTGCCCGTGTACAGGCTTTTATGGAGGAAGTCGATGAAGAATTATGGAAGCTTGGTATTTATGCCAAAACAGAACATAATGAAGTCGCACCATGTCAATTTGAAATCGCACCATTATTTATTGATGCGAATGTCGCAGTTGATCAAAACCTGATCATCATGGACGTATTAAAGAAAAAAGCCGATAAGCATGGACTTGCCTGCCTGCTTCATGAAAAACCTTTCCAGGGAGTGAACGGCAGTGGCAAACACAATAACTGGAGTCTTGTGACTGATGATGGACAAAACCTGTTAGAACCAGGAGATCGCCCACACGAAAACATTCGTTTCCTTTTATTTGTATGTGCAATCATTGAGGCTGTGGATACGTATCCGGAAATGCTTCGTATGGCAGCAAGCAGTTATGGAAATGATTATCGATTAGGTGCAGATGAGGCACCTCCAGCTGTTGTATCGATCTGTATGGGTGAAGATTTGGAAATCGTTTTAGAAAAGATTCGTTTAGGTGAAAATGAAATTGATGATGTTGTAGAACCAAAAGCATATGCGATTGCCAATCTAAGCTATGTGCCAAAAGATACTAGTGATCGTAATCGTACATCTCCATTTGCTTTTACCGGAAATAAATTTGAATTCCGTATGGTTGGCAGCAGCCGCAGCGCTTCCACAACCAATATTATATTGAATTCTATCGTAGCTGATAGTTTATGTAAAATCGCTGATAAATTACAGGGTATCAAATATATTGATGAAGTGCGTAAGAAATCTTTGGATATCTGTCGTGATATCCTGCAGAAACACCACCGCATTCTTTTCTCAGGTGATGGCTATTCTTCTGACTGGCTGGATGAAGCAGAAAAACGTGGCTTGCCAAATATCAAATGTTACTTAGACTCTATTTCTTCTTTATCTTCTGAAAAAGCTGTTGCGATGTTTGATCGTATGAAGGTTTATAATCGTGCTGAGCTGGAAGCACGTGTGGATATCTTGACAGAAGAATATCGTAAGAGTGTAAAAGTAGAAGTTTTAACATTATTAGATATGAGCAAGAAAGAAATCCTTCCTGCCCTGGTACGTGAAATCAAGTTCTATAGTGATGCGCAAAATTCACTGGGCTTTGAAAATAGTTATTATCAGCGCAAGATCAAACATCTGGTATCTTTACTGGATAACTTTGATAAACAGTATCATGATTTAAAACAAAAAATGGAAAATCGCCAGCAATATCCTGATAATATGGCGAAAGCACAATATTTAAATACTGTGGTTGTGCCTGCAATGACTGATTTACGTTCTGTCATTGATCAAATTGAAGATGCTATTTCTTCTGATAATTATCCATATCCAACTTATGATGATATGTTTGTCAGTATGCAATAATATCCTAAGTGACCCTTAAGGTCACTTTTTTACATATCTTTTACATTCCCCTGATTGTAAGCGGTTTTCATCAATACATTGTGAATTATTAACAGAATTTTTACAATAGCTTTACAATTATTTTGTATACTTGAGATGTAATAAAGAATGACTTTTTTCAGGAGGATATAAAGGATGACATTTGAAAACATTTTGGCGTTGCTGGGAGGTTTGGCGCTATTTCTATACGGCATGCATATGATGAGTGATGGGCTGGAAGCTGCTGCCGGAGATCGAATGAAAACGATTTTAGAAAAATTAACAAGCAATCGTTTTTTAGGCATACTGGTAGGCGCATTGATTACTGCGGTCATACAAAGCTCTAGTGCGACGACTGTTATGGTCGTTGGATTTGTAAATTCACAGCTGATGACATTAAATCAGGCTGTATGGATTATCATGGGTGCCAATATTGGTACAACGATCACTGGTCAGTTAATTGCATTAGATGCCAGTAAGATTGCCCCATTGGTCGCAATTATTGGTGTTGTGTTTGTAACATTCTTCAAGAATAAAAAATTAAATGCTATTGGAGAAATCATGGCAGGTCTGGGTATTTTGTTCATTGGTATGGATATGATGAAAAATGCGATGGTGCCACTACAGAGTAGTGAAGCATTTATTTCCGCAATGACAACAATCAAAAATCCATTATTAGCAATTTTACTAGGTGCTGGTTTCACCGCTTTAATTCAAAGTTCTTCAGCATCTGTTGGTATTTTGCAGGCACTTGCATTAAGTGGTCTTGTTGGACTAGATACTTCCATTTATATTATTTTTGGTCAGAATATTGGTACATGTATCACTGCAGTACTTGCATCTCTTGGTGCAAATCGAAATGCAAAACGTACAACCATTATTCACTTGTCCTTTAATATTATTGGTACAGCCATCTTCTTTATCGTAGTACATTTAATACCATTTGTGGGCTGGATGGAAGCCATCACATCCAATCCTGCTGCACAGATTGCCAATGCACATACGATTTTCAATATTGCGACAACCTTGTTGCTGATTCCATTTGGTAATAAACTGGCAAAACTGGCACAGATCATTATGCCAATCAAACCAGAAGAAATCGAAGAAAACAAAGGATACAACATTCCACTTACATTTGTGGATACGGATAACATTGGTACAGTAACAATTGCAGTTTCCTCTTTACGTAAGGAAGCGGTGGCAATGTTACAATTAGCACAACAGAATCTAAGTGATTCTATCAAGGGTATCACAACCAAAGAATGTGATGCTGAAAAAATCAACAAGCGTGAAAAACGTATCGATTATATCAATTATGAAATTACCAATTATATGACGAAAGTTTCTTCTTTACATATGAGTGAAAAAGAAAGTACAACTGTCAATGCCTTATTCAAGTGCTTTGCGGACATTGAACGCATTGGCGATCATGCCATTAACATCTTGCAATATACAAAGCATAATGAATTATCATTAGATGATTCTCACATGGTCACAGAGGAATTAACTACCCTGCACGATCTATTGATGAAAAGCTTCTCCTTATTATTCGCTTATGATTTCGATAGTGATAATGATTGTTACGAAAAGATTGAGCGCATTGAAGATCGCATTGATGAGTTAACTGAAAATTATCGACAGCTTCAAATCAACCGTATGAAAGACAAGAGTGTTGACGCAAAAGATTGTGTCATCTATTCTGAAATCCTTACTGATATTGAACGTGTAAGCGATCATATCATGAATATCATTCAGGAATGCCGCCGCTGCAGTTTTACACTTACAGAGGATGCATTTAACGAAAATATACAGTTGAATCCTGCAATTTAAAACATATCCATAGTGATATGTTTTTTTGTGGTATAATGGAATGCGAATAAAATGAAAGGTGGATTTTATGAATGATTTAATTTTTTGTTTAAATGTTACCATACCGGTATTTTTAACGATGATCTTAGGGATGATCTTTCGTTATTTGCATATATTTACAGATGAATTTGTTAAACGAATGAATGCATTTGTATTCTCCTGTGCCCTGCCCGTCTTGTTATTTAATGATTTATCAAGAGTAGATTTCTTTTCTGTCTGGGATACCCGCTTTGTCTTATTTTGTTTCTTTGCTACCTTGATTTCCATTATCTTTTCCTATCTGGTTTCAACTCGACTACACAATAAAGCAATACAGGGAGAATTTGTACAAGCAAGTTATCGCAGTTCTGCGGCTATCCTGGGTATCGCTTTAATTGAGAATATCTATGGACACTCCACGATTGCACCATTAATGATTTTCGCCAGTGTTCCTTTATATAATGTCATGGCTGTCATCGTACTTTCTGTATTAAAAAGAGAACGTACCAAAATGGGAAAGGAAGTTCTCATCAAAACAATCAAAGGAATTGCAAGCAATCCAATCATTTTAGGAATTATAGCTGGTTTTCTTTGGTCAATATCCGGAATCAAGCAGCCTGTAATCATGCAGAAAACATTAAACAATCTTTCTGTGCTGGCAACACCTCTTGGTCTTATGGCCATGGGAGCATCCTTCCAATTACAGAATGCCAAAGGATTATGGAAGCCGGCAATCCTTTGTACCTTTATCAAATTAATTGTCTTTGTGGCAATATTTCTGCCCATCGCCATATGGATGGGATTCACATCAGAAAAACTGGTTGCCATCCTGATTATGTTAGGCAGTGCCACAACTGTCAGCTGTTTCATCATGGCCAAGAATATGGGACATGATGGAACACTATCTAGTACCGTTGTCATGCTAACGACCCTGTGTAGTGCGTTTACCTTAACCATGTGGCTATTCATCTTAAAAACTTTATCTTATATCTAAAAACAAGCGTTAGACTTATGGAATACACCAAAGCCTAACGCTTTTTTACTCATCTTTATATGTTAAATCTTTTAGCTCCAGTTCTTTCTTATGTAAACGATAATTCACAAATTCACGAACCGCTGTATAGAATACCGCAAAGCATGGGACTCCAATAAACATACCAATGACGCCAAATAATCCACCGCCAACAACAACGGAGAACAAGATACCAATACTTGGCAAACCCAGTTTATCTCCCAGAATCAATGGTCCTAAAATATTTCCATCAAACTGTTGAAGTACAAAGATAAACAAAGCAAAGTATAACGCTGTAATTGGATGAATAATAAATAGAATGAATATACCTGGCACAGCACCAATAAAAGGTCCAAATACCGGAATCATGTTTGTCACACCAACAAATACCGATAAAAGTAATGCATATGGAAACTGAAAAATCAATGAACCAATATAACATAGGGTTCCAATGATCAAGGAATCAATCGCTTTACCTACAATAAAATTATTGAAAATATCTGCACTGGCGATTGCCATACGATGTAAATATTCACTTGCTTGTGTTGGGAAAATCGCATAATTTATTTTCTTAACATATCTCATCAAACGTTCTTTATCCATCAACATATAAATCGCTGACATGATACCTAAAAGCACATCCAGCAGGGTACTGCCAAATTGAAAAGTCATCTTCAACATCTGAGGCAATGCCGTGGTGACCATATTCGTAATTTTATTAAAGAAATCACTTTTCTGTATATAATCACTCACATGTTCTGCATTGATTGCATGTTCTGACATATAACTTTCCGCAAACTTTTGGAATTCTTCAACATATCCAGGGAATGCCTTTACAAGTGAAAATACACTGTCCACAAGCTGTGGTATCAATAAAGCCATAAAGCATCCTACAATGATGATTGCTAAAACCATCGTGATAATCGTAGAAAGATTTCGTTTTGTCTGTTTTTTTAATCTTGTTTTCCCTAAAACCTTCGTTTCTATCAATTCCATTGGTCGATTCAATAAGAATGCAATCGCAAACCCCAAAATAAATGGCATCATCAAACTGGTAACTGTATTAAAAACCCCCACCAATACATCAATTTTATAATATGCGAAATAGATTGTAATCCCCACTGCAACAACAATGATTGCCGCAATGATCTTATGACGCATATCTTCACTTACTTTAAACTTCATGCATTTACCTCCATTACCGCTATTGTACCATGACTTCGACTAAGAAAACGAAAAGTTACAAAATTTTAAGAAATCTTCATGATTTTCTTAAGCATGCCCTCATCATCCTTGCCATATCCACCCTGTGTACTGATACGTCCAGTAATGGTTTTCGCATGTAAAGTGATACAAGGAGGCAGTTGCAGACGTTTGAAGGCATTGCGTTTCATTGTGGACAATAGCCAGTCTAAATCCTGTAAGAACGTTTCTTCTGTATCAATTTGATAATACTGCATCCATTCTCCCAGCTCATTTTGAAGTGTTTTTTTGCGATACTCCAATAGTAAAGAAGCTTTTGTTGCACCTAATCGAATTTTATTCAATAATGCATCATGATAAAACCATTTCATTGGATCCTTTTGTGCATCTTTTAATTCAGCACTTGGCATCATATCCCAAATCATTTCGCCGTCTTTAAATTTTGGCAGCAGATTTTCAGGGACAACTTCTTTTCCCATACGAGCGTTGATTTCATGTGCGATTTCAAACAGTGTTACCTTATCCAAATCACCAATTAAAGAAAGTGCACCAATACTATCACCATATAATGTACAATATCCAAGACTTGCTTCTACCATATTGGCATTATTCACTACAACACCACCCAGCATACTGGATATTCCATTTAACACAAAACCACGAATCCTTGCCTGTAAATTCTCCTGTACAAGAGATGGCATGCCATTTACATCAAATCCAAATGATTCCATGAACTGATCTTTCATATCATCTACCATCTTTTGAATACTGCCTTTATGATAAGCAATTTTCAAAGCAGTTGCTTCTTTTTCCGCATTATCAATGGTTTTCGTACTGTTATAGCCAGTTGGCATATTATAGCCATAAATCCGCTTATTCCCCAGTGCCATTGTTAATAATGCAGCTGTGACACTACTATCAAGTCCTCCACTCAATCCAACAACCCAAGGCATGGAAGATGGAAATACAGATGCATCAAAAGATTTGATCCCCATTAATAAGGCATCTAATATATGTTTTTCTTTAGGTATATCTTTTGTATCATGTATATCCACAATGTCCATCGTATCAGTGAAATACGCTGCCTGATAAACTAATTCATGATTGCGATAGATATAACTTCCACCTTCCATCACCTTTACCTGTTTTCCACTGTTTTGTGCGCCACAAACATTGGCGTATATAATATTTCCATGATAAGTGCTTTCTTCATCCATATCATAAGGATGTGCATCCAGATTGATATTCATATCCGCTAATTGAAGTTCCTTCCCAAAATTAAGCGCAAACACCATATCTTTAAATTCAATAGCACTATTGATGTCACTTTCTTCAAAATACATAGCATCATCTACATATTCTGTCGTTTCATTTTTCTTTACACGCATATGCGTATTGCCCTGATACGCAAAAAAAGCGGCATTGAAACGTCGTTTATTGCGATAACGAATATTTCCCCATACAATAGCGATATCATCGCTCATTGCGATTAATTGCTCGTTAAAGCTGTCCACATAGCGACACCATGCATCATCCATCCAGTCTTCACTTAACAGATATCCACTGATGGCATTCTGTCCAAATACGATCATATCTGCCTGTGCTTTTTTGGCTTCTTCAATTCTTTGCTTCATATAAACAAAATTTTCTTCACATTTTTTTGGTTTGACCATCATGGTCACGATTGCTATCTTCATATCAAAACCTCACTTTTTCCTATAGTTTACCACAGAACACGTATAATGAAAACAAAAGTATTTCTAAATTTTCCTAAGGCATGCTATAATACCTTTGATTGAGAGGTAACCGAAATGGAAGACTATATTTTAGAAGGTAATATCAGCGTTAAAGCTGCCCTTTTGGCGAATAAACGCTGCATTCATAAGATTTATGTAGATAAAAAGAAAAAAGACCGCGACACGGCTTTTATCATCCGTAAAGCAAAAGAAAAAAAGATACCGATAGAAACACACACACGAGAAGAAATAGATGAATATGCGCAAGGCAAAACCCATGGGGGTATGATTGCATTTTGTGGAGAACGAAGTTATCAAAAACTATCCGATTGTATCATGAATGATGATTGCTTCTTATGTATCCTGGAAGGCATTGAAGATCCATTTAATTTTGGTCATGTCCTTCGTTCCCTGTATGCTGCAGGCTGTGATGGTGTCATCATTCCACCAAGAAACTGGACAACTGCCGCAGGTGTTGTCGCAAAATCCAGTGCTGGTGCCAGTGAATATTTATCCATGATCATCGCTGATGATATGGAAGCATTACTTACTGAAATGAAAAACAACGATATACATTTAATCGCCGCAGAGCGAAAAGATGCAGTGAATCTTTATGAATATACATTTCCAAAACGTGTCTGTATCGCCATTGGTGGTGAAATGCGTGGCTTAAGTAAAATCGTAGCACAGGCTTGTGATCAAAATGTCTTCATACCTTATGCGAATGATTTTAAAAATGCAATGAGTGCCAGCAGCAGTGCTACCATATTCGCTTTTGAATTATTAAGACAGCGGATGATCAAAAAATAGTAAAAGGCTTCAAAATAAGCCTTTTTTCTTTTAGTTATAATTGATAGTTATTTCAATATTTTTCTGCCTCTCTCACATTATCTTTTTTACAGAACACATGTCTTAGGCTGCGGGGCGTTATCTTCGGTAATGGCGTTTTCTCATGGCTCTTGTTATATTTCTTTATAACACCGTTCAACACCGATTTATAACAGCCCTCCTGCATAGGGTGTTAATTACGCCATCTTTTTTATATACATAACATCAATAATTGAAAGCATTAGAAGCACTATATAACAATTCATCAAACATATTCTTATTTACCAACGCTTCATATTCTTTTCAAACTTATTAACATATGCAGATTTTAATTCTTCGGATGAAATATCGTAACATAATAAAACATCATTGTAATACATCAGAACATCTGCTAATTCTTCAATCAAATCCTTTCTCAAATCTTCATCTTGACTGGCTTTTAATCCGCTATGTTTTTTTACAATATCAATTACTTCGCCAATTTCTCCAACCATCCATAGTAATTTGTTTTGCCCTACTTCAGCAGAAATACCTTCCCATTTATCTTTGTATTTTTCTTGTAGTATTTTTTGCATTTCTTTCATTTCATTTATTGTAAATTCACTCATATAAATATCTCCTATAAATTTCAATTTGTCTTTACCTGCATTATACCATGCAGTTATAAGCATTGTCATTTCTTTTCTGCTTTTGAAAAGCTATTAATTAGCCTATACTTTAAGTCCTGTACTAATCCTTGAAATTCATCTCCTAGACTTATTTGAAATTTTGCGGCTAACGATTTTTTATAAATAGAATTGATTTTTTCTAAAACTTGTTTCAACTGATACTATTATATCATCAATTTGATTCCTTATATAAGGAATCACTCCCCTTTTTCTATATAAAAAAACAGAAATCATATTAGATTTTCTGTTTCTTGATATATTTATTTAGCGAGAAGTGATGAAATGCTCTTTGATGATTTCCAGACTTTCTTTAGAAACACCTATGGATAACAGATATGCTTCACAACCACCACTTGTTTCCAGTTTATCTAAAAGAGGTTCCATCATATCCGGCGTACTTTCAAATAAAGCACGAATTTGTGGTACCTGCATAAGTTCCTTTGGTAACATTTGATTGACACCTAATGTGTTATACGTTGCACTTACCTGATAATCCGCAAGGATATCATAACGGTCAACCCCAATTAAAGACAATAACAAGACACTCAACATGCCTGTACGATCTTTTCCAGCAGTACAATGAAACAATACTGCTTCATGACGTGATAAAGCATTAGCAATCACATCAAATACTTTTATAATTTGTTCAGGCACATCTTCAATCATCTCATCATATTTTAATTTCATGCTTTCCATAAACTGTTCTCTGGCTTCATCATCCAGCAGTTCTTTAGGACTTTTGTCCTCTTTCATGAATGGTAATGAAACTTTCGTCATGCCATGAGCAGCTGCATCATAACCCATTTGCTGTTGTTCACTGTCACTACGTAAATCGATGATCCATTTAATATTGCAATTTGCCAGATATTGCCAGTCATGTTCATCCAGTTTTTCCAAAGAATCACTGCGATACAGCATATGCCAGCTGCTCATACAATGTTCATCTATGGCATAGCCACCTAAATCTCTTACATTGCAAGCATGATGTAATGGTAATCTTCTTACTTTTTGCATTTCTTCTTTTTCCCCCTGGCTTTACTTTCCTGCAGTTCTTTACGCATTTTTTCAATTCGTTCCCGTTCTTCCAGTTCCTGTGTTCTACTTCTTACTTTATATAAAAAACCATCACCAAAAATAAATCGCAGCAACATTGTTAAAAAAATGCATATGGCAGACAACACAATAAATACAATCAGATAACGTAAAAAGCCTTGTAGATTGATCTGATCAAAATATACAAAAATCGTATCTGTCACAAATAATAAAACGATAGCAATGATCAAGTATGGAAATATCTTATTTTCTATATATAAAGATTCCTTACAGTGATCGCATTGTACACGTGGTGAAAATTTATTTTTCATATAATGAAAAGAAAATTCCTGCCCGCACTTTGGACAAATCAGTTTCTTTTTCATTTACGCACCAGTTTCTACTTCATAAGGCCAGCTGATAATTCCACCAACGTTATATACTTCTTCAAAACCCATTTCTAATAATTTACGTTTTGCGGTAGTACTACGCTGTCCACTACGACAGTATACATACAGTTTTTTATCCTTTGGCAACATGATTTCTGCACTTTGGTCTAATTCACTCAAAGGTACATTGATTGCATCTGGAATGTGACCATTCGCAAATTCATCAATCTCTCTTACATCGACAAGCAGGACATCGTCATCCTGCATATCCGCTCGTACTTCTTCCATTGTTTTATCAAAATTGAACATAGTTCCTCCTTAATCGACAAACAGATATCCACAAAAGATATACAGCATATTAATATAAAAAGCACCCATTCCAAGATAAGCCATCCAGTCACTGACATATGGGATACGAAAATATCCAAGCTGTGTAAACAGCAGCAGGACTACGACAACAACCGCAAATACCTTACGGAAAATTGCATTGCTTTTCTTTTTTCTGTTTCTATTCAGAGATACCCCAAACATAAATAATGCGGATACCGTGACGATAATCAGCAATGTAGAAACAAAAGCACCTGTTAAATAGGTTTCAATCAGTTTTGTTAATACCGCTGAAACAACAATGACCAATACAGGAAAGCCTAAACGCTTTACATCATCCATTATGCTTCCTCAATTTCAACCATATCCATAACATCGCCATTACGCATAGATGTTACAGCTTTCATGTTATCCGTTACTTTTCCAAATACGGTATGAACACCATCCAAATGTGGCTGTGGTTCATGACAGATAAAGAACTGACAACATCCTGTATCTTTCCCACGATGTGCCATAGATAAGCTTCCAGTTACATGACGATTTGGGTTATGCATGGTTTCACATGGAATTGTATAACCTAAATCTCCAGCACCTGTTCCATAAGGGCATCCACCCTGTGATACGAAGTGTGGAATTACACGATGGAATGTTTTGCCATTGTAGTAGCCTTCCTTGATTAATTTCACAAAATTTTCTACTGTGATTGGGGCATCATCCGGATATAATTCAAATGGGATGACTTCCCCATTGTGCATTGTAATTTTACCTTTGATAATCATAATTGATACCATCCTTTCGCTTTTACCTTATATACTATACACGAAATTGAAAGAAAAAACAATCATGCAATCAGAACCATTGCTTTACTGTTCACAAATCTTATTCTTCTTCCTTTAAATATTTCATTTCCTAAAACACCATCAAAACAAAATTCAGGAAATAGCTGTACTCTACCTGTTCCTACATGTTTCAAATGGATATGTGCCTTATATAAATATAATTCTACTGATGATAATACTTTCACATCCAATTCTTCCAAGCCATGCACGCCAAATCCTAATGTCTTTCCTTCATCTGCGATCTGATATTGAAATTTATCAATCGCATGTTCTCCTATCCAGCTGATTTTTGATCCACTGTCAAATCCAAAGATACCGGTTTTCTTATCTGGTGTCTTTACGATAAAAAAAGGAAAACTTCCCATCACCATATTGGGATGATCAAAGCGAAAACGATTTTTTAATACCTTCATCTGCTTTGCGATATCATCTAGTTCAAAATCAATCGTACTTAAGATATCCCATCCTAAGATACCATCAAACATAAATAAGTCAATATTTCCAAATTTCAAAGAAAAGTCTTGTTCCTTTAAAGCAATCATCGGAAAATTATGATATTCGATTGCGCCAAATTGTAAAGTATCTGCACGCATGCCTTTCATTGCTTTTTCTTTTCCACCAACACTGCCCACAGACAATGTCCTGCCTGTTTCTTTCAACTGCAGTTCTTTTATTTTAGATTCCTTCATCCCACTGATCTGTGCACCTGTATCAATGATAAAGGTACAGCGTACATGGTTGATATAAACAGGGATGGTTAATAAGCCAAATACATTTCGTTTCATAGGAAGTGTAAATTCATCCTGGTATTGATTCATTTCTACCTCATGACTTCCATTTACGCTTTCTCTTGCCTGTTGTAAAGCTGTTAAAAAGCTTCCATGGGCATATTTTTCTATGATACGATCTCTTTCTGTTTTTTCTATGATGACTTCTTCTTTTGTGGTTGTTACACATTTGTGCATGATCATTGCCTCACCTCGATGGTATTATAACATTGTTTCTCGTGTGTTTCCATGTGTTTTGCGGTATAATAAAAAACAGATGGAGGTGTGTGTTATGAAAACGAATAAAAACTGTTTGCCAATCATGAGTGTACAAGGCTGTGTAGATCATCCTGGGTTAAAAGGGGATGGCTATTGGGTTGGATATGATGGCTGGGGAAGAATTTCCATGTCTGTTGGAGGTATCACCTATAATTATAAAATTGGTGATTGCTGTATGGGTATTGCTGGTGATCATATTGAACCAGGTGTTAGTATCAAGCATCCAGGAAGTAAAGAGAATAATGCATTAATGGCATTTGCATGTATTGGTAATAAAGCGAAAGTTATTTCTGGTGATGCAAAAGGTAGTATTGGATATGTGACTGGAAAACATGGTGGCATTGATCATGTAATGATTTATTTTGATGATGATACTTTGGATAAAATGACATGTGATGATCGTATTTTGATTAAAGCATGTGGTCAGGGATTAAAATTAGATGATCATGAAGATATACAGGTGATGAATCTTGATCCTGAGCTACTGGATAAATTAAACATCCAGGAAACAGCTAATGGTTTAAGGATTCCTGTAAAAACTATCATTCCTGCATATCTGATGGGAAGTGGTTTAGGCAGTACGAGTATGATGAATGGGGATTATGATATCATGACACAGGATAAACAGGCAAATCAAAAATTCCATTTAAATGAGCTTTGTTTTGGCGATCTTGTGGCAATTGAAGATCATGACAATCATCATGGACCTCATTATCTAAAAGGTGCAATTTCCATTGGTGTTGTCGTACACAGTGATTCCTTTACCAGTGGACATGGCCCAGGACTTACCATCATTCTAACAAGTGAATCTCAACAACTACTGCCGGTCATTGATCAGCATGCAAATATCGCAGAGTACTTAGGCGTAAAATAAAAACACAGATTAATTTCTGTGTTTTTTTAAGATTTACGATTTCCCATGATTCTTAAGATATACAGGAAGATATTAACGAAATCCAGATATAACTGGAAAGCACTATAGATAGAGATACGATTCATCATATCTGTATCCTCCATGCACTGTTCAGATAACTTACGCATTTTTTGTGTATCATAAGCAGTAATACCAGTGAATAATGCTAAGCCGATACCTGCAAATAACATTGTATAAATATCCTGTCCTAAAAACATCATTACGACTTCAATTACAACCATGATCATTAAACCGATATATAAAACAGGTCCAATTTTCATTAAATTCATTTTTGTTGTATAGCCAATCACACCTAAAGCACCAAAATACGCAACAGATAAGCCAAATGCAATCGCAATGGATTCTCCTGTATAAATCATTGCTAATGAAGAGCAGGTAACACCAAGTAGTGCAGCATATACTAAGAATAGAATTCTTGTTGTTGCGACTTTCATTTTAAATAAACGTGCTGAGAATACAACCGCAATACCTAATTGAGCAACCAGTAATACCATTGGTGTCATTGGTTTTGTATATAATAAGAACCAAAAATCGATACTATTATATAAGATTGCGGATACAATTGCAGTTACACCAACACCTGCTGCCATCCATAAGAATGTTTTCGCAACCTGTTTACGCATGATATCTGACTCGGATGAATAATCATTCGTGCCATCAAACATGCTTCTTTCTTCTTTATCTAATACATCATCATGTTTTCCAAACATTGATAAAACCTCCTTTATTTCATTAGTATACACTATTTTGAATTATATTTCATTAAATTTACAAGTTTTCATTATTTTTCATTCACATAAGCAATAATTCCATTCGCAATCGCTTCCGAAATCTTAGAAGCCCCATCCTCACTTTCGATAAATGCAGAATCTTCTTCATTACTGATAAAACCAACTTCTACCAAAACGGATGGAATATGATTAAACGTCAATAAAGATAATGGACTGATTGCTTGATCTTTAATACCTCGATCTGTGCTTTCACTCACAGCTTTAAACTTTGAGATAATATTTTCTGCCAATTTCACATTTTCATTATTATCGTAATTAACCCAGACTTCATGTCCGCGTATTTCATCTGCGTATTCTTCAGAGAAATTCATGTGAATGGACACAAAACATTTTGCATTACTTTCATTTGCGATTTCAGAACGTGCTAATAAGTCTTCAACGTTATCATCACTCCATGTGACATTATCATCTGTTCTTGTATAAATTACTTCTATATTGTTTTTCTCTAATATTGCGCCAACTTTTTTTGAAATATTCAAATTCAGGTTTTTCTCTAATTTTCCATTGGTGCTTTCACTTCCGCTGTCATATCCTCCATGACCTGGATCAATCACAACCTTGATTTTTTCTTCTTTTTTCTCATCTGTGGGAATACTTTGTTTACTCACTTCATTTTCATGCTCTTTATCCAATGCATAGCCTTTTTCACGCATACCGGGAATTACTGTAAAGCATAAAAGAATCAACGATATCCAAATAATGTTTCTCTGTATAAAATTTTTCTTCATATGGTTCCTCGCTTTTATTTTTGTTCTTCGATCAATTGCTGGATGACCTCAAAAGCTTCGCTTTTTTCATCCCATAAGTTTCGATACTTCTTTAAAATACGAATTGCACGCTGTTCATCTTCATCCAGATAAGCAAGTGCATAATGTAAAAGTGCATCACATGGATCTAAATGATTTTTTAACAGTGTCTGAAATATCTGTTCACCTTTTTTAGATTTCATTTTTATGTAGGCAGTTGCCTGTTCATATTGCATACTTGCTCTTAGAAATGGATGACTTTGTGGAAATGTCTTTAACATCTTGTCGCATAAATCCACAATTTCACGATATATTTGGCGCTGTTTCATGCCTTCCTGCATCATCATATCTAATAGACTCATAAAATAAGCATATAGATCAACACCATCATTTACCTGATACTGCATCGTTTCTATAGCTTTAATGCCAAACTTCTGCGCTGTTTGACATAATTTGCGATAACATCCTGCCACTTGTTTGATTTTCTCAACTTGTGCAAGATTCTCTTCCATTATATCACGAATTTGACTAGATAAAATACCATAATGCATAAATCCATAATTTTCTCGGATTGCAATCTCTAAAACTACTTCATCAATAAATTCTTTTGGATATTTTGCAGGATGAATATCGTAAGTATCAAAGATCATATCCGCAATGGAAAGTTCATTATATGTATGAACAAGCTGCTCTTTTATTTGATCATAACGTAAAGCACAGCCCATTGATTTTAGCTGTGCATTTATTTCTTCTAAAGACATGGAGGAAAGCTCCTGAACCATCGTTTGATAAGCGAGTGTTTTTAAAATTGTTTCTGACATAATTACCTCTTACATGGATGACAATACATCCTCTAACAGTTCACAAAATGCTTCATCTTCTTTGTGTGTCCGTTTTTTCGCATGTGCATAATGTCCATGCTTTCGCTGGTGATAGGATTGATGACGCTGTGCCAGCAGGTTGTCAATATTGTCTTTGGTATAGGCAAATCCCATTTGTGACAAGACGATAGCACCTTTTGCCAGTGCTAATGCCGCAAGTCCATAATCCTGAGTAATTATGATATCATTGTTTTCTGTATTTCGCAAGAGTGTAAAATCCGCAACATCTTTTCCCTTATCCACCACGATTACCTTAACATCATCATAAGAAAAGAAATGAGAGGTGTCACATACAATGACCACCTCTGTTTCATACGCTCTCGCAATTTCAATTGTTTCTTCTACGACCGGACATCCATCTCCATCAATCAATATTTTAGGCATGATCGATTAAATGTGGTGTATAGCCATTAATTTCCAGAATATCCATGACCTGCTGGATATGTGCCTGATTATTTGTTTCAATCACAAGTCCTACACGGCATTTATTAAATAAGATACCATTTTGGATACGGTTATGATTGACAGATATGATATTGGCACCTGTCTGGGAAATCAGTTCAATCATTCTTGACAAGTTACCTGGTTTATCTACAACATCCATGTTGATCACTGCTTTTCTTCCAGTCTTAATCAAACCTAGATCAATGATTTTGCTTAACAGATTAACATCAATATTTCCACCACTTAATACACATACGACTTTATGGTTTTCTAAATCAACTTTATGGAACATTGCCGCTGCTACACTGGTTGCGCCTGCACCTTCCGCTACCATCTTCATTTTTTCAAGCAATACAAGAATTGCGGCTGCGATTTCTTCTTCATTTACCGTAACGACTTCATCTACATATTGTTTACAGATTTCATAAGTCAATGTACCTGGTGTTTTCACTGCGATACCATCCGCAATCGTATTCACACTGTCCAGCTGAATAATTTTTCCTTCTTCAAGCGAACGTTTCATACTTGGTGCATTTTCTGATTGTACACCAATCACTTTACAGCTTGGTTTAATGCTTTTAATTGCCGTCGCAATACCACTGATCAATCCACCACCGCCAATTGGCACAATGACAGTATCTACATCCAGCATTTTTTCCAGAATTTCTAATCCAATGGTCCCCTGTCCTGCGATGACATCTTCATCATTGAATGGTTCAATAAAAACGGCACCAGTAATTTCCTGTAGATTCTTTGCATATTCATATGCATCATTGAAAGTATCTCCCTGTAATTCTACATTCACGCCATAACTTCTAGTTGCTTCAATTTTAGATAATGGGGCAGTTTTTGGCATAACGATGGTTCCCTTGATTCCCATTTTCATACAAGAATAAGCAACTCCCTGTGCATGATTTCCTGCACTTGCGGCAATGACACCCTTCTTTTTTTCTTCTTCACTTAGATTAGAAAGTTTAAAGTATGCGCCACGTAACTTAAAAGCTCCTGTTCCCTGCAGATTTTCTGATTTGATATAAAGATTTTCATGAATCTTTCCAGCGTGTACAATTGGTGTTTTACTAATGATTGGCTCCAAAACTTCTTTTGCCTTTTGAATACGATCTAATTTCATGTTTGATTTCCTCCCAAAACTAACTAACTTCATTGTACACCGTTTTCATTTACTTGAAAAGATACTTTTTCTACTTTTTGAATACAAATTTATATTTTTGTATACATTTCGTGAACATCTATTTTCCAATCATGAATTCTTACATAATAACAGAATACTTTATATATTATCGCAAAGTATTTGATATAAATCATCATCGATATTATCATATTGGATGATATATTCTAAGAAGATTTTTTGTATTTCTTCATTCACATTTTTGCTTAGGATTTCAATTAATTCCGCATGATAGATATGAAAAAAATCATCAAATAAATAACACTTCACATATGGTAAAAGACGTTGATCTGCATCCGCATAAAGCCTCAATGCTATGCTATAGATATCATATGACTTTATTTCTTTTACATTCTGATTGATTGTTGCATCCGCAATCTGCTGGGCTGTTTTTAAATCGATATCCTCGATATGAATGGCATCGATTACTGTCATATACTTTTTACAATTCTGTACGATATCCTGATCCCATTTCCTTGATTGTATGCTATCGGTTTTATGTGGAAGGGGGGTACGCATATGCGTTGTCCTTACAGGAACAATGACAGCCGTTTTTAACTTTCTTCCACATTTCGCTGCTGCACAGGCTTTATGATGTCCATCCAAAAGCACACATCCAAATCCACCGATATAATAAGCAATAGCATACGCTTCTGAATGCTTCTCATAATATTCCATCTGTCTTGGATTATATCGTTTCACACTTTGTGACGGATATAAAAATAATGGTCTTCCTTCTATATATTTCATATCATCAAAAGTACAGCTTGCTGATGCATAACCAGCCTCACTATTCCAGAAGAATGAATGATCACCTTTTGTAGGAATACATTCACATAACATTAAGCGATATTCTCCATTCATCAATGATTGAAATAATGGCTGTAGTTTATGAAATGCATCCTGTAAAGATGTATAAGTTGTGTCCCATGTATACGGCAATACTTCATCATCCTGTAATCCACATCGTAAAAATGCTTCATGTGTTGAAATGAAATAACATTCATCCTCAAGCTCAACTAATGGTTTGTTTCCAGCACATAGTTGTATATATTGATGTTCATCTTCATCATAATAGACCTCATAAAGAAATCCACTTCCATTATTTACCTGAAATGAAAGCACCTCAGTATGATAAGCAGGATCAAAATATATATCTTTGATTTCCATATTATCACATCCTTTCTATTAACAAAAGACTATCCTTATGGATAGCCTTGTTTTCATTAATCTTTTTCGATGAAGTTTAATAATTCTTTTGCGGCAACATTGATACCTTCACGGTTTTCTTTATCCAGACCTAAGTGTGTATAAATTTCACCTACGAAGATACCATTTTTCTGCATTGCGTCAAACATCTCATGAATCAATGGTTCACAGATTTCTTCCTGCTGCATTGGTCCAAATGGGTTTGCAAAGTAAGTTGTGGAAATACCAACCTCCTGTGTTGTTCCCTTTGCCATACGTTTTCCTTCTTTACATGTTGCGATAGCATCTGCCATATCATCAAAACGGTGTAAACCATTCTTATCATCATAGTTGTTTGCATATGCGAACAAGTCAATACGGTGATTTGTCGCAACGATTTCATAAGGAGCTGCTGGTGTGATAACACGGGCATTGTTGCTTGATTCAGGGTTCATGAAGATAGAACGGTCCATATCACGATAAGGAGTACCTGGATCCAAGTCATCCAAACGGATGAATGCACCAATTTCAGTACCCTGTCCAAATGGAACACCATCTTCTAAGTGAATAGTTCCCATATCATCAAATACAACAACGATATCCTTAATGATATCTTTACCAACATTCTTCAATGCTTCAATAGATTCAGACTTACCTGCGCCAGAATCACCCATTAGCATGATATTCTTGCGTTTACCATTCTTCAATGTGATTTCTACGAAAGCACCATGGATTGGCAGCCAGCCCTTCTGCATTTTTCTTACATTGTGCAATGTCAATGACATTTTCTTCAGATATCCAAAGTATTCAACACGCTCATTATAGCTAACGCATCCTACCCATACATCTTCTTCTTTATCATAGTGGAATGTAGTCTGGTCTTTTCCATCTTCATTACCAAACAATACGATCATATCTGGTTTCTTTGAACATTCATCTTCATTTGCTAATTCAAACAAGTTTGCAAGTGATACTGCTGAAGAAATGAAATCACGGTGGAAATAGATAAATGCCAGCAATGTTCCAATTTTACATGGATAACAGAACCATTCATCTGGTGTTCCTGTGAATTCTTCAATTGGGTTTGTATCAATTTCTTCAAACATACCTGTACGTTTATTTGATTTTGGGTGTAACAGCATAGGTGTACGCAACATAACTGAATTGATAAATTCAATATCCTTCAGCTTATCATATTTTGCTGATAGCTTTGTTTTGTTTTTACGTACAGAAATTGCTGCATTGGTACCTGATTGTAACTGACGGTATACTTTATTTTTTCTACCCATGATCTGTTCTTCAATAGAACGATACAGGCTTAGAATCAATAAGTTGAAACTAGAGTCCGCAGATACAAAGCTCATATCCTGTAATGCATTACCTTCCCCAACGCTGATCACAGCGAACCTTTGGTGTTTCTTCCAGAAGTTATACATTTCTTCTACGAATTCCAATAATCTTTTCTTATCATTTAAATATTGTGATTCAATTTCATCCACCTTAAATACTCGCATCATACGGAACAGTCTTAAGATTTCGGTAGTCGCTTCTCTCGGTGTTTTACCGTTTAATGCAAAATAGTATAAATCTTCGTGTGTGTCTTTTAAATAGTCAATATAATTATGAACATAGTTGCTGAAGGTAGTGGAATTTAATAACATATCTCCATTTTGTGCATACCCTGCACTATAGTTCACGATTGCTAAGTCATTTGTTAAATACAATGTTTCCTTCATAAATCTACTCCTTTCACTCTCTTTTTTGTCCTTTATCATAAGGTGAAATAACCCTATCGTCATATATTATACAATAAAAAGAAAAAGAAAGAAAGACATTTTTGTAATATTTTCATTTTATGTAAAAATTTTCACTAGAGTCATTTGTAATACCGTTTACATTACTATGAAAATGGTGTTTTTTATGATTTTTGTTTTCAAAATTTTCATAACTATTTCATAACTATAAAGAAAACCAGCGGAATAATTTCCGCTGATTCTTATTTTACTAAAGCTGTTACTTTTTCTACGATTGCATCTAATGCTACTTCTTCATTCGCATCTGCTGTTCTTGCGCGGAATTCAACTTTTCCTTCTTTGATTCCTCTACCAACCGTAATACGATAAGGGATACCGACAAGTTCCATATCTTTGAATTTTACTCCTGGACGTTCATTACGATCATCCAATACCACATCTACACCCTGTGCTTTTAAAGTATCATATAATTCATTTGCGATACGTACCTGTTCTTCATCTTTCATAGATACGATGACGATTGCCACAACATATGGCGCAACATTTACTGGCCAGATAATTCCCTGTTCATCGTTGTGCTGTTCAACGATACTTGCCATACAACGTTCTAATCCAAAGCCATAACATCCCATTTCTACTGGATGTAATTTATTTTCTTTATCCAGATATTCCAAGCCAAGTGCTTTTGCATATTTCGTACCTAGTTTAAAGGTATTTCCTACTTCAATTCCTTTACAGAATTTTAGTGGTTTTCCACAGTTTGGACAAATATCACCTTCGTGTACCTGTGCGATATCCGCAATCGTTTCAACTGTGAAATCTTTTAGGTTAACATTTGCGATGTGGTGGTCTGTTTTGTTTGCGCCAACGATAAAGTTTTTCATTTTCGCAACTTCACGATCCATAATGATTGGACATTCTAATCCAACAGGACCTGCAAAACCAACCTTTGCATGTGTAACACGTTCTACTTCATCAAAGCTTGCTAGTTCAATTTCATTTGCCTTCAACAGTTTTAATACTTTTGTTTCATTTAATTCACGGTTTCCCTTTAACAGGAATGCATATGTTTTACCATCTACAGAATAGATTAGTGTTTTCACAAAATCATCAGCTGTACGGTTAAAGAAAGCAGCTACTTCATCAATCGTTTTCGCATTTGGTGTTTCTACGACCTCCATGGCTTTTTCTTCTTCATTGCTTTCCATTGCTGTATCAACAACTTCTGTAATTTCTAAATTACTTGAAAAATCACAAGCATCACATGTCACAACAACATCTTCACCAATTTCTGTAATGGCCTGGAATTCTTCACTTAGACTTCCTCCCATTGCACCAGTATCCGCTTTTACAATTTTATATTCCAGATCACAGCGTTCCATAATATTTTTATATGCATTAAACATTTTCATATAAGATTCATGTAATCCTGCTTCATCAATATCAAAGGAATAAGCATCCTTCATAATAAATTCACGTACACGGATCAATCCATAACGAGGTCTTGTTTCATCACGGAATTTGGTTTGAATCTGATATAGATTATATGGGAAATCTTTATAAGATTTTCCTTTCATCATCGCTGCCATCGTGAATAATTCTTCATGTGTTGGTCCTAATACATAGTTTTTCTGATAACGGTCTTTTAGCGCAAACATATTAGATCCAAATGCTGCTCTACGACCGCTTTTTTCATAAATTTCTTCTGGAATCAGCGCAGGCATTAATAATTCCTGTGCCCCTGCATGATCCATTTCTTCACGTACAATTTCTTCAATCTTCTTTAATACTCGTTTCCCCATTGGCATGATCATATAAATTCCACTACTGCTTTTTTTGATCATTCCTGCTCTAACCAGCAGATTTCCACTGGTACTGTCTTCATCTTTTGCATTTTCTCTTATCGTATAAAAGAAACTATTACTTAATTTCATGTAATCTCTCCTCACAATCTTTTTTATTTTAACACGTTTTTCATGCTTAATAAATATCTGAACGATCTTTTTTCATGACTTTCCGTATCATAGCATCTTTTTCCATTGGCAGCTTTGATTTCATTTTTAATATCTGCATAGGTTTATTCGCAACTTCCACAAGATTACCATCAACATCATATAAATCCTCGATCATAAATTTTGTCATTGGGATATGCGGTCCAAATACTTCAGCTTCCATATGCGGCAAAAAATGATTACGAACTTCCAAGGTAGCAATTTGTTCTTTTTCATCATAATCTAGCACGTAAGCAATGTATTCCTGTGTGACACCTGCACCATTGATACCATATAAATGATCCTGTGGCTTTGGCTGTCCCAAATAGAATCCTATCGCGGTCGGTCGGTTTTCCGCCTTGGATAATTCTTCATAATAATATTGTAAACGTGCTTCACTTAAACATCCTTTTTCATATACTTCATCAATCAGCATGCGATATGTCTTAATCAGTGTCGCAATGTAATAAGCACTTTTCATTCTTCCTTCGATTTTTAAACTGGCGATTCCTGCTTCTATCAAATCAGGGATAAACCGTGCTGCCATCAAATCTTTGCTGGACATGGAAAATAAGTCATGATCATCATGTAACTGACGCTCACCATCATATAAACGATATTTCCAGCGACAGCTTTGTGCACAACCTCCACGATTGGCATCTCTTCCTGTCATATGATTGCTTAATACACATCTGCCTGAATAAGATATACACATTCCTCCATGAATAAATACTTCTAATGGTACTTTGGCATGTTTGGCTGTTTCTTTTATTTGATCAAGTGTCAGCTCTCTTGCTAATACCACACGATCCATTCCTTTATCTTTCCAATAATTTGCGGCTGAGGAATTGGTAGAGGAATGCTGGGTACTCACATGTACCTCCAGTTTAGGTGCATATTGCTTGGCACATTTCATAATGGCAGGAGATGCAGCAATGATTGCAGTAACACCGATTCGTTCTAATTCCATCAGATATTCTTTTAATCCATGCATATCTTCTTCATGAGGCAGCATATTGACTGTCACATGAATGTGCGCACCATGGGCTTTCGCAAATTTTACACCTTCTGCAATATCTTCAATAGAAAAATTACTTGCACGGGAACGTAATGAAAACTGTTTTCCTCCCAGATAAATAGCGTCTGCGCCATATAATACCGCAATCTTTAAACGTTCTAAATCACCTGCTGGTGCCAACAATTCAATTTTCTTCACGCTATTCACCTACCTTCACTTTACTTGTTTTGGTATAATAAAAACCACTTGTGACATGATCTTCTTTATATTTTTCACGATACATTTCATCGATTTGTTTTGCGTCTTTTCCATCCAGAATTTCATGGTATAAACGTAATGCTTCACATACATAATCAATATTATGAAAAATTCCATCAATACGCATATGGCGAACACCTGCATCCACAAAATCTTTTATTTCCATAAAGCTTGCCAGTGTATAGCCACTAAATACATGTGTACCAAATTCGTCTTCCATAATCGGCATATGCTCATCACGGGTTTCTTCCATAATAAATAACGAACGTTTTCCTTTGATATCTTCTTCTCTGCCAATAAATTTCAAATAATTAGAAATCAGATTTCGCTTACTATGCATCATATTGACACGACCATGTATGATGATTTCAATATCGCCTTTTACCTGATGGGCAATTTCACAAACTTCATCTTTTGTGATTTCTTTAGAAATACTAACCATGGAAATACCTTCATCTAAATAGAATTGTACATCCGCATGATTGGTAATCAAAGTATCTGGATTATAAATCAGTTTATCTTTCATATCCAGTAGATCCGCTTCATATAAAACACATTCATCACCATAGTAGATACCATCTACTTCTATGACTTTTAATTCTTTTAAGAATTCACGAAGCTTAGGCAGTTCTTCTTCTGTAAAAAAACGATTCACCATGACTAACATCGCTAATCCCAGATTCTCACATTGTTTTTTCACACACGGCAGTGCTTCTCTTTCAAAATAGCCAGCACCACGTACAGAAAAAAACGGTGTTGAAATGACAACACTACCTGCACCTGCTTCTTTTAATTTATGTAAGTCCTCCATTTCAAATGGAGTTGCGATAAAATCTAACATATCATCACCTATTTTCTATTTGCTTTCCTATTATAAACTATTTCTATCTAAATGGGTAGTAAAATTATTTCCTAAAAAATAAAAAGCGTCTATTTGACGCAATCTATCATTTATCAACTGATAATACAATTGTCTTGTCTAGAGTTATTGTCCGGCAGTTTATAATTGGCAATACTACAGCAGTTCCTGAATCAATGGTAATAGACGTAATATTAGATCGAATGAATGGGATAACAAATGATACAAAAACAGAAATATAATCATTAATATTTTTATCTCGTTTTATATCTTCCATCGTTTCCTCATCTTGAATTTTATATCCAGCTATATAATGGAATTCATTGTTCTTTGAATTTTCATAATCTAATTCTATTACAATACTTAAAGAAAAGACACATTCTTCTTCATCATATCCATAAGAAGATATACTAATTCTTATCTCTTGTAAGTCTTCTATCTGGTTTTTTTGAAAATTAATTTTTTCTAAATGAAATCCTAAAAATAAATAAGGCTGATTTTCCATTTTTTCCTCCTATATATAGCAAGATGTAGAAGCATCTTGTTGAGATTGACTTTTTTCTTTATATAACATCTGATTAATTTCTATACAATCATTATTTTTTACAAACTTTGTATTTGTTTCTTTTTTTATTTTCTTTCTAGTAGGAATCACTTTTATTTTATAATCGTTTTGTAACTGGCAATATTCATCATTTCTTTCAAATACATAAAATTCGTCTAATAACCAATCATATTTATTTAAAAGATAAAGTAATCGACTAGCTGTCCCTTTAATGGGATTTACTCCTTGTTCCCATTTTTCTATTGTTTTTTCACTTACACCTAATATTTTTGCAAGCAAGCGTTGTGAAACATTTCTTTTTTGTCGCAATTTTTTTAAAAATGTTGGTGTTACAATTTTTTCAATATCTTTAATCTTTGTTTCGTAACCAGGTTTACGAAATGCATCGTTCCAATTAAACATTTTATTACCTCCTTTGCGCCACAGCATCTTCTACCATTTTTTTAACTAGCTTTTTTTCTTTCTCTGTTAAATCTAATTTTGGCTTTCTACCTGAAGTTTTATGATACAAATGAAATCTATACGCGTTAGAAGTTCCTATATGTCTATATTCATCTTTATATCTCATTTTATACACACTAATTGGAGGAATTGAAGTTACTTTATTCCCTTTTATTGGATTTGAATTGATATCAAAAGAAAGATCTTTTAAAATTTTAACAAACTCATAAGACGTCATATTCACATTTTTTAAGTCTTTTTCTAAATCAAAGCCATATTCCTTTTTAAAATCTTTTATAAGTGCTTTCCATTCCAATGGATTGATTACTCTCCTATTGATATCGCCATCCCCCTTCATCAATGTATATACCCTATTTAATAGGGTATATACATTTTAACAAAACCTGCATCTTATTGCAAGCTAAATCATTAAATATACAATTAACAATCTAAAAAGTGCCCTAATGGCACTTAATCATTTCTGTTGTGGCTTTGACACGTACGATTTGAGAAGGCGTTAAGTTGCTTATGTTCACATGGCATAGATCCTGCAGAAGAAACATGTCCAGCGCCATAGTAGTTTTCAATTTCTCTTGCGATATGCTCTTTACATTCAAAGCATAAGCATCCCTGTGTAGTTTCCTTACTCAGTTCGATCACTTCATTTTTCATGATCCTTTTATCCTTTCAGCTTCTTATAAAACAATTGTGCAATCTTTTGAACAACTCCATCATCATTATTGCTAGGAATGATACTTGCATGGGCAAGAATTTCTTTTTTGGCATTTTGTACCGCAAAACTTTGGGTTGCTGACCCCATCAATGGTAAATCTTCCAAATCATCCCCGAATACATATACTTTTTCAAAATGATATTGTTTCATGATATCATCCACTGCCTGTTTTTTTCCAGCATCCTTGCTGTAGATTTCCATACTGGAATATCCTTGATGAAGTTCATCTGCTTTGATTACGATATGTAACTCATAGAAACAAGGCAATTTTTTTATTTCATCATATAATGTATGGATCTGCGCTGTTTTATGAATCGCATGAATATAAATGGCATGATGTTGTTCAGGAAGCTTGCTATATACATAGGTTTTATATGGTGTTTTACGCATAGCATGATAATAGTCTTCTTCTACAGGATTTTGGAAATCTCCATAATACACATGCAGCATATGATGAATAATCGTATGTACAAAACAATTCATATGTTGTTGCTTAAATACTTCCATTAAGGAATGGTATGTTTCAAATGGTATTTCTTTACAATGGTTATATTCTTGTTTTTTCATATCGAAGGTCGCCGCACCATTCATCGTAATGATGGGCAAAGTGAAAGGGATTCCCTGTAATTTATGTAGAAACATCGATGGTGTTTCACAGGTCGCAATTGTAATATTGGCACCTTGTTCCAAAAGCTGTTTTAATTTCACCTTTGTATAAGCTGATAATTCCTGATCATCATTCAATAATGTATGATTGAGATCACTTACAAACAAGATATCTTTATTTCTGGCAGTACCCAGGTGTAATGTATTTAACGCAAGTGCCACAAAAATACCAATCAGGGTATCAATGATACGATTAAAGGCAAACAGATATGGATTGATATCCATACCATGAGATACTGTAACACTCATAAATACAACACAGGAAATATAAGAAGCGGTTGTCATTTTTAACAGCACCGTACTATAAATAATTGGTATGATCATCAAAGATATAATTGCATAACGAAGCCATAAAGCATCATTAGGAAAAAAACTTTTTTCAACCAATAGCACCAGCATTCCACAAAACCCGCCAAGCAAGGTTCCTTTTACACGATTGATAGCGACTCTTTTACTATTGGTCACATCCTGTTGTATACATAATACCGCTGCGATACAGGAATAAAAGACGATACCTTCTGAGCGAAACAGCGATATCAAAAAGCATATAGCGACTGCACAACTTGATTTTATAATGCGCATTCCAATTTTCGGCATAGGCATTTCTCCTTTTTTCCACCATTATAAATGTTTCGAAAAAAAAAGTAAATAAGAAGAAAAATCTTCTTATTTACCTAAATGTAAATCTTTTGTGGTTTTATATGCCTGAATTAACAAGGTTGGAAGAAATGCCAGACCATAAATTGTAAGTAATTGTTCCAAAGAAATTGTCGTAACAGAGAATAATGAATGAAGTGCCGGCAACATCAGAATAGCTGTTAAGAATATAAATCCAACACCAAATGCCATGACTGAATATTTATTACTCATAAGTTTCAGGCGATATATGGATCGTTTACTACGACAGTTAAAGCCATGAAATAAACGAGCAAGACACAAAGTAGAGAAAGCCATGGTTGTGGCAATTTGCCAGCTGGTTTTCAATCCAATAAAATATGCAGCCATCGTCACAACAGCAATCATGATTCCCTGAACACCCAGCTGTTTTATTGTATCTTTTGTCAGAATTCCTTCTTTTGGATCTCTTGGTTTTTCTTTCAATACATCTTTTGTAGAGCGCTCCATACCAATCGCAATCGCTGGAAGGGAATCTGTCACTAAATTGATAAATAATAAATGAACAGGCAAGAATGGTACAGGCAGTCCTAATAAAGATGCCGCAAGAACACATATGATACCAGATAAATTACCACTTAACAGATAAATAATCGCATTTTTGATATTTGCGTAAATATTTCTACCTGTAGCCACAGCTTTTATGATGGTCGCAAAGTTATCATCCGTTAAAATCATGCTGGCAGCATCTTTACTGACTTCAGTTCCTGTAATCCCCATTGCGATTCCAATATCTGATTGTTTCAAAGCAGGTGCATCATTGACACCATCCCCTGTCATTGCGACAATATTGCCTTTTTTCTGCCATGCTTTCACAATACGAATCTTATGTTCGGGCGCAACTCTTGCATATACACGAATGTTTTCTAATTGTTCATCCAATTCATCATCCGCCATTGCATCTAATTCCATACCTTCCAAACAGATATCGCCATCATGATAAATACCAATGGAACGGGCAATACTTCTTGCGGTTACTTTATGATCTCCTGTGATCATGATTGGAATGATACCTGCACGTTGACAATTTTCAACGGCATCTTTACTTTCCACCCTTGGTGGATCCATCAAAGATACCAGACCGATAAATATCAATTCTTCTTCATCCTCCATACCGATCGTCTTTTTGTCTACATATCGATAAGCAAATCCTAACACACGTAAACCATCTTCCGCAAATGCTTCATTGCGTTGTAAGATTATGTCTTTATCTTCTTGTGTGATATCATGAATGCCATCATCTAACTGTATCTTATGACAACGTTTCAATATCTCATCACAGGCTCCCTTTAATAGTAAAACAGGTTTTTGATCGATTATCTGTAACGTGGACATCAATTTACGTTGTGAATCAAATGGATTTTCATCGATACGCATATATTTCTCTCTTGTCGCCAGCTCATCAATATGATAAGTTTCCAACAAATCAATTAATGCTAGTTCTGTAGGATCCCCAATTCTTTGATCATTGGTTGTCTGGGCATCTGTACATAAAGCAAATCCTAACAGCATCATACGATCTATTGGTTTTGTTTCTTGAAGTGTAGATGCATTAATCAATTCATGATTTCGATAGATCTGCTGGGCAGTCATTTTATTTTGTGTCAATGTTCCTGTCTTATCACTACAAATGACGCTGACACATCCCAGACTTTCTACAGAATTGATATTTTTAATAATTGCATTTTCTTTCGCCATTTGTGATGTTCCCATAGCAAGTACGATGGTCACAATACTGGCAAGTGCTTCTGGAATTGCCGCAACTGCCAATGCCACCGCAAACATTAAGGAATCCATCACAGGATCACCCTGCCATACATTTAAGCCAAATACAACAATACAAATACAGATGATTCCAATACTTAACTTTTTACTAAAATCATCTAGTGTCAATTGTAATGGCGTGCGTCGTTCTTTGGTTTCGTTCATCAAAGAGGCGATTTTACCAATTTGGGTATCCATTCCAATCGCTGTGACCATACAGACAGCTCGTCCGTATGTAACAAGTCCACTGGAAAACACCATATTTTTTTGATCACCGATACCACATTCTGAATCAATGACCGCTACATCTTTTTCTACGCTTTCTACTTCACCTGTCAAAGCACTTTCATTGACCTGTAGTGTATAGTTTTCAATAATTCTGGCATCTGCGCCTACCACATCTCCAGCTTCCAGCAACATGATATCCCCTATCGTTAATTCTTTACTGGATATCTCCATGGTTTTACCACCACGTATAACTCTTGTATGCGGTGTAGACAACTGTTTTAAACTGTTCAATGAATTCTGTGCTTTAATGCTTTGTACCGTACCTAATATCGCATTCATTGTGATTACCACTAAAATAACAATCGTACTTTCTACTTCACCGGATACCATAGAAATAATAGCAGCGATAATCAGAATAATTACTAATAAATCTTTAAATTGTGATAAAAACACCATAAATGCACTTTTGGGTTTTGTTTCCTCTAATTCATTATAGCCATAGGTTTCTATACGTTTTGTCGCTTCACTTTCTTCTATACCCTGTCGATTTGAATTCGTCGAGGACAATGTTTCCTCCACACTTTTCTGATAAAACTTATCCTGCATAAACATCTTCCTTTCTCTGCAAGTCTTTTCTATAGTTTTACCAGTTTTCCAAAATAAAAACGAGACTATAGAAAAGCTTTCTATAAGTCTCGTCATTTCAGGTTCTGACCAGAATTTTCATTCGGGTTTGTTGACCAGAGCCACACATTGTGCTGACTACTCCCTTATTGGTTCATATGATACCAAATCTTTGTCCCTCTGTAAACAATATTTCTAAAATTAACATATTCTTAACATTTCATCCTTCCTTCAATAACTTGGATAAAGTAGGAATAATTTGCTTTTTACGCGAAACAATACCATCTACAAAATATAAATCATCCATGATATCTTCCTTAAATGCTTCATCCACAACTTTCTTTAAATTTCCAACAAATAACAAGTTGCTGCCACTTCCATCTACAGAAGTAAAACACATCATCAAAATATCAAATTTATTAATCGTATTGATTGTTTCCATATAGGATAACATTTCTTCACGTATATCCCTTAATTCTTCCTCATCTGCGATATTGATTTGCCCTATCGCAATACGCTTTCCATCAATATTGTATTCTTTAAAATCATTATATAAGATTTCAGAAGTTGAACGTCCCTTTAATGTAGCGACCGCCCCAAACATTTCTGCGGCCATATCATCCAAATCAAGCCCAGCAATCTTAGATAATTCTTTGGCAATTTCACGATCTTGATGGGTCGATGTTGGGGAATGAAAATTCATGGTATCAGAAATGATTGCACAGCATAGTAAAGAAGCAATCGTCTTACAAGGTGTGATGCCATGCTCCTTATACATTTTTGCGATAATTGTACAGGTACTGCCAATGATTTCATTTCGAAAATGCACAGGCGTTGTTGTTTCTACATCCCCAATACGATGATGATCCACAACTTCCAATACTTCCCCATCTTCTAAATAATCAATACTCTGGCTTGTTTCATTGTGATCTACTAGAATAAATTTCTTTTTCGCATAATTCAATAAATGATAACGTGCAATTGAACCAATGACTTCTCCCTGATTATTCAAAACTGGATAAGAACGATAACGGCTTTGTGACATTTGATGATACGCATCATCAATATAGGCATGATCATTAAATGCTACGATTTTTCGGCTCATTATCAATTCCACACTTGGACAACGGTAGATTCTTCTTGCGACTTTAAACATATCCAGCTTTGTTTTAATGATAGTACAATGATATTCTTTCGCAAGTTTCATAATACTTTGTGATATGATATCCACACCAACCAGTATCAAACATGCAGCGCCATCTGAAATAATTCGTTTCTGTAGTTGTAAATCATCACTTAATACCACGATCGCATCTTTATAATTATCATCACTATATACACTTTGATGATTCGTCACAATATACACATTTCCATTAGGACGATATCGTTCATCTTGATGAACGAATTCTCCATCTAATACCCGACAGATATTTTCTACTGGCGTTTCTTTCATCAACGTACGATTCATTTCACTGTTTTCATTATATAAAACTTTCGCAATATCAGATAAAGATACCACACCTATCAGCTTCTGCTCATGATCTACAACGTATAATACCTTAGATTTACGCGCAGACATACGGCTCCATGCATCTTTGATCGTATGATCCTTTTGAATCAATAACGGTTCATCAAATGCTACTTCATACAATTTTACTTTCGCGTTCTGTAAATAAACTGGTTCTTCCACCTTAAATTTTTTTAAAATATAATCCGTTTCTGTATTTACTTCACCAATTCTTGCCGCTATTGCATTAACTCCCAACTCCTGTTTTAACTTAGCATAGGCAAGGGAAGCAACAATCGAATCTGTATCTGGATTTTTATGCCCTATGATATATATTTGTTCCTTCATACTCGTCCCTCTTTCTTATTACTTTTATTGTATCGTATCTGAAGAAAAAGTTCTATAGTAAAAAGTAAGCATTTACATTTTTTCGTAAAAAGAAAACATCTCCTGTGAGATGTCTATGGTTCATTCTGCTTTATGTAGTTGTAAATACCCTGAGCAATCTTATCTGCCAATGCCTGTTGACTTGCTTCATTTGTTAAATATGCACGATCATTTTCATTTTCCAAAAAGCCAGTTTCTATCAAAATAGCAGGTAATTGATTATCCTGCAATACTTGAAGCGGCGCAAGATCTTGGTCTTTGATTCCCCTGTTTTGTGTATATTGTAACTGCTCCATCTGTCCCATTACCTGTTTTGATAATTCAAAAACATTAGTATCTTTAATTTTACCCCAGATTTCAAAGCCATTTACACTGCTACCTAGTTCACTTGCATTGGTATGTATGGACACAAATACTTTCGCATGGGATGTATTGGATATTTCTACACGTCTAGTTAAATCTGCGACTTCATCTGCTGGCCAGCTAACTTCATCACTTGTTCTTGTATACGCAACCTTGATGCCTTTATTTTCCAGCGCTGTACCAATCTTCTTTGTTAAAGCAAGTGTTACATTTTTTTCATATATATCGCCAAAATTACTTCCGCTGTCATATCCACCATGTCCGGCATCCAATACTACCTGGGGATCTTCTATTATGAGTGATGTAATCGAACGTGTAATCGGATTATCTGGAAATACTTTAGCGCACAAGATCAATAAAACAAGTACGACAATCAATTCTAAACAAAGAATCATCAATAGTTTCATTGGATCTCTATGTTTCTTTTTTCTCTTTTTTGCCAATCTTCTCACTCCTAAACGAAAGTATTATACCATAATTTTACACATAATTGTGACAAGAAAAAAAAACAGGACCACCGAAGTGGTCCTTATATTTTAAGATTACATGCTTTCTTTAGCGATTGCTAATAATCTCTTGTGACGTTTCATAGCGTCTTTCTTAGTCTTCTCGAACATTTCGTAAGCTGTTTCACCTTTTACTTTTGGTAACTGGCTATAACGAGTTTCTGTCATCATGAAGTCTAACATCTTATCGTAATCTGGTTCTTTAGAATCGATTGTCAAAGGCTGTTCTTTTCTTGGGTCATAACGATATAGATCGAAGTATCCACATTCAACAGCTTTTGCCTGTGTTCTCTGGTGGTTAGCTAATCCACCCTTGATACCGTGTTCAGCACAAGGAGAGTAAGCTAAGATCAAAGATGGTCCATCGTAGCTTTCAGCTTCTTTCAATGCTTTTAAAGTCTGAGCTTTATTAGCACCCATAGAAACAGAAGCAACATATACATGTCCATAAGCCATAGCAATCTGTCCTAAGTCTTTCTTAGCTGTTGTTTTACCACCAGCAGCGAACTTAGCGATAGAAGCAGCCTGGCTTGATTTAGATGACTGACCACCTGTGTTAGAGTAAACTTCAGTATCTAATACTAATACGTTTACATTCAGGTCGTTAGCTAATACGTGGTCTAATCCGCCGTAACCGATGTCATAAGCCCATCCGTCACCACCGACGATCCAGATTGATTTACTAATCAAATCAACGTCAGCTAATTCTTTAACAGCTTCGATGTCTGATTTAGCAGCCAATTCTTTGATTGTTGGAGCAACTTCTCTTTCAGCTTCACGATCACCGTGAACTTCGATATATTTAGCGAATGCTTCTTTCAATGCAGGTTCAACATTTTCCATGTTGTCTTCCATTGCTTTCAGGATTCTAGCTTCTTTGTAGTTCTGAGATAATGCCATACCATAACCGAATTCAGCATTGTCTTCGAATAATGAGTTAGCCCAAGCAACACCTTCACCATTAGCATCATTTACGAATGGAGTTGATGGAGTTGATGAACAGTAAATCATTGAACATCCAGTAGCGTTAGCAACTAACATATCTCTACCGAATAACTGAGATACTAATTTGTAGTATGGAGTTTCACCACATCCTGGACAAGATCCAGATACTTCAAAGTAAGGCATTAAGAACTGAGAACCCTTAACAGTATCTGTTGGGAAGAATTCAGTCTTATATTCTGTGTGTTTGAATAGGTAATCTGCAAGAGGTTCCTGATCAAGTTTTTCGTTGATATCAACCATTTCAAGAGCTTTGTTACCAGCTTTACCTGGACATTCAACAGCACATAATCCACAACCTACACAGTTTGCAGGAGATACCTGGATACGGTACTGCATGTTTTCAACACCTTTACCCATAGCAGCGATTGTCTTGAATTCCATTGGTGCATTCTTAACTTCTTCTTCAGTTAATAAGAATGGACGAATTGTAGCATGTGGACAAACGAAACTACAGATACCACACTGGATACAGTTTTCTGGGTGCCATGTAGGTACCTGAACTGCGATTGTACGTTTTTCTTCGAAAGCAACATTATTACGGATAGAACCATCTAATAAGAAGTCACCTGTAAATGCGCTTACTGGCATATCATATCCTTCCAAACCATTAATAGCAGCAACATGGTTATCGAAGTATTCATCACCAGTTAATTTACGAGCTGAATCGTAAGTTAATTCTGCCCAAGATGGATCAACAGCGATTTCAACGATACCGTCTTTACCAGCATCGATTGCTTTGTAGTTCAACTGAACAACTGCATCACCCTTCTTAGAGTAAGATTTCTTAGCAGCAGCTTTCATCAAATCAACAGCTGTAGCATAAGGCATGATCTGTTCGTTCAATGCGAAGAATGCAGACTGCAGAATTGTGTTAGTTCTACGTCCCATACCGATTTCCTGAGCGATCTTAGTAGCGTTGATAATATAGAATTTAGCGTGTTTCTTAGCTAACTGTGCTTTCATACGGTTAGGCATGTGTTCAACGATTTCTTCTTTAGAGAATGTAGTATTTAATAAGAAAGTACCACCTTCTTTGATGTCTTTTACCATGTCATATTTGAACATGTAAGCATCTAATGAACAAGAAATGAAGTCTGCGTTACCGATGTAGTAAGTAGAACGGATTGGTGAGTTACCGAAACGTAAGTGAGAACGTGTAACTCCACCAGCTTTTTTAGAGTCATATGCAAAGTAAGCCTGAGCATACTGATCAGTGTTGTCACCGATGATCTTAACAGTTGATTTGTTAGCAGATACGGTACCATCTGAACCAAGTCCCCAGAACAAGCAAGAAGTGTAGTCAGCAGGAACTGTGAAGTTCTTGTCAGCTTCTAAGCTTAAGTGAGTAACATCATCATTGATTCCGATTGTGAAGCTGTTCTTCATTTCATCTTTCTTCAATTCATCAAATACGGCTTTGATGTGGTAAGGCTGAGTATCTTTAGATCCCATACCATAACGTCCACCGATGATTTCGATGTCTTTATCTTTTAATGCAGCAAGTACATCCAAGTATAATGGTTCTCCCATTGCACCTGTTTCTTTTGTACGGTCTAATACAGCAATCTTCTTAACTGTTTCAGGCAATACAGCTGTTAAATATTTAACAGAGAATGGACGATACAAGTGAACCTTGATCATACCAACTTTTTCGCCAGCAGCTGTTAATGCATCGATAGTTTCTTTTGCAGCTTCTGTTACAGAACCCATAGCAACGATAACACGTTCAGCGTCAGCAGCACCATAATAAGTAAATGGAGCGTATTCACGACCAGTGATTTCACTGATTTTCTTCATATAATCAGCAACGATGTCAGGAATAGCATCAAAGTGTGTATTTCTAGCTTCTACACCCTGGAAGAAGATATCATCGTTTTCTGCACCACCACGAGTAACTGGGTTTGTGTGTGGGTTTAATGCATTCTTACGGAATTTTGCTAAAGCTTCTTTGTCAATCATGTCTTTGAATACTTCTGTATCCATAACTTCGATTTTCTGAATTTCGTGAGATGTACGGAATCCGTCAAAGAAGTGAATAAATGGAACGCTTCCTTTGATTGCAGCCAAATGAGCAACACCAGCCAGGTCCATTGCTTCCTGTACTGAGTGAGATGCAAGCATACATGCGCCAGTCTGACGGCATGCGTAAACGTCTTCGTGATCACCAAAGATGTTCAATGCTCTTGTTGCAAGTGCACGTGCAGCGACGTGGATAACACCTGGTAAACATTCACCAACCATCTTGTAGATGTTTGGAATCATCAGTAATAAACCCTGAGATGCAGTGAATGTTGTAGCTAATGTACCAGCCTGTAAAGCACCGTGTACAGCTCCAGCAGCTCCACCTTCTGATTGCAGTTCAGCGACTTTTACAACGCTGTCAAAAATATTCTTGCGACCCTGCGTAGCCCACTGGTCAACAACTTCAGCCATAGGTGAAGATGGTGTGATTGGGTAAATCGCAGAAAGTTCGGTAAATGCGTAGGCACAATGTGCAGCAGCAGTGTTACCGTCCATTGACATAAATTTCTTAGTCATTTGTTTTCCTCCTTGCATAATTTTTACTCCCCTATTATAAAACGAAATTGTTTATTTTACTAGGGATTTTGTTATATTTTTCACATTAAATCTTACGTTTTAATCTCAAACGCGTAAAATTGTAAATATTAACCAATATATTTTCATTTAATGAAAACAAATGATAAACAATGAAAGAAAAGGCGAGTTTTCATCGCCTTTCCTAGTCAATTATGATCTTTACGGTATCATCCTTTTTTGCATCAAAGAACATTGCACTTTTGGTATTGATGATGAGAATTTCATGTTTTGTGCCATCTTGAATACGCAAGCTTGCATTACTTTTCTCTTCTCCCCCATCAATTTGATAACTCACATCATATTGACTATCTGTTTCTTCAATCGTATACGTTCCATAGGCTAAATTTTCAATCGTATACGTAAATGCATTATCCATATCTAAAGCAACCAGCCGCTCAAAATTATTGCCTTTGATGCGCATGACAAAGCTTTCTTCATCAGATGGAATGATAAGCTGTCCCATTGCATCTCGTATGCGTTTATTTAACGTCATTGTACCATTCTCTACATCATCTTCAATATTGATGATTCCCACGATATTGGTTACCCCCGGTGCCGCTGTAATAAAGGCTTCTTCTACCAATTGTGGTGAATTGATCAAATAACGTACACGGGTTGGATCCTGTGTGATCTCCCTTATCTGATAACGGCCTGCGGGTAAATCGGAAATCGTCACATGCCAGTTATTTTCTGGTACCAGATCATATTCCCGCATGAATCCTGGTGCACTTATTTCAAAACGATAAATATCAGGTGCACTTGGTGGCAGATAGTTGTCATCTTTATCTAACATATATTTAAATACTTCTACGGTATTCATATTGGTTTTACGCTCATTGATGACATCTACCATATTGCGGTTGCCTTGTACATATACAACCCCTTCACTTGTTTCCTCACTGCCATTGATCTTATACGTTACCCTGAAATTACTGCTGTCTAATTCTCTTAAATGATAAACCCCTTCTTTTAAATTAAGAAGCGTTGACTGAAAGTTGTTTTGTCCATTCAGCGTAACCCGTTGTAAAAATTCCTGATTATATACTTCTATGATATACTGGTCCCCATCTGCCGGTACACTAAGACTGCCATCCGCATTCTTAATATATTTACTGAAGAAAATACTACCTGTGGTTCCCTGAGATGCATTGATCATATTTACAACATTGGCATTTCCACGTACTTCCACAATGCCATATCGTGTTTCACTGCCCCCATTGATGACATAGCTGACTTCCCCTTTTTCATCCAGTTCATCTAATACATAAAAGCCATCCGCAAGCTGTGTGATATTCACTTTGAAATTATTGGATTGATCCAGTGTAAATACTTCATTGAAACCAGGCTTAGATACATGCAGGCGATAGCTTTGATTATCCTGTGGGTGTTTTAATTCATTATTTTCCCTTACAAATTTTTCTACCTGAATACTGCCCTGATGCATTTGCTGTTCAGCATTGATCATCTTTACCTGATTGGCGTTATCTTTGACTTCTACGATACCTTGATTGGTTTCAGTACCACCATTGATGATATACGTAACATTGTCTTCCTGATCTAATTCATTTAATACATACGTTCCATTTTCCAAATCTAATACATCTATCATAAAGTTATTTGCGGCATTTAATTTATATACCTGATTGAAGCCTGGCTTGGATATTTGTAAACGATACGTATTTTGTGAATCAGGACGTATCAGTTCATGATTACGATTTATAAATTTATCCACATGGATGCTGCCGCTTCTAAAAGATGTTGGTGGATTGATCATCACAACCGCATTGGCATTAGCGGATACTACAACGATGCCACTATTTGTTTCTGTGCCCCCATTGATGATATAACTGACACTTTCATCATGATCCATTTCATTTAACACATAGGTTCCATCTTCTAAGTCGATAATATCAACCATAAAATTATTAGAAGCATCTAATGTGTAAACTTCATTAAAACCTGGCTTTGATACATGCAGACGATAGTTATCATTTACCCCCGGAGATATAAGCTGTTGATGCTCACGAATCACTTTTTCTACATGGATACTGCCTTTTTGTATCATTCTTGGTGTATTGATCATCATCACACGGTTTTCATTGCCTCTGACATTGATGACAGCACGATTGATTTCACTGCCGCCATTGATGATATACGTGACTTCATTTGTATTATCCAGTTCATCCAGCACATACATGCCATCTTCTAAATCAGAAATATGCAAAGTGAATTGATTGGAAGCATCCAGCGTAAAGGTTTCATTATAACCTGGTCTTGATACATGTATTCGATAGCTTGCATTTTGATCAGGTGTGGTTAATTGATTTCCCTGACGTACTACTTTTTCAATGTGGATACTGCCTTTTTGTGCCATGGATGGTGTATTGATAATGGTTATCTGATGAGAGGTGCCATTCACATCAATGATCGCACGATTTGATTCACTGCCTTCATCAATGATATAGCTGACTTCATCTGTTGCATTACGCTCTGTCAATACATAAGAGGCAGGTTTTAAATCGTTAAATGTCATTTTCCATCCATTGCTTTGATCCAGATAAAACAGTTTTTGATAGCCGGGTGCTGACAGATAAAATTCATAGGAATCATCAGGTTGCGGGCGCATCATTGTACCATTGACCCTGCGATATTTCACCATGGAAATCTGACCATTCTTCATCGTGGAATTGATCACATCTATGGTATGCATGGTATTGTTTACTTCTAATCTTGCCTCCTGTGTTTCCTTTTGTCCATCTACGATATAAGATACGTTTTCATGATCTAATTCCGATATGACATAGGTACCAGGTTTTAAATTGGAAAGTGTTTCGCTGTATTGGTTACGTTTATTTAAGATGATCAGATTTTGATAGCCTGGCATTGATACATGTATCCGGTATTCCCCCTGCTCCGGCTTTTCCAACTGCTCGTTTTTTCGTATCCATTTATTGATTTGGATAGAACCTGATTTTGATGGCAGCTGATTGATGACATTGACGGTATTGGCATTATTGACCACATGAACAATTCCTTTTTTCATTGGTGCACCATTATTTACCACATAACGTACATGCTCCTGTCCATTTTCTTCCATGACCTCATACCAGCCATCTTTTAAATTACGCATGGAGGCATAGAAATGATTGGCTTCATTTAATAAAACACGACTGCTGCCTTCTTCCCCTTTGACAATGATCCAAAAGATTTCATCAGCTTTTGGATAACAATAACAGCCTTCTTCATCTTTCATCAATTTACATATCTCAATACTTCCCTGATGCATGACCTCTGCTTCATTGATGATTTTTACTGTATTTCGGTTTTGATTGATCTGCAGGATTCCTTGCTTGTCTTCCATTCCCCCATTGATGATATAGCTGACCTGTTCCCCATGTAATTCCCGTATTTCATAACGTCCTTTTTCTAGATGATGCAATACATCTTGATAGGCATTTTCTTCATTCAGATATACGATACGATAAAAGTTATCCCCTTTGACTTCGATTTCGTAGGCTTCTTCATTACATGGTTTTCTTAAACAGTCACATTCTTTATTTCGGATATATTTTTGAAGCAGCAGCATGCCATCCTGACATGGTTGTTTTACAATCAACTGAACCAGCACCTGTTGACTGTCTAATGATAGATTCCCTTCTTTTTGACGTACGTGATCTATGAAGAAGTAATGTTCATCTTCCCCTTGAAGCATGATTTGATACTCTCCATATTGCATACGCAAACGACATTTCCACTGGTTATCTTTTGACAGTTTTAGACATTCCTCCTGCGCCCCGGATATCAAAACTTCATAACATGCATCACTTGGCGGTGTTCCCAGATTTTCCCCACAATCTTCATTCATCAATTGAAATAATACAACACCTTCACTCTTCATTGGATTACAAACATCAATACGCATGTTCTCCTGTTTCAAGGTGAAGCAACCATCCTCCTGTGGTTTTCCTCCATCAAAGGAATATGTCGCATGTCCATTTTCTTCCATGATTTCATAATCGCCGCTTTGGCAGTTATCCAAACGTTTGGTAAAGTTGTTTTTGGCATGTAACTCAAACATCTGTTTTCTTCCTTTAAACATCATGGTCATCATGAAATGATCATCATTATGAGGAACCTGGCGTTTTCCTTTTTTATCAACCATCCATTTTTGAATCGTGATACTGTGTTTATTTTCTTTACGTTTTACTACCCGTATATCCACATATTCCCCATTTAATTCGACACAGACACAATCCTCAAAACGCTGGTCTTCAATTAAAAATGCGACTTCTTCTTTACCGCCTTCGCAAATGGAATAACTGCCTTTTTCTAAATGATCGATACTTGCACAGAAATCATTGCCTGCATGTAATACCACATTCTGGCTGTCCTCTCCACAAGTAATCGTTAAGATAAATTCATCAAGTGGATCCGCCTCCATAACCTCCCCATCTTTTTCTATCAGTCCCTGAAAATGCAGACAGCCATTTTTTGCTTCATGATTGATGATGGTCACATTGACATCTTCATCCCTTAAATCAATAATGGCATTATCACATGGGATATCATGAATCATATAGGATACTGGATGACGGGAACCAATTTCTTTAATTTCATAATGACCGCAAGGCAGATCATACAGACAGGCACAGAAATTATTTCGGATATCCAGCGTGACTTTGCGTTTATAGCATTCTCCCTCCAGCATGATATCAAAGCTTTCCCAGCGCTGTGGACGGATATAATTGCCACAGGCATCCTCCATCAGTTTTTCCAAACGAAGGGCTCCTGTGCGTTCCTCTTCATTGACAATCGTGATTTGCTTTTCATTTCCTTCATAAAGGAAATATCCATTTTCCTGTTCACATCCATCAATGATATATGACTTCGCACTTGCGCCAAGTTCTTTTATCTCATAATGTTGATTGCACAAATCAGTCAAACGAATACAGAAATCATTATCATCATTTAATTCAAAAATCTCATGTGTATTTCTTCCTGTTAATAATACTTTAAAGCTGTCATTGACCTGTGGTATGACCAGTTCATTTCCTTTACGAATACGTTTTTCAATCATGACGGCATTTTGTGTGGATGCTTTATTTAAGATATCGATATAAATATCTTCTTTACCCAGTGTGAATTTTGCCTGTTCACATGGCTGATGATTGATCAGATAGCGAGCATCATAACCACAGCTGAGTTCTTTAATTTCATAACATCCCTGAGTTAAGTCATCAAAGTACACACAGAAATCATTCTTTTCACATAACGTATACGTTGCGGCAAAATCTACACCCTTTAATTCAAAATGGAATTCATCATCTGCACAAGGCATGGATAACTCTCCACATTCATCTTCTATAAACTTTGTGACCTTTACCATGCCCGCACAATTGGCAATTTCATTGATGATCGTAATTTCTTGATCTTCTTTATTTAACGCAATACGTGCAAAATCACAGGCACAGCCATTTACAATGTAGTGAATCACAAAACCAAAACTGTCTTTTTGAATGATTCGATAGGTATCCTGAGGCAGTGCATCTAATAATACACACCAGTTGTTTTCTGCATTTAAGCATAAATGGTAACAGGTATCTTTTCCTTCCACCAGCACTTCAATATCCATACCTTCATATGGCTGTGAGATCTGTTCATCACAATCCTGAAGCATGGCATTGATAGTAACGATTCCATTTCGTTTTCGATGATTTAAAATCGTGACTTCTTCATTTCCTGACTGCATGCATACATAGGCTTCCTGTGTACGACATCCATTCACGATATAACAGGCATCATATCTGTCCTCTTCTTCTTCCTGAATATGGTATTCTCCCATCTTTAAACCATCTAACAGAATACACCAGTTATTAGATGCTTTTAAGCTATAGCATTCATTTAAGCCATCCCCTTCTACATGCACATGGAAGACTTCATCCCTTTGTGGTTTTACAAGCTCTCCACATTGTGTTTCTTCAAATTTACAGATACGAAGGGTTCCACAGCTTTGTTTCTGGCGATAATTGATAACTTTTACTTCACGATCTCCCCCATCCATCATAAAGCGGGCATGATGTGATTCTTTTCCACAGTCTACCTGATAAATAACCGCATAATCTGATGTGCTGCCTTTTGCCTCCTTCACTTCATAACTGCCTAAACGAAGATCATCAAAGCACATGCACCAATCATTTTCGACACTTAATGTAAAACTTCGTTTACAAAAAATACTGGATAATGTCATATCAAAGCATTGCTGCTTATCTGGTTTGATGAGATCTCCATAATCATTGCGGATATATTTACATACCCGAAGAGTTCCACTATTACGTGTAGAATTGATGATTGTTACACAAAAAGTACTGCCTTCTTCTACTCGGATACAGGCAGAAGTACGTTCAATATCATCATCAACGATATAACTGGACACATAATCATGACAGCTGGTTTCTTCAATTTGATAATACCCACTGCACAAGGATGCGATATCCACACAATAATTATTCGATTCATTTAAATTCAATGTCTGACAAAGGCCACACCCGGATAATGTTACCTGAAAGTTTTCATGATGACATGGCTTTCTTAAACATCCATCTTTACTGCGAATAAATTTACAGATACGAAGCTGAGATTCCTGAAGTGGTAAACACCCTCCTGATTTTGTTTCGGTATTAATGATCATGACTTGATTTTCTCCACATTCACTAATTTCCAAATGCGCAAAATTACGTTCACAGGCATCATTTACGATATACGTTGTATCATACATCTGTTCATCGCTTTGTTCACTGATGCGATAGTATCCTGGAATCAATCCATGTAATACAATACAGAAATCATTTTCATCACTTAAATTTACCGTCACATCATGGCGATCAGAAATGATACGTACCTCAAAGCTTTCATCACATTGCGGCCGGCATAATTCTCCACGCTCATTGCGGATATACTTAGAAATTGTCAGTGTCGTATCAAAATCAGATACATTGATGATATCTAAATCATTCACTCCTGCATTTAAAATAAAATTGTTGTCTTCAATTGGCTGTCCATTCAGCTGATAGAGCGTATCATTGTATGCATTCAGCTCACTAATCGCATATTGACCAGCAGGAATCCCTTCTAAACAACAGCTGAAATCATTGTTTTGATCCAGATTGACATATTGACAAATCCCCATACCCTCAACATATATGGTAAAGCATTCATCCACTCTTGGTAACTTCAGCTCCTGGTTTACTGAGATTTTTTTTTGAATATGCAAATCAGCTTTTTGTAAAACATGATTTTCAATACGGATGGTATAATGATCTTTTAAATCCTCCGTATGCAATCTGGCGTAGTCTTCCTGTTGTACCTCATTTTCAACAATATAAGATATTTCCATACCATCCTGATTCATCACTTGATTGCCACATTCATCTACCTGTACGACATTTACGGTAATTGCCTGTTGGTTTTCAATTGAAATACGTCCTCTTCCAAACTCATCCAATGGGATTTCATAGTGTGCGCATTCTTCTTGTGAATGACAAAGTTTGATGTACATACTTTGATTAAACATAGTAGGATCATCACTTTGTGCTTCGATATCCAGCGTGTAATATCGTTCACATGCGTCATTTTCTATTGTTTCAAGAAAGCTAACATGAAACGCATTGGTTAAGACTTTCTGAAATCGTCTGCTCATAATATCCTCCTTCTTATATAAGCACATTTCTTATACATTTCAGTATATGAGCCTACACCAGAATTGTGACCGATTCAGACAAAATAAAAAGCCTTTAGTTAAATAAAGGCTCAATCTGCATAAGGATAAAGGGACTATTTCCCTGTTTGATCAATGTTATAGAAACGATAATGATCATATCGTTTACCTGAAATCTACATACCAGCGGTATTCGCAGTTCATTCATATACATCACCCTTTTACATATATTATACGCGTATTTCTCCATCATGGATACATGCATTGACATAAAGCAGAATGATATAGGCATTGCATAAGCATATACCAAAGATCACAGAGAATAAAAACGGCAGCCACAAGGAGGCATTTTCCAATGCATGAAACAGATAAACCACACTGTCTAAGAATGGATACCAGCGATTTAATAGTTCCATTGGCAAATCAAATAATGCCACACCACCCTGCATTGAAAACATCGTCTGCATAAAATAACGATATCCAATAAACAGCAGACCAACAATCAGACAGCTGTAGAAAACAGATTGATAATGTTTCCATATGGTGATCAAACTGTTTTTTAATATCTTGACCACATTTCTTTCCTCTTCCATTTGTAAGAAGGAAAACAGCTGTACAGGTATATAGAATAAACAGGCAAGCATCAATAAGACGTTGACTAGATAAGCAAGGATACCCGTAGTTGCGCTCATCGCAAGTGAGAAAGAAGCATAGCCTAATACACACATGATGATATATAAAATGCTTTGTATCCCAAGAAAAGGCAGTATACATATTTTCAGATTCATTTGTTTCTCACGTCGCTTATCATGTAATACACGCAAAGACAAAAACGCAGGAATCATAGAAGCAAGTAATGTCAATATATAGGCAAAGCCATAAATCAATAAGACATGCTCTTGTTGATAAAGTACTTTTGATAGTAATTGATATGCCAGGGCATATATGATACAACAAAGAATCATCAAAACGATATTCTTTTTCAGCTTACCGCCGTTGTTCATCATTTCTAAAAAATCACGTATCATTTTTTATCCCTTCTTCCTAATAATGGCTGTTGATTAGGCATATAGATAGCAGCATAGCGATCATATAAGTTCGCAATCACCATAAATAAAGCTGTAATGATAAGAATCTGAAGACCATGGAAACAGATATATGTAAGTAAAATCGTTCCCCATTGCCCTTTTGCGGCCATCAACGATGTAATGATCCAGTCAAAGTTCTCCACGTTTGAAAAAACGCTCTGATACAAAGAGATTCCTAACTGCTGGGTCAATATACATATGCATATATAAGGAATACTGATGAAGAGAATCAATTTATAATTCACAAGCATCATACGGCATGCCCCACCAAAATAATCCTTTAAAGATTTGTTTTGATCATAGATGGCATAAGCCACAAGGGCATTCCAATATAGAAAGATTGCCTGAATCAGCATCATAACCACAATCGCAAGCATGGGAATAAAGGCAAACATGACCGCAATCATTTGCATGATTGATTGAAGTATGGATAATACCAAAGCAGTGATTACATGGTAAAACAGCATTTTTGCGGAACAGATAATATCCTGCAAATGGAAGCTTTCTTTTCGTATTGTTTTAATAAACAGAAACATTACCGTGTTTGAACATGCTACCAAAATAAATGAAGTCACAAAATTCACAATCAGATAAAGATTGCTTTGGGTGTCTATGATCATATGGAATATATCAGATACTGCCATATTCACAACTTTTATAAACAACAGCCAGAAAAACAGCTTCAAGAAAGCATGTGGCATCTGTTGTTTCATATCTTGTATAATTGATTTTAATTCGTTCATAAGCTCTCCTTTAATTTTTGTTGGAAACATGATGTATTATACTAGATTGCGAAAGGAAAATCAATTTCATAAAAAAAGCAGCGTTTCATGCATGCTGCTTATGAATTTGACATGTATCTTTTTGTGTCGTACATTCCGTCAAATATTTTTCGATTTTCTTTCTTGATACACATTTGATACTCACACTTTGATGATTCTTTAAAGTGATCGTCAAAGAATCCAGATCATTTTTACACTTAGAAAATTCCCAATGGTCTACATCCTCCCAGAATAACACGAAACATTCATCTTTCCCATTATTCATATAAAACAAAGCATAGCGGTCAAAGAACTCCACAAGCTTGATATTTTTCACAAAAAATAAGTAATATGCGGAAAAGATGGTAATCACACAACCGACTAAATAATAATTTGAACATAACAAAATAATTCCAGCAATCAATAAGACACATATAAATCCATATGGCTTACTGGAAATCGTATCAAGTTTCTTTCCGTCACAAGGAAGATTTCTGATTTTCAATACCTTACTTTTAACGTTCACGTGTGCTTCACCTTCTTATCAAGTTTATTATATCTAAAAAAATTTTTATATCAATAATATCACATAATTCCACTTATTTCTCTATATATTTTTGAAAATTATATGTATAATATGGATACGAGGAGTGATAAATTTGGACATTTTAAAAACCATCAATGAACTGGGTAAAGGCACCTGGTTAAAATATGGCCTGATAGAAACAATTGTTAATATGCTCATGTTTCTATTGATCGCCTATTTCTTACGCCGTCTTTGTACCCGCTATATTCAAAAGCATGTCAAGGTAAATGCGAAATTTGTGAATCGTATCGTGAAAATCACATTATATACGATTGCGATATATGCCTGTTTATCTTTGTTAACACCTTTCAATGATGTTTTGGGCAAGGTCTGGGGATCTGCTGGAATCATCGCCGTTGTCTTAGGTTTTGCGGCTCAGGAATCCATGGGAAATTTTGTGAATGGTATATTGATTACCACCTTTAAACCTTTTAAAATCGGAGATCTAGTAAAGGTAAATAATGGTGAATATGAAGGATATGTTGTGGATATCTCCCTTCGTGATACAGTTATTCAGACATATGAAAACACAAAAGTCATTATACCAAACAGTACCATGAACAAAGCTGTATTAGAAAATGTCAGCTTAAATAACAATGCTAAAGCCAATTTCTTAACATTAGATATCAGCTATGAAAGTGATATTGATCGTGCAATGGAAATCATACGGGAAGAAATTAAAAAACATCCTGATTATCAGGATGGAAGAAGTGAACAAGACAAGGCGAATCATACAGAAGAAGTCGTGATCCGTTTAACCAGCTTTAATGATTCTTCCATTACCCTACGGGCTACTGTGTATTCACAAAGCAATGCCCAAGGGTTTGCGATGTTGTGTGATTTGCGATTAGCAATCAAGAAACGTTTTGATAAAGAAGGCATTGACTTTCCTTATCCACATCGAACTGTTACATTTAAAGAGCCAAGAGAAAAGGATTAATCAATCCTTTTCTTTTACAAAAAAAGCCAGTCTTTATTGACTGACTCTATACTTATTTAACTTTTTTTCCAGATTTTCTTACGCTTTTATCATGGTTTGTAGAATTTCTTCTACCTCCCCCACGATTACTGCGTCCACCATCTTTTGAAGAACCTTTACGATCATTTCCACGATCTCTTCGATCTCCGCCTTTTGAACGTGATCTATTTCCACCATCGCGATCACGGCCACCATCACGACGTCCGCCATCTTTTCTATTCTTACGTTTTGGTGCACTGTCGATTTCAACCATGACTTCTTCTCCACGAATGTGGCTTCTTTGCATGTTGTTTAATACAGTATCTACTTTATCAGCTTCTACATCAACCAATGTGAAATCTTTGCGTACATCAATTCTACCGATTGCTTTGCCAGAAATACTACATTCTTCAATGATTGCCGCAACGATATTGCCAGGTTTTACCCCTGCATTACGTCCAATACTGAATTTTAAAGTAATCGCATCGAAATCAGATGCATAACGTTTTACATCTTCATCTGCTTCAATATCAATGATTTCATTTTTATATGTCATAGAAATCAATGCTGAAATAATATTTTCTAATGCAATACCTTCTGCGATCAATTCATTTGCAATTTCCATGCTTTCTTCAGTAATACCTTCATCACATGCTTCTTTTACTGTTTGAATAAAGGCAGTACGATTCGCTTCGATCATCTGAGCTGACGTTGGAAGTGCATGACGTGTAATATTTGTCTTTGTATAACGAATGATATCTTTGATACCACCACGCTGTTTTCCACCACTGACAAGCGTAATGGCAAGACCTTTTTTACCAGCACGGCCAGTTCTTCCTACACGGTGAATATAGTATTCATTATCCTGAGGTAAATCAAAGTTTACCACAAGATCAATATCATCCACATCAATACCACGTGCTGCAACATCTGTCGCAATCAAAATGGAAGCTCCGCCATTTCTAAACTGATCCATAACACGTGTTCTGAATTCCTGCTTCATGTCCCCATGTAACGATAAAGCTTTGATATCATGTTTATTTAATTCTGTACATAAATCATCTACCATTTTCTTTGTATTACAGAAAATCATACAAAGATCTGGATCATAGTGATTTAACAATACACGAAGAGCATTGGCTTTTTTACCTCTTGGTACATCATAATACAGCTGTTCTACCGTATCGATTGTACGTTGTGAAGATTTAATTTCTACACGTACAGGATTTTTCTGAAACTGCTCTGTGATTTTCAAAATATCCGCAGGCCATGTTGCAGAGAATAAAATTGTCTGGTGTTCATTTTCTGCAGGCATACTGCTTAAGATTTCTTCGATATCTTCTTTAAATCCCATGTTCAGCATTTCATCTGCTTCATCTAAGATTACCATGCGTGTATCATTTAAACGAAGTGTTTTTCTACGTAAATGATCCATGATTCTTCCTGGTGTACCAACAACGATTCCACATCCTCTTTTTAACAGTTTGATCTGTGAATCAATTGGCTGACCACCATAAATAGGAACGATTTTTACACCTTCCTTGTACTTTGAAAACTTTCTTAATTCGGTTGCGACCTGTGTTACCAGCTCTCTGGTTGGACAGATAATCATTGCATTTGGATATTTACTTCCCGCTTCTACCATTTCGATGGCTGGGATACCGAATGCTGCTGTTTTACCTGTTCCTGTATTGGAACGACCCAGCACATCCTTACCTTCCATAATCATTGGAATGGATTGTGCCTGAATGTCGGTTGCATTTTCATATCCCATTTCTTCAACAGCCTTCATGACTTCGCTGCTGATGTTTAACTCATTAAATAGTGTCATTGTTACCTTCTTTCTATCATTATGTATCGTAATAACTTACTAAGTGTACCATACGTAATATCAAACGTCAATGCAAATTTATGCCTTCCATACAAAAGAATACCCATATTTTTTGGTTTCTTACAAAAAGTTGAAATGAAAGCTGTTCCATCAAAAATCATCAAACGAATTTAATGGAAAACCATGATAAATGCCATGCCATCTTTTTCCTGTTGAACGAAAATTTCACCTTCCATTTTCCGCATCAATGTTTGAGCAATATATAAGCCTAGCCCATTGCCGTTTTGGTGTTGTGCATTGCTGCCACGATAAAAGCTTTCAAACAGATGCACAAGTTCACGTTCTTCCAAGACCTGTCCTGTATTAAATACACGTATCAGCTGACATCCATCTTCTTCATAAAATGTGATTTCGATAAGTCTGCCATCTCCATACTTAAAAGCATTTTCAAACAGATTTTCAAATATCTCCTGACTGCGATCTATATCACCATATAATAAACGGTTCTCGCATGGCCCAACATATAGTTCGATTTGGCGAAGCACACATTGTTCTTTGTATGTATCTAAAACTCTTTTCATTAAATCATATAGATAAAATTCACCTTTTTCTACCTGTAGATCCAGAATATTTTCTCTTGATGTTTTCATAATTTCATTTACATAACGCTCTATTTCATTACATTTATCATCAATTTTATCATAAATCTGTGCTTGTTGATCATACGATTCATATACATGTTCCTTTAATGCCTTACAATACAGCTTGATCAGGTTTAACGGTGTCTTGATATCATGTGATAAAGATAAATGCATCTGTTTCTTTTCCTTTAATAATTCGATCTGCCGTTTTCTTGATGTATCAAGGCTATCCTGCATCTGACTCATGCCCCATAGGAAACGTTGTAGATAGCGACTTTTTTCTACTTTGATGCTTGATTTATAATGCCCTTTCGCAAAACTTTCCGGTAGTGTACTCAATCGTTGAAATGGCTTGATCAAATGTTTTTTCAAATACCATAGTAAAGTAAAAACAAAGACCTCCACAATGAATAAAATCCCTTCCACAATCAGGAAAATATGCTTTTGGCTTTTCTGGATATGATAATCAAAACGAAGATATCCTTCTATTTGACCATCCTTCATCCACGGCATAATCACATAAGGGGTATCTTTATCTTCATAAAAGGAAACCATTTGTGTTGTTTGTTTATCGTTTGCGTCTAAATATGTGACAGCTGTTATGGTTTGATATGCTTTTATATTAAGCTCATCGATCGTTTTTCCTGCTTGTAGCTCCTCCATGATACGATTGACTTCGATGCGATAAGCATAAGAGGATGTTTGTTGTAAATGTACCATATGATATCCCACAACGATGGCACAAATCATATATATCAGGATAGAAACCGGTAGGAACAGATTAAATTTTCTCATAACGATATCCTACTCCCCATACGGTGATGATTCGTTTGGGCTTTCTGGGATCCTCTTCAATTTTTGATCTTAACATTTTCACATGGACCGTCAGCGTTTGATTTTCACTTTCACTGTCCATCCCCCAGATTTCATTAAACAGATACTCTTTTTGAAGGATTCTTCCTTCATTTTTTACAAACAACGTCAATAATTCAAATTCTTTGGCATTTAAATCTAAGCGCTGATCTTTTAGATAAGCGATATGAGCTGCGATATCAATTTTGATATCATTGGATATGATTTGATTTTGATGTGCAATATGTGTTGTTCTCGCCTTGATTGCATGAATTTTGGCACACAGGATATCAGGATCAACTGGTTTTGGGATATAATCATCCGCACCTAATTCAAAACCTAGCAGCTGATCTGATTTTTCACTTCTAGCACTCATGATGATTACGGGAATATCAAATTGATGACGCAGTTTTTTCATAAACGCAAAGCCATCCATATCCGGCAGCATGATATCTAACAGGATCAAAGAAGCTTCATGGGTTTCTATCCATGTGTAAGCTGAGGCAGCATTTACAAAATGACACAGGGAAAAGCCTTTCTTATTCAGAAAGGCGATAATTAATTCCGCAAGCTCTATTTGATCTTCAATAAATACGATTGTGTCCATATTACCATCCCAATTTCAATAACCATTCATTCAATTTTCTTTCCCTGCTTAATCCATCACAGCCTGTTTGCCATTTTCCCAATTGGATTTCCTCTTTGATATCCCCATCTTCGATATATAAAACTCGTTCGCATTTACTTGCGACTTTCATATCGTGTGTGACCAGTAAAATACTTGTGCCATCCTTGTTGATATTGGCTAATTCTTCCATTACTTCTATAGAATTCTGTTTGTTTAATGCACCTGTAGGTTCATCAGCGAAAATGATTTTTGGCTGATTAATCAAAGCTCTTGCGATACAAGCACGCTGTAGTTGTCCACCGGATACTTCATTTACGCCATTATCACTTACATCGGCGATATGCAGTTTTTGCATAAGCATTTTGGCACGCTGTTGAATCTGTAATCTTCCCTTTTTGCTTTTACCTTCCGGACTTTGATAAGCTGGTAATATAATATTATCATAGAGTGATAAATTTTTCAGCATATACATTTGTTGAAATACAAATCCCATTTCTTTTAAGCGAAGATCACTCATCTCATTTGGTTTTAAATGAAATAATTCTTTCCCAAAAAAATCTACACTGCCAGCACTTGCTTCATCCATACCGGAAATAGTATAGAGAAGTGTGGTTTTGCCTGAACCACTTGGTCCCATAATTGCGACCATTTCTCCTTCATGGATACTTAAATTCACATTGCGCAATACATTATTTTGTCGTTTATTCACAATATAGGTTTTACATAAATTCGTAACTGCTAATTCCTTCATCTTTCTTCTCCTCCTATTCCAGATTGTTCATTTCTTTGATATCAATTCGTTTGATTTGATAAGTTGCCACTAATGTTGCGATAATAATTCCAATCAATAAGACACCAGGATAACCTCCATAAGCTTGTAAAGCATCTACCTGAATCTTAACTTCAGCACCCATCACAGCAAAGATCGGCTTTAAAATAAACTGATTACTGATATAGGATAACGGTATTGCGATCAACATAGAACATAATGCCACAAATACCATACGTGTTAACTGCCATAAGCGAATTGTTTTATAAGGGATTCCTATGCTTTTCATCATTGCGATTTCACCTTTTTCTCTTGCGATAAACAACTTCTCCATCAGGAAGGTGATCAACATGATCACAGCACATAACATCGCTGTCATGGGAATCAGCATTTGATCTAAAGCATCCTGAATCCCTCCGATATTCTGATTGATAAAGGTCTGTGCATTCATGAAATCCTGATGAGGAAAGGCTTTTTGCAGTTCACTTAATAATTTTGCATCGGATAAATCTGAATCAATATAAAGCTGCGCATTCCAATAATCAAATAATGTTTCTTTGTCACAATTTATAACAGGACTCAAACGGGCGCTGCTTCCCATTTGCATATAATCGCTGAACACCCCGCTAATCAACATTTTTCTATCTACCCCATTGATATTAGCAATGATTTGATCACCAATGACCCAGCCTTCATCTTCCATTGCTTTTTTTGAAAAAGCAACTTCATTTTCTAATTCTGGTGCATTTCCTTCTTCATATTCTAAATAGGAGGTACGATCCCCAACTAGCTGAATACTTAAATAACTGTGTTTAAATGCGTCCGTTTTTCCATATCGAATGAAGTAAAGTGGTACAGCACTCATCTGTGCTTTATATCCTTTTTGATTCAATTGTTCTTTAAACATATCCATATCTTTTTTCAATTCTGTGATATTGACTGGTTTTTGATCCTGTTCAAATTGTTTTACAATAATGTTAGAGGAAGGATCAAGTGTAAATCGTTTTGACATTTCATCACTTCGCATTGTATTTACAGTGTTTAAAGGAATTGTGATTAATATAAAGCTAATACAGAAAGTGATAATCAATACAGCATATCGTTTTACATGTGTTACGATGTCATGCATTCCTAAATATACAGGTAATGGCAAATGCTTACATTTTGATAAAGAAAAACATTTATCATCATGAAAACGCTCTCCACTTTGTCCACCACGTATGGCCGTGATTGCTGAAATCTTATGCAGTTTTCTTGTACAGAAGTAACAGAAAGCCAAAACCAATAAGACAATGCCAGCAGCACATAAAACATTGATACCAAAATTAGCCTCACTGCTTTCCATTAGCATATTTTCACTGACACTTTCTATCATGACGGAACTTAAAGGAATACTGAGCATAAGTCCAATACATGCGCCAATGGATACAATTACAAAATATTTCATCAGATATAATTTCTTTATGGCAAGATCTCTTAAACCTATTACCTTTAAAATACCTATTTCCTGATACTGCTCCTCCATGGTGAATACCAGTGTGAATCGAAGTACTAATAACGAAATCAAAATGAAACATATGCCAATAGCGATAAATAATGCAGCTGTCATCATATCAAAACTATATGCCATAGCGTAGGTTCCCTTTTCCACGATATTGATGATGGAAGGAATACTAATATCTTTTAATTCTTTTAAAATGATGGAAGGATCATGCGCATCAACATAATATAAGCGTAATTTCTGAAAAGATGGTTCCATTTTCTTAAAGGTATTTTCACTCACCAGAAATCTGGTCATTCCCACTATATCACTTCCAAAAGCAGCATCTTTTACTTCTTGTGTGATGATCAGCTTTTCACCTTTTAAAATTAAGGTATCTCCTAATTGAAGGTTATTCTTCTTCATAAAGGCATGCGATAAGCCAATTTCATTATCTTTTAATTCTAAAGGATTGCCTTTTTGATCAAACGCTAATACAAAGTCAACATCCAGCGCAGAAACATATAAACTGCCACGAGAATCAGCTATTTCAACTGTTTTACCATCTCTTTCAGCTTTTAAATCTTTACTGTTCAAAACAATAAAATGATTTCTAGCATATCGTTCAATGGTACCCTCCTCTTTTTTCTTCTCTAAATATGTTTCTATTTCCTTACGATCTTTATCTGTATTCGTAATAAAATTGATATCGGGTACTTTTGCCTTATTTACATAATAAGATAAAGCAGAAGAAGTGACCTTGATATTGTTCACACTGCTGCATAAAAACAACGTAGCTAATATGATAAATAAAAACAGAATCAAATTAATACTTTTCCGTTTTATGAAATCTTTCTTTAATATATTCCATAACATTTCTATCTCCACCTTTCTTGTGTGACTATAGTATAACGAATCAAATATGAAAAAATCCTTAAATCTTATAATTTACGATAACAAAAAGAAAATTGATCGCAAAACGTTACATTCTGCGATCAATTTCCAAATATTATTAATATAGGGGATAGAATAGAATACGTTAATTAAAGGGATTGTTAGGGGATATTAACGTATCAGCAGTTTTCATCTGCCTGCTATATCATACCGCATAAAGAAGTAGAAATTTGTCGAATGGTGTCAGGATTCACTTTTTTCTTTTTCCACATGAATGTGATCCTTGAGCATATCATAAAAATCTTCATAAGGTACAAATTTTATCGTATCTTCTTTATATGCCACAAAATATTTACCAAAGCTGTCATACACGACATCATAAGCATCTTTTTTTAATGTGATGACACTCAACTTAGATTTGAAGCGAGTATCATTTCCATTGATCACATGATCTTCATACACATAATTCGTACTGACATATAATGGATAATCTACATCATCAATATGAATTGTACCTTTTGCGATATCGCGTACATAAAAGTCTGTGTGATCATATTCAATATAATTTTGTGGATATGCCTGCTTTGCGGCTGCTAAGACTTCTTCTTCATTTAAATTTAAAAACTGCATTATATCACCTTCACTTTACAGGGTTCATTATAACAAATGCTATCACACAATTCTACATGATTTTTCGAAACTTGTGCGACAAGTTTTAGTTATACTATTTTCAGCAAGTTTGAAAACTTGCTAGTATGAACATTTCCCCTCAAAAATTCATACTTTTTTCCTTTCAAAGAAATTAATTCTTGGCAAAAGAAGCACACTTACCCCTCTGGTGCTTCTTTTGTTTTTATGCTGTATAACATATTCATCATATGTATAGGGTTATGTGTTAGTGTAAAATAACATAATCTAACATAATTGCCACAAACTTATTCTATAACTATTTGATATACTGTAGTCAGCAAGTTGGATAAGAACTTGCTGGTATGATATTTCCCCCTCAAAAAAAATCATACTTTCTCCCTTTCAAATAAAAATATAATTCAAAAAAAATATCCCTCCCCTCGGATATTTTTTTTGCGTTGTGCTACACAATACTGTTTTAAAATTTTACGAAATATCAAATAGATACTGATTTCCAATATGGCGATAATGACAAATTGCTCTTGATATATCCCTTTTCGTCAACTTTCACAAATTTGTCAAAAACTACACACAATATAACATAATTACCACAAACTGTATCCATAAGTTTTTAGTATACTATAGTCAGCAAGTTAGATAAGGACTTGCTTATGAAATTTCCCCTCAAAAATTCATACTTTCTCCCTTTAAAAAATAAAAGATAATAATTGAAAAAATGTGCTGACTCCTCGGCACATTTTTTTATAAGAATGAACAGATAATAGCATAAGCAATCGGAATCAATAAAGCTGGAAGCAGATTTCCAATACGAATCTGTTTACCGAAGAATAAATTGATACCAACACCAAATATTAAAACAGAGCCTACAAATGATAAATTTGTGATCAATGCGGCATCAAATAATGGAGCGATTACACCAGCTAATAAGGTGATGCCTCCCTGATAAACGAATAGTGGCACAGCCGCAAAGATTGCACCAATTCCCAGTGCTGAAGCAAACACCATGGAAATGATACCATCCAAGATTGCCTTTGTGATCAACATACTGGGATCATGCGTTAATCCATCCTGTAAAGCACCAACAACTGCCATTGCGCCAACACAAATCACTAATGCATTGGCCACAAATCCCTCAATAAAGCGATCATCATCACTATGTACCATCTTTTTGATACGCTCAGCCAGCTGTTCCATTTTTCCCTCAATATCTAATAATTCCCCTACAACAGCGCCAATTCCCAAAGAAGCAATCAATAACATGGTTCCCTGAGAAACAAGTACGCCATCTTCTATTTTCATCATACCGCTGATTGCTCCCGTCATACCAATAAACATAGTACATAAACCTAAAGCCTGCATTAATAAATCACTGACACGTTTTGGCAAGCCGCCTTTAATTGCCATACCAAATACGCCACCGGCTACCACCGCCAGTGCATTGATGATTGTTCCCATCAAAAACCCCTTCTTTCTGTATTTTTTTCTGTTACTTTATCACACAAAGAAAAGAAAAGCAATAAAAAAAAGAGATCGTCATGACCTCTTATAGATATTGTTGTAGCTTTCCTAACAACTGCTGTTTTGGTGCATATCCCTGTAAAGTTCCTACAGCTTCACCATTTTTGAAAATCATCATCGTTGGTACACTCATGATACCAAAACGCATAGCTAGATTATTACTTTGATCTACATCTACCTTTACGATTTCTATTTTACCTGCCAGTTCTTCAGATAATTCTTCAAGAACTGGTGTTAACATCTTACATGGACCACACCATGTTGCAAAGAAATCTACCAATACAACACCATTTGCAATGGTTGCTTCAAATTCATTTTCATTGATTATTCTCATGTTCATTACCTCCTGTGTTCGTTATCAGTATAACACAAGAGTCAAAAAACATTCAGTGATTTACTCACAAATCGATATATTTTTTTATTGCGACAGCAATTCCATCCTCTTCATTGCTGCTTGTGACATCATCAGCAATTTCTTTTACATGTGCAAACGCATTTTCCATTGCGATGCCAAGCCCTACTTCTTTTAGCATTTCAATATCATTTTCTCCATCACCAAATGCCATCATATCCTGTAAAGAAATCCCTGATTTTTGTGCAACTCTTTCTAGCCCGGTTGCTTTGGTCACATTTGGAATCATGATTTCCAGCCAGCGAGGACTTGTAAGTCCCACCCAATAACGATCAGAAAGATCTCGTTTTGCATAATAGGTTATTTCTTCCATTTGCTTAGGATGATATGTGACACTTACCTTGTTGATGCTATGTGTAATCTCATTGTAGTCATGCACATAGACAAGATTAGGATATCCATTACGATTATCAAATATAAAATGAAAAGCTCCTGCACTCCATGGATAATCTTGGGGTAATTGATGTTGTTTACGATAAGCCTTTTTTTCCTCCATCATATCTTTTGGGATATAGTCATACATCCCATCATCAAACTGTCCGATAATCTCTACGTGATATTGCATAAAATATGCATATATTTCATGTATTTGTTCTACCTGCATCTGAGCCAAAACTTCTCTTTGATTATTTTTCACATCATATACTGCTGTACCATTCACTTCAACTAAATATCCTCCATAGATATCCATTTGCAGTTCTTTGGCATAAGGTAGTAATTTCATATAGCTGCGCCCACTGGCTAAAACCAGCTGAATACCTTTCTTTTGTACTTCCAATAATATTTCTTTGGTTTTCTTTGTTATTTGATTATGGCTATTTAATAATGTGCCATCCATATCCATTACGATCATTTTTACCATTCTATCACCCAAACAGCATTATACAACAAAGCTGCTTTTTATGCTATATCTTATATTTGTTGATATCTTTTCATCCCTTTCAAAACGTGCTATACTTAGTCACATGAGGTGATTGGATGAAAATTCAGAAAACAAATGCCATGCGTATCCTTGATCAGGCAAAACTTCCTTATGAGGTATTTACTTATGCGCATGGAAAAGAAGCTGTCGATGGTGTCAGTGTTGCCAATATGTTACAACAGGATCCGGAAAGTGTTTTTAAAACACTGGTTACAATTTCCAATACGAAAGAATATTTCGTATTTGTTGTTCCAGTTGCACATGAATTAGATTTAAAAAAATGTGCCAAAGCTGTTGGCGTGAAAAGTGTAGAAATGATTCATGTTAAAGATATTAATAAAGTAACTGGCTATATTCGTGGAGGATGTTCCCCAATTGGAATGAAAAAAGCTTATACGACAACCTTTCATGAAACATGTTTGTTATTTGATCAGATTATGTTTAGTGGTGGAAAGATTGGTTATCAAATCGCTATGTCGCCAACAGATTGTATAGAATTGATTCACGCAAATTGTGCAGATATCATAAAAGAGAGCTAATCGCTCTCTTTGTCTAATATTGCCTGTATAAAAGTATAGAATTCATCTTTTGTGACCTGCGTACCTTCGATGGTAATTGTCAGGTCTTTTTTTACAGCAGTGGCTGTAAAGAAATCATCCATCAACATGATTTGAAGTTGATACTCTCCATACGCCTTTGTATTGTGAAGTTTTGTTTCCTTATTTGTAAGTGTGATGATCACATGTTTTTGATCTTTGGTATAGGTATATATCGTGTTATCCTGATCTTTTTGCTGGAATGTTAAAGTAAATCCTTTTGGTAAAGCTTTTTTCTGGATATATTCATCTGCACTTCCTGTTTTATCTGCATTAGGATATGGAGGTGTATGAATTGCGGCATCCCCTTTTTCTTCATCAATTCCAGAAAATGATTTATCATACTGATCATAGACAATATAGTTATCCAAAAGGATGTTTGCTGTATTGCTTCCTGAATCTGTCGCAAGATGCATTTGTATCGGTAAAATAATAAACAATAAAACAGCTGCAGTCGCAATCAGAAGTGTTTTCTGCCATACATGGGATGGTGCCTTTTGTTCCTGCATTTTCATCAATGTTTTATGTTTTAAACTTTCCGCTGCTTGTATCTCATCATTGATTTCTTTATAAGATTTCATCAATATCACATCCTTCCAGCATCGTCTTTAACTGTTCTCTTGCACGCTTTAACCATGTTCGTATGGTCGCATCTTTTTTATGCAGGATATCCGCAATCTGTTTCGTTGTTAGCTGTTCATAGTAAAATAAATGAATCACCATACGATAGTTTGTCGGTAGTTTCATCACATAGTAATACAAAGCATTTTCTTCTTTTCTTTCTACTGGAATATCCACTTCTAAAGGCACATGATGCCTTAGAAAGGCTGTGGTTAAATAACTGCGACAGCAATTCCTTGTGACAGTAAAAAACCACGCTTTCGTATGCTCCTCATTTTCAAACACTGGCAATGTTTTACTATAGCGTAAAAAGACATTTTGAAAAACATCATCTGCCTGATCTTTATTTCTTGTCAATGATAAAGCAAATTTATATACCATATCTGCATATGTATTTACGATATGTTCCGCTTCATCCATGGTGCATCTTTCTTTCATATAACGCTCCCCTCTACCTTAAAAACCTTTCTATGATATAGAATGTTTCAAAAAAAGAAGATTTATGCATCTTCTCTTTCAAATATGTATTTATCCAAAGCTTTTGCGATGCCAGCACGTTCATTGGTATCTGTGACATCATATGCTATTTGTTTTAAAGACTCCATGGCATTTCCCATTGCAATGCCATATTTAACAGCCTGAAACATACTCATATCATTTTCAGCATCACCAAAAGCCATCATTTCTTCTGGTAAAATACCATTTTCTTTGCCAATCTTCAATAAAGCATTTCCTTTACTTACACCTTTTGGCATGATTTCAATCCATGCTGGTCCTACTGCCAATATTTCAAAGTCTTTTAATTCTTCACGAATTTTAGGCAGATTTTTTTCAAAATATGGAGCAGTTTGAATCAAAACGAATTTATTCACATCACTTGTGATTTCGTAATCCGCATCATGAATCGTGATAAAACGCCGCTTTCCCTGATTAAAACCATAATCCATTGGTTTTCCTTTCAGGATACTGTGCATCTTTTTCATAAACTTCAAAGATGGTCGAATAAAATCAAAGTGATCATATCCACAACAACAGATACATTCAAAATTCATCTTTTTTGCTAAATGCATTACTTTTTTTGCATCCTGTCCATTAAAAACTTTATCCACACTGTATTCTTTATGATAAAAATCATAAATGATCTGTCCATTGACACCTGCCACAAAATTCTTGCCTCTTGTCGCAAGCTCTAATGGCTCACTGACAAAATCAATACCACCTTTATCTCTGCCTGTTGCGATGACAATAGATATGCCTGCATCCATTGCCTGCTTCAGTTTTTGTTTTGTCTGTTCATCAATTGTTTTTTGTGATGTCAGTAATGTACCATCTAAATCTAACGCTATTAATTTTATTGCCATACCGCTTCCTCTTTCTATACAGGTACATTATAATGAAAAACTAAAAAAAGTAAACCCGAAGGCTTACTTTCTTAGATATTTTGTTATTTTAATTTTGCTGCAGCAGCTTCATCAACGATAACTACAACATCATTGTGGTTCTGAAGTACAGATGCTGGACAATCTTCACTAACTGGTCCGTTAACCATAGCAGCAACTGCATCAGCTTTGTTTGCGCCACTTGCTACCAATAAGATTTTCTTAGCCTTCATGATTGTTGCGATACCCATTGTGATTGCATGCGTAGGAACTTTATTGATATCATCTTCAAAGAAACGAGCATTGTCTGAACGAGTCTTTTCAGTTAATTCAACGATATGTGTTTCTTCAGTGAATGGAGTACCTGGTTCATTGAAACCAATGTGTCCGTTTCCACCAATACCTAATACCTGTACATCAACACTAACGTTTTCCATTGCTTTTTCATAAGCTTCACAATCTTCTTTAGTACTTCCATAAGGTACGTGAATCTTGTCTTCTGGTAAATCAATGCCATGGAATAAATTTTCATGCATGAATGTCCAATAAGACTGAGAGTGATTACGATCGATTCCTACATATTCATCCAAGTTGAATGACTGGCATTTTGCATAGCTAGTACCGTTTTCTTTGTGGTCTTTGATCATATTTTCATATAAACCGATTGGACTTGATCCAGTCGCAAGACCTAAAACAGCTTCTGGTTTTGCTGTAACAACTTCCTTCATTACATTAAATGCTTCTTTGCTGACTTCGTCATAATTTTTAACTACGATAACTTTCATTTCAAAATCTCCTCCTAATATTACACATATTTATTATACCCCTTTAAGCGTGCCTTTTCAATGAAATAAAAAGAAAAGTGAAAGCTTCCTAAAAATCCATTTTGTCTTTTCTACAGTATGAAATCAAGCGATTCATTTCTCTGTAAAATTTAATTTCCATTACTGCTTGCTGATATGCCATTTCTCAAAAGCAATAAACAAGCATTCTATAAGTACCAGTTTTGTTCCTTTGGATGTTTTTCAAACCATGTTTTCGCATAGCTGCAGGTTGCACGTATTTTCAGATTTTCTGCTTTACATTGCTTTAAAACTTCCTGAACCAGCTTGGAAGCAATTCCTTGTCCCTGTAATTTTTCTGATACCCATGTATGATCGATACACACATGATCAGTTTCTTTTGGAAAAGTGATTTCCGCCAACAGCTCCCCTTGTTCATCCTTGATATAAACACGGTTTTCTTCATGGATGAATTCCATTAGAATACCTCAATACTGTAAGATGTAGTAAATGTTTCATTCGCAGATAAAATCATTGTGCCTTCTCTGTGATAAAAATCTTCGCTTACTTCACTAAAATCCGCATGTCCATACCATGGCTCCAAGCAGATAAATGGTGCACCTTTTTTTGCTGTCCAGAATGCCACATATGGATAGCCAATCAAAGAAACACGAACACCGTGTTCCTTACCCTGTAAACTTACATAAGCACTCTTTGCTCCTTTGTAAACCAAAGTAGCATATTCTTCAATTAAATCATAATCACAAGGCAGCTCTGTCACATCCACTTCTTTGATTTCATAAGGTTTCTTTTTATCCTTATCAAAAACCAGCTGCTGTAAATGTTCAGGATTAGAGAACACCAGCTTATAATCCTCAAAAGCTTCTCCCTGCGTTAACGGGCAGTTAAAGCCAGGATGTAAGCCAAAGGTAAATGGCATATCTTTATCACCTGTATTGGTGATATGATAAACGATTGTTAAACGATTGTTTTCTAAGGTATATGCAATTTCATAATGGAAAGGGAAAGGATATTGTGATAATGTATTTTCATCACTGTCTAATGTCATAACAACTTTATCTTCTGTAGATGCATCTTTTAAAGTCGCATAACGAATCAATCCATGGTTCTTCATTGCATAGCGTTTTCCATCAATTTCATAATCGCCGGAATGTGTGTTTCCTACGATTGGAAACAGTGTAGGATTTTTTCCACCCCAGAAATCAGGATTTCCCTGCCACATATACTGGATTCCTGTTTCTTTATCTGTAAAGCTTTCGATTTCACCACCCTTTGTGGTAAAAGTCACAACATAACGTTCATTTTCTAATTTCATTAATTTGTCCTCCTAAATGAATTGCAGCTCTCTGCATATTTTATAAATTCCATCATCATCAATTGCATCGCAGACAATATCCGCTACTTCTTTCAAAGCATCTTTTCCATTGCCCATCGCAATGCCTAATCCGGCATATTTCAACATTTCGATATCATTATATCCATCCCCAAAACAGGCAATTTCATCCATTGTCAGATTCCATCTGTCTGCCATAATTGCTACTCCTTTGCTTTTATCAATATGCTGTGCCGTGATTTCCATCGTCTTATCTCCATGTTCAACAATATTGACCTCTTCATGCATCGAGTAGATTTTTTCCAAATGCTCTTTGGTTTTTGGATATGCTAAAACATTAAAAACGTCTTCGCCTTCATATGGTTTCACGATGGGCATATTTAAATAAAGTTTAAAGAAGTTGTCTTTGATCTGCCAGTCACACGGATAGGCAAAATGATCTCCTTCCACTGTAGAATAACGTAGCGGTATCTGATCTTTTTCGGCCATCTGTAGTAATTTTTTTAAAGCATTTTTATCAATGGGTGCCTTATGAATCATTTGATCTTTTTCCATTACCAGTGCTCCGCCATCATAAAAGGCCGCATCAAATGGAAATTCTCGAAAGAATCTTGGCAGATTTTTTGTTTCATAACGACATCTGCTGGTAGAAATACCAATTTTATAGCCTTGTTGCTTTAGTTTTATCATCGTTTCTTTCGTACTTTCTGGAATATCGTGAAATCGATGACTGTATAATGTTCCATCTACATCAAAAAAGATGGCTTTTATCTTATCTTTCATGTATATCCTCCCAATCACTTACAAGTATTAGGATACGTGATTTTAAGCGATAAGTAAATAGGCAGTTTTAATGCCCGCACACTTTACATAAAGCATCCTTGCCCGCAGCTTTTGCTTCCTCCACAGTTCCCTGTATAATCGTTTTTGATTTTTTCAAAGTACGACAACTAGAGCTTGCATGATATTTTCCACCATTCGGTGTCCAATATACAAGTCCCTGCGATGGGCTGTTTTGTTCTTCATGATAAGTTTCATTCGTGGAATTCTGCTGTTGTTTTGCTGCAGCTTCATTTTCCTGCTGCTGTTTTGCCGCTGCCTCCTGTTGTTTCTTTATCGCTTCCTGTTGCTTTGCTTCTGCTTTTTGCTGTTCTTTTGTTTCCAGATCCTGATATGCCTTTTCTGCACTTACCAAAACCGTATAATTGCTTACCTTTTTCTGGCTTGCCTTACGCAAAGCATCATACTCTTTTCGTGCTTTTTGAATCGATGCTTTGCTTTTTAATGATACTGTCCCGATATCTTCAATATCTTTTTCGACAGTTTTTATCTGTTGTTTTTCTTCATTTTGAAGTTTTTCTATTGTTTTTTCTGCTTTTTCAAGCTCTGTATAATGTTTGACCAACTGCTGGCCTTTTTTATCAAGAGCATCATAAGATGTTCTGATATTTTTTATAGCTTCTTGTTTTTCTAATGTGATCGTCCCTAATGCCACTATGTTTTTATCAATATCAGCCGCAGCCTTTTCTCTTACTTTCTGCTTTTGCGTATCCACAACTTCTACTTTTATTTTATTGCTGATCACTTTATCATGATAATACGCAAAAATCGTTGTACTGCCTTCTTTAAGTGCTGTTATTTTTCCAGTGAACACTTCTTGTTTTTGATCTTCTTCAAAACTTACAATAGATTCATCTTCACTTTGAAATTTCACTAAATTTTGCGTTCCTTCTGGTTGCACATCAATTGGTACGGATATTGTGTCTTTGATTTCTATTGTGATATCTTGAGATGAAATATGTATGGATTCTGGTGTTTCACCATTTGCCACAACCACAAAAAATATACCCCATAAAACGGATAATACAGTAGCCACCCATCTGATCATTGTTTTCCATGTTCTGTGATATTTCCACAGAAGGAATAAACCAATTGGTGGAAATATGACCAGCATGATGATGCACAACAAATTATTTTGATACCATTTTTTTCCTAAATGTGTTTTCATTTTCCCCTCCAAAAGGCAAAAAAAGCGGTGTTATCCACCGCTTCCTACCTTTACATTACTTATTAGAATGCTTCTTTACCCTTCAAGTATGTCATTTCTACAGAATAGTCATCGTTCAATACTACGATATCTGCATCATATCCGGCAACTAATTTACCTTTACGATCATCGATACCCAATAAACGAGCAGGGTTGATTGTACAAGAATTAATTGCATAATCAAATGGAATCAATGCTTTTTCTACTAGTACTTTTAATCCCTGATTAACTTTTAATGTAGATCCTGCCAGACTCTTTGCTTCTACCAAGTGGGCACTTCCATCTGGATATAATTCGATTTCATTGCCACCGAATAATACTTTTGTGCCAACTGGTAAACCTTTTACCATCAATGCATCTGTAATCATGATTGTATAATCACGGCCTTTTGCCATGAATAAATCATTTAATGCTGCTGGTGTTGAGTGATTACCATCACAGATGACTTCACCAAATACATCTCTAAAACGCATTGCTGCGCCAACCAAGCCTGGTTTTCTGTGGTGGAATGGTGTCATACCATTAAAGATATGTGTCATAGATTTTGCACCATTGGCAACTGCCATACTTGCTTCTTCATAAGTTGCAGCGGAATGTCCAATGCTGACAACAACACCATTTTCTGCACAATATTTTGTAAGTTTAAAATCTTCGTCTTTTTCTGTAGCCATCGTAATGATCTTGATTAAGCCATGTGCAGCTTCCTGATAACGTTTGAATTGTTCAACATCTGGTTTTACGATACACTGCTCTGGCTGTGCTCCTTTATAAACCATATCCAGATATGGTCCTTCAAAATGAATACCAAGGATTTCTGCACCTTCATATCCTTCTTCTACGACTTTCGCAACATTTGCGACAGCCTTTGTCAATACTTCTTCTGTCTGTGTTATTGTTGTAGGACAGATTGCAGTTACGCCTTCTTCTGGAATATGTTTCATCCAGTTACGAAGACCTTCTTCTTCTGCATCATTTGTATCAAATCCATAAGCACCATGTGTATGAATGTCAATGAATCCTGGAACGATTCGTTTATCACCATAGTCTTTATCTGCAGTTTTTGCGCCATATGGTAAAATATTGGCAATTTTGCCATCCACAACTTCTACCTGTGCTTCTAAAAACTGTCCTAATACCCACACTCTCTTACTTTGAATAATCATCAAATTGACCTCCTTAGATGTTCCATCTGCTTTTATTATACTACCCATTTTCCTTTTTTTAAACGGCAACGCTTTCGTTTTATTAATATTTGCACTTTTTCTGTTAAATAATACAAATTTTTGCATTTCCAAACATATACAAATCATATCAGTGGACAAAACAGGCAGGAACCACTACAATATTCAAATAGAGGTGATATGAATGAAACAAGCAATTCAGATTAAAGAGAACATGTATTGGGTAGGTGTACATGATTTCAATTGCCGCCATTTTCATGGGGATATTTTTCCAATTGAGGAAGGAACTACATACAATGCCTATCTAATTGTAGATGAACAAATTACATTAATTGATACGGTAGAAGAAGAGTTTTTTGATATTATGATGGAACGCATTCGTTCTGTAATTGGTGATCAGCCAATTCATAATGTGATTTGCCAGCACGCAGAACCAGATCATTCTGGTGGTTTTGTGAAATTTATGCAGGCTTATCCTGATGCACATCCTTATGCATCAAATGCAGGTGTTGGCATTATGTTAAAACAATACTTCAAAGATTATGATTACCGCAAAGTAAAAACAGGTGATACTTTAAATATTGGGAAAAACACATTAACGTTTGTCGAGATGCCGTTAATTCACTGGCCGGATAATATGCTGACATATGTGGCACAGCAAAAAATCGTATTCAGCAACGATGCATTTGGCCAGCATATTTGCAGCTATGATATGTTTGATGATGCGCATGGTTTAGATAAATGCTTAGATAGAGCAAAAAATTATTATGCCAACATTGTTATGCCATATGGTACACAGGTGGCAAATAAGTTAAAACAAATCAAGGATATGAATCTTGAAATTGATATGATTGCCCCAGCGCATGGTGTGATCTGGAGAACGTATATTGAAGAAATGTTAGCCGCATATGAAGATTTCGCAACATTCAAAAGTAAAGATAAAGTTGTTATCGTTTATGAAAGTGTATGGAAACATACCCAGCAGATGGCAGAAGCACTGGCAGAAGGCATTGGTCGCAATGGTGTCTGTGTAAAAGTATTTAAATATTCTATGACATCTCCTGCTTTGGTTATGAAGGAGCTTATGGATGCGAAAGCCATTCTTGTAGGTAGTGGCTGCTATAACAACGTGATGGCGATTGATATCAGCGGTTTCCTTGAAAAATTAAAAAGCTGTAAAATCAAAGGCAAGAAAGCTCTTGGCTTTGGATCTTATGGATGGTTCAATGGCGTCACAAAAGAAATCAATGCACGTTTAGAAAGTGCTGGCTTCACATTATTAACAGATGATGTGTTATCCCAAAACTATACACCTAGTGAAGAAGATCTGGATAAATTAATGGAGCTGGGAAAACAACTTGCAGAAGAAATTAAAACTATGTAAAAAAATCCTCATATTTTGAGGATTTTTATTTACGCTTCAATTGCTTCATGCCTTGTTTGATCATTTTCTTTTTATTGCGTTTCCCTTTCGCAAAGAATGTTCCAATAATAATCAATACAACACCACCTGCTGCACTTAGATAATATGGCATGGTATCATCTTCTTTTGTTGTTTCATTACTCCACATAGCAAGTTTCTTAGCTTTTGCTTCTTTTTCCAATTCTTTCAGTTCATCGGTATAAGCATAATCACCATAGATGTATTTGACTTCTGCCAGACCTTGCTTTACAAGTTCACGCTGAAGCAATTTGCCATCCGCATATACCCATGCAAGTACTCTGCCATATTTATCAGTTTCATCACTGCCATCATCAAATTCTAATTGAATCTTTTTGGCATTGGTCAGTGTATTACATACATATTCACTGGCTTCCTTACCAAAAGGTTCTTTTTCTTTTGTGTATTCTGGCGCATTAATTGCAAGAAAGCGTACAGTTTTATCTTTTCCATCAATTAGAAAATGTGCTGTATCACCATCCGTGCATTTACTTAGTTTCACATTCTTTTTACTGTTTGCCTCAATTGGTAACAGACACATCATCGCCATCATTACAATCAATAAGATTTTCTTTTTCATTCTATCAACTCCAGCATTATTATAACAAGCAACTTTATGATGACAAGTCTTGTTTTTTATGCTGATTTGTTCTTAAGGAAATTTTCCACAAAATCTTTTGGCGGCATTGCCTTTCCATAGTAATATCCCTGATAGATATCACAACCTAAAGAGGACAGGATATCCCGCTGTTCTTTGGTTTCCACAAATTCCGCAACAACATGATAATTTAGTTTCTTTGCCATATCAATTACACCTGTAATAATCTCTTTTGAACGATCATTATCAGAAATATTTTTAACCAGGCTGCCATCTAGTTTTACTTCATCAAATGCACTTTCCTGAAGATACATCATAGAGCTATGTCCCATGCCAAAATCATCCATACTCATGGCGATGCCTTTTGCACGCAATAACTGGATACGTTCAATAATGAGTGGAGATGTATTCAATAATGCACGTTCTGTGACTTCAAAGGTCAAGCATGTATTACGTATATCATATTTGCCGATGATATTTAATGCATCTTGCACAAAGCTTTCATTTTCCAGCTGTCTTGGAGAGATATTAATAGATATATCCATATGTTTACGGTATTGTTCCATCATCTGTACATCTTTACATGTTCGCTCAATGATATATAACCCCAGTTCATACAGGAAGCCATCTTCGTTGGCAAGTGCAATCAATAATGGTGGAGATATAAAGCCTGCGACTGGATGTTTCCAGCGTAATAATGCTTCTGCGCCAAATAACTGTTCATCATTTCCCATCTGTACCTGATAATATAATTGCAACTGGTTTCTTTGCATGGCATTGCGTAAATCGGAAGCAAGTGTTCTTGCGGCAAAGTGATGTTCATAGGAATCTGATAAAAAGCTTGGAATGATACCAACGGCTTCTCCCATTGCCATATCTGCTGTCATGGCTTTTGTGGAATTGATAAATTCTTTTGTTTGTTTTTCCTCACTGATTCTTACAAATGGAATATACATCAATACCCCTAATACAAGATTGAATAACTGTAAAAAACTGCCTCGAATAGAATCTGTCGCAATATAACCGCTCAAAAAGATTGGGACAGTCCACTTCACCGAATGTGATACAACCGGCACCAAACCAAAATACATTGCGAATGCACTGCTTAACATTAAAATGATTGGTGTTAAAATAAAAGGTATCAGCATGATTGGATTAAAGATGACTGGGAAACCGAAAATAACGATTTCATTGATATTGAATAATACGGATAAACCGGTAACTTTTGCCAGTTTTCGATTATGACTTTTCTTTGAAACCAGAAGGATGGCAATAACCAGACATAATGCAGCACCACATCCTCCCACAAAGGCAAAGGTATCTAAAAATGATTTTGAGAATATTTCGGTTGGGATAGAACCTGACTGTAAAACTTCTTTATTAATGGCAATGACGGGTTCTAAAACACGTTGTGCAACGATTTCCATCGTATTGGTTCCATGGATACCAAAAAAGCCATAGGAAATGCACAAAGAAAACGTAAAGCATTGCCCCACAAATTCCTTTTCCAACTTTATTAAACAATGTTAAAAAGAAATAGGAGCCAAAGTTTGTGATATTGATATCTCCAAGCAGCGCACGCATGATTCCTCCTAGGGAGGTAAATATTACCACGCTACATACAACAGGAAAAATCGCCTGAATTGATTTATTAAATAAATATTCTGCCCCGGCTGTATGTAATTTCTCCATCTTGCTTCCATATGCCATACCTTTGCGAAACAATGTACAGGACAGCAAGGTAATCACCATAGAAGTAAATACCCACTCTGGATTAAATATAGATATGCCTTCCTTAAATCCACCACAGAATCCTGTATAAGAAACCAAAGCGGTGACAGGATAAAAAAATACATGGTCATCACCCGTCAATTTTCCAAATGAATAGGAAATATTGACAATCAATAATAATGCAATAGAACCTAACGTTACATTGTAAACAGTTGTTAATATATTGACGATTGCGCCATGATGAAAAGATCCAATGAAATCCAGATAAGCATCCAATGGAAAACTACTCAACAATAAAGAAAATGCACCCAAAATCAAAAATGGTATGGATTGCATCAGCCCATGTCGAATAGATAATATATATATCGAGTTTTTTAATCGTTTATCGCCTTTTAATCTTGTCATATTCATTAACCTCATTAGACAATACAATTTTATCACAAGCTTGTCATAATGAGAAGAAAACCGTCAATTTTTGGAAATTTTATTTTTTTAACATAATATAGTTATATACAAAAAAGCAGATATTCTTATATAGAATACCTGCATACGGCTTATTTCAAGAAACCATCCACAATCTCTTTTTCCGCTTCATCACTGGTTAATCCAAGGGTCTGCAGCTTGATCAGCTGATCGCTGTTGATCTTTCCAATAGCTGCCTCATGAATGATTTGGGCATCCACATGGTTTGCGGCAATTTCTGGAATTGAACTGATTTTCGCTTGATCCATAATGATAGAATCACACTGAATATGTGCACGTGAGCGATTATTTCCTACCGCAATAGGATGGAATACCTGTATAGATGTATCCTTGCCTACAGAGCGAGATACAATCTGTACAACACTGTCTTCTCCATTCAGGTTGACGGTAACATCACTATGTGCCTGCTGGTGTCCATGTGTCATCAGCTTTTCATTGATCACAAGCTTTGCACCTGGACCAAGATTGGCTTCTGTTTTACGCATAGTGGAATCCACGCCTTTGATCTGGCTCATATCCATCTGCGCAAACGAACCTTCCTCCATATCAATAATCGTCACTGGATTTAAAATACGTTCTCCACTGCCGCTTCCTTCTCCATAATGTTTTTCTACATATTTCACTTTCGCATTTTTACCAATATGGAAAGTATGAATACCATCATGCTGGGAAGTATCACAGCCATCATTGTGGATACCACAGCCTGCGATAATTTCCACATCTGCGCCTTCTTCAATATAGAAATCATTATAGACCATATCATTGATGCCACTTTCTGTTAAAATTACTGGGATATGCACACTTTCTCCAGAAGTGTATGCCTTCACAATAATATCAATGCCTGGTTTATCTTCTTTTGTGACAATTTTTACATTTGGTGTAGAATGGCGTTCCACGCCTTCTCCATTTTTTCTAAGGTTAAAGGCACTGCCTGGCATAAAGCCGCTGATATCCGCAATGCTTTTTAATAAATCTTTTTCCATCTGTTCCATTATGCTCACCTACTTTTTATAAGCACAGGAATCAAATTCATCCATCAATGATGGCAGAATTTCATCCTTACTGCCTTTCTTTTTAATACTTCCATTTTCAATAATCACGATTTCATCCGCCAGCTGCATGATGCGTTCTTGATGTGATATCAGAATAATAGATTGTTTACGTTCCTCTTGCAGACGCTGGAATGTTTCTACCAGTTTCGCAAAACTCCACAAATCAATGCCGGCTTCTGGTTCATCAAATATAGAAAGCTTTAAATCACGAGCCAGTAAGCTTGCGATTTCAATACGTTTTACTTCCCCACCTGATAAAAAACCATCGACATCACGATCGATATAATCATTTGCACATAACCCTACAGCACTTAAAATCTCACAGCATTCCTCCTTGCTCATGTTGTGACCATTAGCAAGTGTTAATAAACGCTGTACACTCATACCTTTAAAACGTGGTGGTTGCTGGAAAGCATATCCAATATGTAGTTTTGCACGTTCATCAATGCGCATATTGGTAATATCCACTCCATCAAACAAAATCTTTCCGGATGTAGGAAATTCAATTCCCATAATCAAACGGGCAAGTGTGGATTTACCTCCACCATTTGGTCCGGTGATTACCGTAAAACGATCATCCGCTATCGTTAGATTTATATCATTTACAATCTTTTTTCCATCTACTTCAAAACACAGATGTTGTAATTCAAGCATATGTTTCTCTCCTCTTTTTTATTCTCAACGTTTATTATTTTAGCACATTTTGTAAGAGTTATATAATCTTTTGCGTCATAATTCTTATAATTCGTATAATTTACTTAAAAACTTAGCCAAATTGCCCTATTTGTATATTGTGTAACGCTTACATCGACCATAAGATAAAGATATAGAATACATAAATGGAGGTGTGATTATGGAACTATTTGATTTAAGTGGTAAAATTGCTGTTATTACTGGTGCAAGTGCAGGTCTTGGTAAAGATGCAGCTCTTGCGTATGCAAAAGCTGGCGCAGATGTCGCATTGCTTGCGCGAAGAAAAGAAAAATTAGAGGAAGTAAAAGCTGAAATCGAAGCACTGGGCAGACGTGCTTTGGCCGTTTCCTGTGATGTCAGTAATGAAGAAAGTGTAAAACAAGCCATGCAAGAAGTATTGGATACCTATGGCACCATTGATATTTTGTTAAATGATGCTGGTGTAGCCGTACGTGGTGGTGTACATGAAATGTCAGTAGCCGATTGGGATAAATCATTTAATGTCAATGTAAAAGGCATCTTCCTGGCTTGTAAATATGCCCTCCCAACCATGATGAAAAACCATTATGGAAAGATTGTAAACATGGCCAGTGTCAACGCTGTTGTCGCAGATAAAAACGATATGTTTATCCGCCATTCCTATAATGCAAGTAAAGCCGCTGTAAAAGGATTAACCATTGGTATGGCTTGCAGCTATGGCCAATATGGTATTACCGTAAACGCTATTGGTCCAGGCTTATTTGAATCTGAAATGACAGAGAATACTTTATTTAAATCTGAGGAATTCTTAAAGAGCTATTCCTATCAGGTACCAGCAAATCGTCCAGGTGCAAAAGGGGAATTAAATGGAACAATTATATATCTATCATCTGATGCATCCAGTTATGTGCAGGGACAGTTGATTTTGGTAGATGGAGGTTTCTCCTTAGTATAAAAGAAAGACACCCGCAAAAAGGTGTCTTTTCATTTGTTAATTTTTCAAGCTTTGAATTGGCGCAGGAATTTTTCCTTTACGATGAATCATAACAGAACAATCTGTCTGATTGATATTCATAACAGGACCACTTCCTAATAAACCACCAAATTCTAATTCATCGCCAACCTGTTTTCCGATTGCCGGAATCACACGTACAGCGGTTGTTTTTGAGTTAACCATACCAATCGCTGCCTCATCCGCAATGATACCAGAAATAATTTCTGGTTTGGTTTCTCCAGGAATGACAATCATATCCAGACCTACAGAACATACAGCAGTCATTGCTTCCAGTTTTTCCATACATAAGGTACCTTTTCTGGCAGCAGCAATCATTCCAGCATCTTCACTGACAGGAATAAATGCACCAGATAAACCACCAACAGTACTACTAGCCATGACACCGCCTTTTTTCACTGCATCATTCAGCATTGCCAAACACGCTGTTGTACCATAAGCACCACAGCCTTCAAGTCCCATTTCTTCAAGGATATAAGCAACACTGTCACCGATGGCAGGTGTTGGCGCCAAAGACAAGTCAACGATACCAAAAGGTACGCCTAAACGTTCACTGGCAAGAGATCCTACCAATTGTCCCATACGGGTAATCTTAAATGCGGTTTTCTTGATGATATCCGCAATTTCATTCATCGGAATATCCTTAGGTGCTTTAGCAAGTGCTGCACGAACAACACCAGGTCCACTGACACCAACATTGATCACACAGTCAGCTTCCCCTACACCATGGAATGCACCTGCCATAAATGGATTGTCTTCTGGTGCGTTACAGAACACTACTAGTTTTGCAGCACCCAGGCAGTTATCATCTTTAGTAAGCTCTGCAGCTTCTTTTACCATTCTTCCCATTAATTCTACCGCATTCATATTGATACCTGCTTTTGTAGAACCAATATTGACAGAAGCACATACATGTTCTGTCTGTGCTAAAGCTCTTGGAATACTTTCCATCAATTCACGATCTCCTGCAGCACAGCCTTTCTGTACAAGGGCAGAATATCCACCGATGAAGTTTACACCAACAGCCTGTGCACAACGCTCTAAAGTAAGCGCATATTTCACAGGGTCACCGCCACTCACTGCCACCAACATGGCAATCGGCGTAACACTAATACGTTTGTTGATGATAGGAATACCATATTCTCTTGAGATATCATCACCGGTTTTTACCAGGTCTTTCGCAAGACGGGTAATCTTGTTATAGATTTTCTCACAGGATTTATCGATATCACTATCTGCGCAATCCAATAAAGAAATACCCATGGTAATCGTACGTACATCCAGGTATTCTTCATCAATCATTTTTATTGTTTCTAATACTTCATGTGCACTAATCATAACGCCACGCTCCTATATCTTGTGCATGGCATTGAAAATATCTTCATGCATTACATGAATGATCATGCCAAACTCTTTGCCTTTTTCTTCCATATGTGCTGCAAAATCAGCAAGGGAAGTATTACCATTGGTAATATCGATCAACATGATCATTGCGAACATATCCTGTAGTAATGACTGTGATACTTCAATCACATTCATATTTGCCTTTTCACATTCGGTACTGACCTTAGCCAGGATCCCTACCATATCTTTTCCAATTACACTTACAACTGCTCTCATTCTCTTTCCTCCTGTTCAGATTAAGTAATATTATACTGTATAACAAAAAAAAGTACAATCCCTATATTCCAATAATTGCATACATTTGTACACGAATTGCGTACATCTGTATCCTAATGGTTATAAGGATTGCCCTTTTCCTTATATGTACTAATGAAATACTTCCTTCATCACTGCGAATTCCTGTAACTCAAATGGCTCCCATGTATTCTGAATACCCTCCAAATTACAATCAAATTCCGCTTCCTGATAAGGTGCTTCCTGCACTTTTTTCAGTTGCGTTAACAATATTCCTGTACCTTCTTTACTCAACGTCACATGTTTTACACCAGCTACCATATTCTTGTCATCAATCAAATAGATGGAGCATGGCATACATTCTTTTTCAAATATCAAAGAAGGCTCCTCATGTTCATGAATATTGAAAATAAAATCACTGGTATCAATTGCATCCAATACAGTAATCAAAAACATGGGAATATCATATTTTACCACCAGATCAATCTCTAATTCATTACGACGAAGTGCTGTCTTTTCAAAATCTGTCCATTCCTGGTCCTTGATAACGAACACAAATTCGCCATCCACAAAATCCATAATCGTTCCATCTGCCTCAATTTCTACAGGAAACTTTTCGTTCACTTCTGCTTTCATTCTTATCACCACTTTTTATTATATCATCCTCAGGCTTTTCATGCACCGGAATCTTCACATAAAAGCTAAATCGTTTTCCAATGGACTCCGCCCGGATACTACCTTTCATCATATCGATAATCTGTTTTGCGATTCCAAGTCCCATCGCATGTCCTTTAGAAGCATCATTGACTTCCTCTAAGCGATAAAAGTTATGGAACATATGAGCAATCACATCACTTTGAAAATGCGGTCCATCCACCTGCATATGCACAAAATAATCATGATTTCTTTGACGCAGGGAAATATCTATCACTTCCCCTTTGTTTCCTACATAGATCATTGTATTGATCAAATCTCGCATGACGCGGGCTACCTTCGCACTGTCCGCATACAAAGACAAATGCGAATCCTGAACCAGACGGATCTGCATTGCTTTATCCTCTGCCATATAGTAGCACTCATCAATCACCTGTTCCATCATACGATCCATAAACATTTCCTCAGGTGTCCATTTCGCATACTGAAGATTAAAACGTGTAATATCAAAAAACTCATTCATCATATCTTCCAAAAGCAGACTCTCATCTAATACATGAACGATATAATCCATCTTTACTTCACTGCTGATGCGCTGTTCACTCTCTAAAAAATCCAGATACATCATAATCTTCGCAAGTGGCATACGGATATCCTGTGCCAACAGATAAATCAAATCTTTTTTCTTTTCTTCATCATTCTTAGCGGATTTCAAATATGCCTGATATTCATCCACTACTTTCATAAGTGCTCCCTGTGCCTTTCGCATTTCTTTAGGAAATACGACTTTATTACGTTGTTTACGCATGATATCATCCATACCATCCATTAATGTCCGCATAGAAAGCGTTAAATCTTTACACAGGAAATATACAAGGATGAAACAGAAACAAGCCACAATAAAAGGCAGGAATATCTTAAACAGCTTACTAAAGGTTTCAAATGGATTTCCATTGATCAACTGTAATACATCAATGATTAGGCCATTTAAAACATCATCAAACATATAGACAATAAATAATCCCAGCATCACAAAAATCAACAGTATCAACATATAACGTAAAAACAGTTTCCATTTCACAGGGTTCAGATATTTTTTCATAACTTGCCCCCCAGTTTCTTCCATAAATGGATGGTAAACACAATTTGTTTACCTTCTTTATGTGCATCAATGCTTCCATGATGAAGCTCCACAATTTCCTTTGCGATTGCAAGCCCTAATCCCGCTCCGCCGCTACTGCTTGTTCTTGCGGTAGAAGCACGATAAAACTTCTCAAACAAATGGGATACTGCCTCTTCATCTATCTCTTCACCATCATTACGATATTCTAAAGTAATCTGTGATTCATCCTCCCTGCAATGAATATATATAATGGAATCAGAATCACTATATGTAATCGCATTACGCATTAAATTATCCAATAAACGCTGCAGCTTGTCATAATCCGCTTCAATTTCCAGCATCTCTGGAATATCCACCTGTGCTTTGATGCCACGCTTTTCCATCAATGGATAAAATCCATTCACCTGTTGTTTGATCAATGCACAAATATCCAAAGGCGATGCATCTAACATACTCACTTTATCATCATATCGAAGGATTTCTTCAAATTCTTCAATCAATTCATCTAATCGATGTGCCTTTTCATTTGCAATGGAAAGACTTTTTTCCATCTGTTCCCCGTCTACATGATGATCCAGTATATGATTAATATATCCAATCATACTTGTTAAAGGCGTCTTTAGATCATGTGCCAGATACATCAACAATTCATTTTTATGTTCTTTTTCCTGTATGGATAATTGCTTACTTTCATTTCGTTTCGCAATCATATCCTCTACTTTATCCTTCGCAATCTGAAACTCTGGCAGCAAGCGAAAGAAAAATGGCACCTTATCTACCGTATTACCTTCCAACACAGATACTAAAATGTTCATATTGCGGTAAAACAGCCCGATAAAGACGTATAAAAACAAAACATAAGCCAATACATACAAAAACAAATTGACCTCCCAGGCATGCTGTAAATAGAACATCAGGAAGTCTGATGTCGTAAGTGCCCCCTGATTGCCATAATACCCTGCACTATAGCTTAAAATGGCAATCAGTATCGAAACAGCACCAAGCACCACAAAACTACAACAAAGAAAAAGGACGGTCAGCCTTTTTCTTAACTTTCGATACGTATTATTCTTCAATTTTATACCCTACGCCCCATACCGTTTTAATAAACTTCGGATTTCTAGGTGGCTCATGCATTTTTTCACGTAATCGACGAATATGTACCATGACCGTATTATTGCTGTCAAAATACTTCTCTTTCCAAACAGCCTCAAATAATTCTTCACTCGGTACCACTTTTCCTCTATTCTTACACAAATACCATAAAATTGAAAATTCTATCGGTGTTAATGAAATCGGCTTATCATACAGCGTACACTGATGAGAATCATTATCAATCACCAAACCTTTAAAATCAATAATGTTCACATTCTCATTCTGTGCCTGATTATACTTCTGTGAACGGCGCAGCTGTGCCTTTACCCTTGCGACCATTTCCAAAGGATTAAACGGCTTTGTGATATAATCATCCGCACCTAAAGACAATCCCTGTATCTTATCCATGTCTTCCACTTTCGCTGTCAACATGATAACAGGAAACGTATATTTTTCACGAATCCATTTACAAATCTCAAAGCCATTGATCTTTGGCATCATGATATCTAGCATTGCTAAATCCACACGTTGATGCTTTAAATACTCTAATGCTTTTTCACTATCATAAAACGTAACGACCTGGTAGCCTTCATTTCCTAAATATAACGTAACCAGATCGGCAATTTCTTTTTCATCATCCAAAACTAAAATTGTCGTAGCCATCTAATCCCTCCAAACCTTATTCTTCTTTATTATAACAAATTCCCTAATACATGTCCTACATTAATCCAAAAGTAAGAAAAATTTAAGGAGCGTATCTTTCTTGTATTGACACCACTTCATTCAAGGGGTACACTTTTTATACGAAACAGAAAGGATACATATACAAATGAAAATACATAAAAAGCGATGGTATGTGGTGCTTGTCATTATCATTGCCTTACTCATAGGCGATATCAGCTTCTTTATTATGGGAAAATTCTTCCCAAATAAACTCAACGAAGGAAATACACAACTACCAACACCAAGTGAACAACTCATCACAACCCAAAATAATATCAAACAGGGAATCAAAGACATCAAACTAAACAGTCCCTATGCCATATTGATTGATTTAGAAGATCAAAGCATCTTATATGAAAAAAATGCCGATAAAAAAATCTATCCGGCTTCACTTACCAAAATAATGAGTTGTGTAGTAGCACTTGATCATATCAATGATTTAAATCAAAAAGTAACCGTCACAGAAAAAGACTTAGAAGGTTTAGCAGAAGCTAACGCAAGTGTTGCAGGCTTACAGCCAGGTGATAAAGTCACCTATGAAGATCTATTATATGCCCTTGTCCTTCCAAGTGGTGCCGATGCAGCCAATGTACTGGCAAACAACCTGTGTGGTGACATGAAAAGCTTCGTACAAGAAATGAACAACAAAGCAAAAGCCTATGGCATGGTCAATACCCACTTCATGAATGCCACAGGCCTACATGATGATAACCACTACACAACTATGCAGGACCTCAAACAAATGATGAAACATGCCTGGATCAATACAGCATTTCAAAAAGTCTTAACAACCACAAAGTATGAAATACCATCTATCAAATTAAAATTCAAAAGTACACTATTACTCTATGGAGATTCCCTATCCTTTGATGGAGGAGAAATCATTGGGGGAAAAAGCGGTTATACACTAGAAGCCGAATGTTGCCTTGTCAGTGTAGCCAAAATGAAAGATGGACACTTATATATGTTTATATCAGCCAAAGCACCAGGGGAACCACTAAGTGATCATAAGCATATTGATGATGCCAAACATATGTATGAACAAGTATCAAAATCAAAGTAAAAGGAACGCATTCCGCGTTCCTTTAATTTTGATTTTTACAATGTTTTGCGTATACCAGAATCATCAATCCAGAGAATGCAAACAACGCTACATAGAATCCTAACATTGTTGTATCACCTGTAACAACGGATTTCACTGTTGTTTTATCACCCTTCACAGTTTCAATCATACCATGTGTGATTGTATCTCTATGAATAACCAATTGATTTGTGATAATAAATTGATTCTGATTCTTTTCACTTTTCATTCGATAATTATCTGGAATTTCAATTTCTTGAACATCCCAATTTACATCTTTTGATAAATCATTCCAAGCATATGACCAGTTATTGATATCACTTAATGTCACTGTTTCATTCAATTCACCGTTTCCATATAACCCAACCTGAATAGATTCAGGGCGTGTTTTATCACGATTATTGTTGTCTTTCCAGATTTTCACTACAGATATATCATAGCTTTCTTGTGGATAAGTTACTCCATTTTTAGGATAAGTCGTAACTTGATAATTTACATTACCATCTTTGTCTACATTTGGCATTTGTACATAAAATGGTGTAGAAGTAACTGTATAGTTACTTGCATCTCTTTGATTCTGTACTACTAAATAAATACCATCATTGATATTTGAAAATACTGCTTTTCCATTTTGATCTGTTACAGTTGCAGCTAAAGGCTGTATAGAATGTCCCGCGATAAAGTTCTCACAAAGACGAGCACTTTCTTCCGCATCACCAGATGATATCAAGTTATCTAAATCTAGCTCAAAATCTTTAAAAGTATCATCCAAAACAATATGTGTTCTAGAGTTATCAGTAAATTCCGCAACCTTATAAAGTTGAACATCAATATCAGCTAACAACTCTCCTTCATGAGTTTTATCAACTATTGTAATTGAACCATTCTCAGCAGCTTTAACTGGCAATGCAAATACAGTAAGGAACATGAATGCAACCGCTAATAATCTTGTTATACTATTTAGTTTCTTCATTTTGTAGTCCTTCCTTTCTTTTGCTTTCTTTTTTCTTCTTTTTGAAGATGATAAAGCCTACAATGCCAACTATAGCAAAGCCACTGACAATTACCATCCATAACCAGTCATTCTTATGTTTAGTATAAAGTGAAGTATATTCCTCTGATGTAAAATCAAAATTAGGATCATATTCACCACGAACAAGTAACCTATGCGTATTGATACCATATGGTGTACATGTAATTAACGTTACATATGTTTTATCTTTCTGAATCAGTAAATCTTCTGTTTCTTCAGGTAAAACAACTTTTCTTTGATTTATCTTATATGCAAATACCTGATCCATCGTATGAACAAAGAAAACATCTCCGCTTTTTAAATCTTCTATTCTTGTAAATAATTCTTGCGAAGGTAAGCCAGTATGTGCAGAAAGTAAAGCATGAGAACTTTCTCCAGCAACAGGTAATGATGAATTTTCTATTAGGCCTACACCTTTATTCAAAACATCATCACTGGTTCCATAATAAATCGGAAGATATATATCAGCTTTTGGAATCTCAATATATCCAATCATTGCACCTGGTTGAACCATGAAAAAATCTTTAAATTCATCCATGGATTTTCTAGATATATTCTTTCCACTAAAAGGATCAGCAGGAAATGCTCCAGGTAATGAATTATTATAATCGTAGGCTTGTTTCATTATTTTATCAATTTCCTCTTTATCATAATTTTCAACTTTACTGGTATAATCACCAATTGTTGAAATGGCAAATTGGTTATTAATAAAATTTGCTAAACTAGGATAGACCATTAAGCCTATTCCAGAAATCATAATTAAAATGATAAGTCCCATTATTATACGTCTTTTCATTCCAGCACACTCCCATATACTATTGCTATATAAGCCGATGATTACTCATCGGCTCGTATAAGCATTATATCATAATTTTACGCTTTTTTACTTTTCTTTGAGTAAACTACTAGCATTACACCAGCTAATGCGATTAATGCAGCACCACCAATCATGAAGATTGTTGTACCCATACCACCAGTTTCTGGTAAGTTAATCCCTTTATAGTTATAAATAGTGAAAGAAATAGTACCATCTTTTACTACTGGATTAGTCGTGATTTCTTCATCAATATTAACAATTGAGACTATGCAATTACCTTTATTCTTTGAGTCTTCTTGAATATCAATTGTGATAGGCCCAGTCAATAATGCGTATTCTGTACTTGGAGCATGTATTTCTTCAATTGTATATGTTCCTGCAGCTAAACCTGTAAAAGAGATTTTACCATTTTCATCAGATTTTACTTCTTTTACTAGCTTACCGTCACTATTTTTAATTTCAAACACAGTATCTTTTAATAATCTATCATGATTACTACCATCAGCTTTTAGTAAGTCAAGAGCATAAGTATAAGTTTCTGTCTCATCTTTAATTCCTGAATCAGTTCCATCTGGTTTAGTTGTATAGTGTAATTCTGCAGTATTAGTTTCTGGATTATAAGCCACAGCATTTTCATTAATGTTAGCCAAATAATCAATTTTAACATCAACACCTAATTGAGCATCTTTACGTAACTCATCGTAGTTAAAATCAAAAGTTGTATAAGTAACATTTGCGCCATCAACTACTTTAGATTCACTAGTAAAACCACCATCTTTCAAATATGTTGGATTTACTACAACACCATTTTTAATAACCATGATTTCGCCAACTTTAACATTAATAGAAGTTTTATCTAACGTTAAACCATCTGACATTGTATCGGTAATTTTATAAATAATATTTTTATAGTTTGCTGCATATGTTGGAACTGTAGAATCTATTGTAAATTTATGAGGAATATTTAATTCACCAATATTATAATCAGCATTTTCAACTTTTTTTGTAATATTTAACTCTGAATCTTTTGGATAAATATTCACTTCTTTATTCTTTGTGACGTTGATAAGCATCGCAAGTGATGGAACTCGCCCACTATTAGAAGTGCTAGTAATAGTCTCGGTATTCTCTAGAACTAAATAATATCCTTGATCAATAGAAGATCCTTTTGCATCATCACTTACTCCAGCTAATGTAGAAGGAGTAATCTTCATCGTATAAATATAATCATAAAGTTTTTGTGTAAATAATTGCATTTTAGGATCTTGATTATAGTTTTTTACATCATTTTTTAACAATTGATCAGCTGATGCTAATACTTCTGTACCTAACATAATACCCTTATCTGCATCAAAAGTATATCCACCATGTGTTCCATCAAAGAAATTAGTAAAATCACTATTAATTGTATAAACAGCAATATCTTCACTACCTATTGTCTTTGTTTTTGCATCAAGAACTTTATAAACATCATATGATGCTCCTTCGCGATGAATCGCTATAGTTCCTTTTTCTGTTTTTGATTCAGCGGCAAACGCCGTTGAAACTGTTGTCATCATCATTGCTGCCGCAACGAATAACATACTTAATTTTTTAAATACTTTCATTTTGTTTTCCTCTCTTTCCTAATTTGTACTTTTTTCTTTATTCTTTTTACGCTTGACTTCATATATTGCATACATTGCAAGTCCAGTACAAGCGAGTAAGAATCCTAGTTTCTGATACCTATCATTAGGTGTTCCTCCTGTTTCTGGGACATCTATATTTGGTGTATTTTCTACAGCAAATTTCAATTGAATTTTACTGGTATCAGCTTCCGTTAAATCTAATTTTACTCTATTCATATTTTCATTAGGGACTTTACTATTTCCCATCAATTGATAATAACTATTACTTGGTTCATAATCTATATGAACATAAATATATTTATTGTCAACCACAAAGCCAGATGGAGCATTAGTTTCTTCAAATACATAATCTCCATACGGCATATCAACAATTTTTATCAATCCTTGTCTATCGCCTGTTGTTGGTGTAACTAAATCAACTTCACCTGAGTCGCTTAATTGATATCCACCATTTATTTCATTAAATTTAAGCGGTGCCCCATTCTGTATATCACTATATTTGTATACATTAAATGTTGCATTACCTAAATAATTACTATTTCCTGTTGAACTTTTCTTTTGAATTGTTAAATCTACAGGCTTTAATATATTCTTAACTGTAATAATACCAGACAATATTCCATCGTTATTATTATATTCAGTATTGAAATTATCTAATGAATTAATTTCCTCAATAGAATAAGTATAACTATAGTTTTTGCCATTTTCAAATTTACTCACAGGTAAATTTTCAAAAGTATGTGTCCAACTATTTTCGCTATTTAAGTCAATCAAATTACCATAATTGACTATTTCACCTTTAGTTTCTGTGGTAAAATCATTAGATTTACCATATTCTAATTTAATATTGTTTTTATCTAAATCTAAACCAGCAGGATTACTACATCCATAGTATATTTTAACCGTAGTATCTGATTGAATATTAATTAAATTAATATCAACCCCATTATATTTAGAAGTATTCTGCAAGCTTTTCTCATAATTGCTATGATCTAATGAGAAATCTGAATTACCAAGCACAACAATATCATCTAAATAATAATAATCACTACTATCCTTATCATGATTTGTAGAAGCCTTTAATTGACTTGCAGCTTTTATAGGAGGTGTTTCAGTATTCAATTCCTTAATCAATTGATTTTTGTAATAGACTTTGTATTTAATCTTATAACCTTCTCTAATTGACGAATGCTGTTTTAATTGCACTTGAATAGGTTTTTTATGGCTTTCATCTAACGCTGTATTACCATCTGTATCAAACCATTCTTTATTTACTTTAACACTTGTTTTTCTAGTATTCTTGAAAGTTAAAGCTTCTGAACCTTGTGATAAATCAATTTGATCAGTACATTCTACGTTTCTATAGTAGCCTGTTACTTCAGCTTTTAATTGTCCATAACCTACATCACTACTATTTTTTATTACATCCACTAAGATGTAAAAGCTTTGTGAATTTTCTTCATATTCATTTGTATTTTGATATACCTCGGATACCTTATATTTATATATACCTTCTTTGGTATATAAATTCATATCAAAATTTATATTACCTACTTCATCACTCTTTACTGTTTTGGAGGATACATTAGTTGAAGCTCCATCTGGGCTACATATAGTCTCTAATTTAAAATAAAATGTTTCATCATCATTTGGCATTCTACCATCTACTAATTTATTAAAGCCAAAACTTAAATCTGTTTTGAATGGCCACATATGACCTTCTGCAGTGGAGCTTACTTGTTTCGCTATAATGGAACCGTTGTAATCTCCACTTCTTATATCAACATTAGCCTTTGGTGCTACCAAATGACCAACAAGTTTATTTAATCCACTTGTCTCTCCAGCTTTATTAAACCCAATTTTAATTTGTTGAGCATTTGGCATAAAATATGCAATATTTATACCCTTTTCTACTTCTGAACTAGCAAATTGATATGCGCCAATATCTGTTACTGCTTCTGTACTCCCTAGTGCATCGCTTTTACTTTTGAAAATATAAGGCATATGCAGGCCACCATAAGCCGCCTCTGAAGTTGTATAATCATCAGGCACATTAATAAATGTGGTAGTTTGAGTGGCTTCATTTAAACTTTCATAATCATAGATGATAGCATCTATTTTTTCAAATGCCCCTTTATCAAAAACGTAATTATATCCTAATTTGATTTTAAGAACAGTCTTAAATTGTTCTTCATTACTTGAAACAACTTCATAACTATCGCTTTTTTTCCCAACTACTAAATCATCAGCATTAATGTTCACTTTTTCAACAAACTTGCCATTTGTATCATAACCTTCGAATTTAGCTAACTGACTTAATTGAGAATCAATTTCGGCTTCGGCTTTGTTAAAATCAACATAATTATCACTGTAATAATAATTGTAATAATTTTTGTCATCAATATCTTGTATAGTATATTTAGATGTGCTATTCGTCTTTCCTACAAAAAATGGAACATTTGAATCCGTCTGAATAGTATTTACAATATTCGCATTACCTTTTATATATGTTGGAGCATTGTGTGGACTATCAACTCTAGTAGTGGTCCCACCAATATTTAATTTTCCATCCCCAATAGCTGCCTCACCATTACCATTTGCCGATTGTTTAGCGGCCTCACCACCTACAATCATCGGCCCTACAACGTGTGTTCCATAGTAATAATTAAACGTAAATACGTTATAATTACCTAGAATGTAGAATAAATTGTACTGTTCACCAAAATCTCCAAATTTATATTCTTGGTTATGATTCCTATTTTCATCAGTTCTCCACACCTTGTAATTATTAGGATAATTACCTACAGATGTATCAGGATCATCTCCGCTCTCATCATAAGCGGTTGATCTAGCTGATCTATATTGTAGCTTAGATTTAACGCTTGGTTTCACACTAGATTCAAACTTGATCTTGCTTTGATCAATTGCTACAACTTCATCGTTTGATGTAAATGTTACTTGGTAGTAGTATTTTGTTCCAGATGCTTGATCTAAGATTTCTGTGATGATGTTGTTTTCTTTGTCAGCTGATTCCGTTACTCGTTCAGCTTTCATCACTGCATTATCTGGAATATCTCTTTGTGTAACGCTTGCTTTGATTTTTACTGTATCATCTTCCCAAGTGAATTCTCTTGGTGCGTAAATGGCATTTACGTTTTCTTGAGCGTTCATACTGTTTTCAACTGGTTTGAAATTTGGATTTGTATAAGTGTAAGTTGCGGTTTCTGTAATCCAGTAATCTGTTTTAATTTTGAATGTTGCTTCATTTAGAAATTTTCTTTCCTGTTCATTTTCTTTAACATCCGCAATCTTTGCATGTGTATTGTATTTAATCATCATGTTACTGAATGTTTTTGTTTTATCTGTGAACATGATTTTGAAGTGTGTAAACTGTGCTGCATCTTCTTTATTCATTGTGAACAATCCATCACTAGGATTTGTATAATACAATTCATAATCAGTACCTTCTACCAATTCAATCTGTTTCCCACCTGTGTGATCAACGATTTGAAGATTTAGTGTATCAGGTGTTGCATACAGGTTATCCTGCATCGTATTTTCATAATCGTTATACAGCAACATGTTTTCATCTGTTGTTTCAATGGTACTGCTCCATGGGATCAGTAATTCACCATCTTCTGTACTTTGAATGTTTTCTTCATCACATAACTGTATAACTTTTGCAGGCGCATTTGTTTCATCATTGGCAAATAAGCTTGTCAAATCAAACAATGAAACAACCATCAGTAAAGCCAGCATTAATTTCCCTAACCGTCTGCCAATGCGATAAACCTGATCCATAGCCTAACCACCTTTCTTGTAAATAAATCTGTGAGTAAATCCCTCTTTTTTGTTGTCTTTCTGAATACGATTACATTTTAATACATGGTATAGACCAAGTCAATGGTATAGACCAAAATTGCTCAATTTTCAGATTTTTGCGTTTTTAACCCCTGATTTTAAGCCATATTATCGAAATATTTCTGAATTTTAAAAAAAATTCATATTTTGGTATATACCATGACAAATTTGTGATATAATAATTGGCCATTTATGGAAAATACTGGAAAAACATAGAAAAATCGCCCCTTATAGCGTATAAAATACGTATTTCAAGGGACGATGAGTATGTAATATTTGAAATTTGTTTAAAAATTATGCTTGACATTGTTTTTTTATTTTATTTTACTTCAAGAAACTGCCCAGTAATAGACTGTTCACAGGCACAAACATCCTGTATCTGACCACATACAAGGACTTGTCCTCCTTCATTTCCACCTTGTGGGCCTAGATCTACGATCCAGTCAGCTTCCCTGATCACCTGCAGGTTGTGTTCTACCACAATGAGTGTATTGCCTGCTTCTTTCATTTTTGTCAACATGTCGAGGAAGCGGTTTACATCTTGTGGATGTAAACCAATGGTAGGTTCATCAAGTAAGTACAGACGTTTTTTACCACGGGTATCTAAGATTTCTTTGACGAACTGAAGGCGTTGTAATTCTCCGGATGATAAGGAAGTCATTGGCTGATGTAGCATAAGATAGCCAAGTCCTGCTTCTTTCATTAAGGAGAATATCTTATAGAGCTTGCGATTGTCTTTGAATAACAGGAAGGCTTCTTCCACGGATTGTTTCAACAGCTCGTGGATGGAATATCCTTTGTATTTGATCTGGAGGACTTCTTTTTCAAACTGGGCACCATGACACAGTGGACATACGATTTCAATATCTTCAAAAAACAAGAGATTGCTTTTGATGGTTCCCATACCTTCACAACGCTCACATCTTCCACCTTTTGAGTTAAAGGAGAAAGTGGAAGAAGTAAAGCCTTTGGCTTTGGCAAGGGGCTGTGAAGCGTATAGCTTGCGTATTTCATCATAAGCATGAATATACGTTGCCACATTGCTGCGTTTCATCGTGGTGATGGCCTGTTGTCTTACCTGTATGATCTGATCAAAGCCATATTCTTTTTGAAGGCGTTCTTTTTGTTTGGCTAATTCATCAAAGACCAGTGTGCTTTTTCCTGATCCACTGACACCTGTGACAACATTGAATGCCTGTAAAGCGAAACATGCGTCTACATGTTTTAAATTATGGGCACAGGCATCTTTGATCCACATAAATTTATCCGGGCGCTTTTTTTCTTTGATACTGATATCTTCTTGCATATATTGTTTGATGATACTGTCTGGATGCTGCATGATTTCTTCATAGGTACCTCTGGCAATGATGCTTCCCCCATAGTTTCCTGCCTGTGGACCTACTTCTATTATATAGTCACTTTCTTTTAATACATCAACATCATGTTCAATCACTAACATCGTATTGCCTTTATCACGCATGGCTTTTAAGATATCAATGACACCCTGGCTGTCTTGTGGATGAAGTCCACGTGTTGGCTCATCTAATACATACAGAATACCGGTTAGCTCACTGTCTAATGCGGCGGCTAGCTGCATGCGTTGTGCTTCTCCTCCGGATAAGGTAGATGTCTGTCTTTCCAGCTGAAGATATCCCAAACCGACTTTCTGTAGACGATTGATCTTGGTTTTTAAATCCAACAGATATACATCCACCTGTTGTTTCTCATCTGGTGATAAACTATCTTCTAACTCTATGACCCAGCTGGCTAATTCTTCCAGAGTTAAACGTGTCAATGAGGTAATTGTTGCATCATGTACGATTGCTTCTCTTGCGTATTTTTGTAGTTTATCCCCACCACAATCAGGGCAAGTTTTGGTATAGATATATGGTTCCAGCTGTTTTTTAATTCCTTTAGCTTCCGCTATTTTTTTGTGAATGGATGGAATTAGGCCTTCCATTCTGCCCTCCATGGTATTTTTAGGTGGCTTGATATCAGGAAATGCCTGTTTTACTTTTTCATCTTCTACTCCATAAAACAACATGCGTTTTTGTATATATGACCACATGTTTAAAGGAAGAGGTGTAACATCTTCGATATGATAATAAGCAAACATCTTTTGCAATGTTTCTATCATATAATCCAGATAACGATGCTCCCATATGGCGATAGCTCCTTGTTTCAGAGTTTTGGCTTCATTAATCAGTTTTGTTTCATCTATGGCATAAACATAGCCTAGTCCATGACATGTTTCACATGCGCCCTCTCTTGTATGGAAGGAAAAATGAGAACGTGTCAATTTATCAATTTTATGACCACATGCTTCACAATAGATAGATACATGAAATTCTTCACCATCTTTTTCACATTCTTCTCTGCATGCCATCTGTGCGATTCGCTGATGACATACCGGACATTCCCTGATGGATAATTTTTCATAGATCATACGCAAATCGGTATAGATATTGGTAATAGTCCCCAAAGAGGAACGTGGTTGATTGGCATAGGCCTTTGCTTTGATCAATAATGCTGGTGATACGTTACGGATTTCTTCTACATCTGGTTTTTGTATGCCCTGCATCCCCATTGCTTCCAGATATTGTCGCTGGCATTCCTGAAACAATACATCAATCGCCAAAGTGGATTTCCCAGATCCACTGACGCCGCATAATACACAAAGACTTTGCTTTGGAATACGAATATTGACATGTTTCAAGTTCCCCTGATTTGCATTTTTAATTAATATATCCAGCATATGCTTCTCCTTTTTCTTTTTTTATTATTTTAATTTCATATGTACGTAATAGTTTTTTAGGCGTTCTTTATTATCTTCAAAATGTCTGGAAAATAACATCATATAGATACAGTCTGATACATACAGCATACTGGTACGGGAACCAAAAGAACCCATCTTTAATATACTTTCATCATTATCAAATAAAATCAGTGCTTCACTCATTTTTGCCAGTACACTTTCTTTATTCGCAGTCACCACAATCATGGGAATCTCATGCAGGCGAAGCATCTGAAACAACTGTTTAAAATCAGGTGAATCGGCATAGCGGCTGAATATTAAAGCAACTTGCTTTTGATCTTTGCGATATAATGTAGGATTTTGAAAGCCGTGCATTGCTTCAAGTACACAAGGCATGCCGATCCGTTTGAATTTTAAATGTAGATCTTCTGCGATCAATAAGGATTCTTCCCTTCCATAAAGGGTGATGATATCAGCATTCTCCAATAAATCAACGGCTTTGTTCATGGCTTCGATATCCATGGAGTGAAAGGCATCCGTTAATGCCTGATAATGCAGGTTTACCATGATCTGCAGAATATCCTGTGGCGTTTCTTCTTTTCTGATTGGCATTTCCTGCATGATACGCTCTGTCTGTAAAACGAAGGTATTGATTTCCGTAGCCAGCTTGATTTTAAATTCACCATAGCCACTCATACCCAGTTTTTTACACAAGCGCACAATCGTTGCCGTTGAGGTATACGCTTTTTTCGCTAAATCCTCAATTGTTAGATTCAATGTTGCTTTGGGATCTTTTAATATTTCATCTGCGACACGTTGCTCCAGATCACTGAATTTTTCAATATCGCGTAATTGCTCCATGATTAGCATATGCTTCACCTCTTTACCTTTCTGTATTCTTTTTCTAATGCCAAAATGTCAATAATTTCTATTTTTCCTTTTCCAAGTACCACCCAGCCATATTGTTCATATTCTTTTAATTTACGGGATATCACTTCACGTGCACTGTGCAGTTCAAAAGCGATATCTTTATGTGTGACATAAATGCGTGAGGTTGTTTGTGAGATCAGATAGCCTAATAATCGTTCTTCTACTGATTCATTTTTCAACTGGTTATTTGCCATTAGCTTATGCATCTTTGTAATTGCATCACTATATACCGCTAACAGGAAGGCAGCATCTTTCATCAATACATTTTGAAAGAAGGCAGGAGAAACCAGATAAATCGTACTGTCTACCAAAGCCATTGATTTGATATTTCCACTGTTTTGTTTAATTAGACAGTTCATGACTTCATGACAATAATCCCCAGGCTTTAAATCATAAAGAAAGCTTTCTTCTCCATTTTCTAATATCTGTGTGATCCGTAATGCCCCTTTGGTAAGCAGCGGAAATCCTGCACACTGCATATATGGTTGTTTTAAGATTTCTTTTGCCTTAACTTGTATACAGGCAAGCTCCTGTATCTGGGTGTATTGATCAAGCACTGGATAATATAATTGTATATCTTTCATTCTGTTCCTCCTGTTTTTTCCTTATATATTATATCATACGTGTTCTTATAATATGGCATGGATTTGTGACTTTGTCACCTTTTTCCTTCTTATGGATATGATAGAGTATTTGAAAAGGACCGTGAACGAATGTTATTTTTCAAAAAAGAAACCTATGATAAACAATCAATAGAAGCAGGAATCGCCGAGTATCGTAAAAATACCTCCATTCATTTGATTGATGTAAGGACAAAAGAGGAATATGATGAGGGGCATATTTTAGGCAGCAGCAATCTTCCTTTACAAGAAATTGGAAGTATCACGCATCGTTATCCGGATAAGCATTCCCCTTTATATATTTACTGTCATAGCGGTGCCAGAAGTAAACGGGCATGTCAGTATCTTGTGAAAAACGGATATGATCATGTCGTGGATTTAGGTGGTATCATGCGTTATGATGGTCCACTAAAAAAGAGTAAATGAGCGCACATTCATCATTTACTCTTTTTATATGTTTTGCCATCATATATAAGCGTTGTATGGGCAGGCAGTTTATGTGCTAATACACGTTCTACATTTTTTCCATCGCTGTTTTCATAAAAGGCAACGGCCTCATGTGGCAGTGCCCCGCCCTTCATCTTACGATTGATTAAACGGGTTTTTACAGCATCACTGTTTGTGGTGATGAAAATAGAATCATCACACATGGTCTGTAATTCCTTCCATGGTGCTTCATCCAACAACAGATAATTTCCTTCTAGTACAATAATGGGTGCATGTACCGCAATCACATCATCCTCAACATCATGTTTTACACGATTATAATACGGCCAACGGATATCTTCTTCTTTAACCTTTTCCAGCAATGTTTTAAAACGCTTGTAGTCAAAGCTTTCTGGACATCCTTTTACTGATTTCATCGATACCATTTTACCATCAACTTCTACGCTGTGCGATAAGATGTAAGATTGATAGTGATGAAAACCATCCATACCCAATGCCTGTATCCGCTTACCGCCTTCTTGTATGGACAGATATTCAAACAAGGCCGCAAGAGTGGATTTTCCAGCAGCAGGAGGTGCTGCCAAAAATACGATAATGCGATGTTTTTTCTTTTCCACCATTTCTTCCCATTGTTTCATCAAAGGTTTTACGACTTCTTCTATAAACGTTTCTTCATATTCTGCTTCCACCTGATGTCCATTGATATCAAATGTGTATTGTTTCATGCTTTGTCCTTCTTTCTTGTAAATACGTAAGCATCTTTTTTTGATAGTTCTTCATGATAACTATAACCAAGCTCCTGAAAGTTTTTTGCGTCTTCTACATGTTGGGCCTGTATCTGTGCCAAATAGCGCACCATGGCACCTCTTGCCATCTTCACATAAACGCCTTTTTCCTTATATGTACCTTGTTCCTCTTCCATAAAGTAACAGCGTACATATCGATCATTTTTATTTAAATAACGCGTAATTACATGGGAATATTGCCGGCTTGCTAAATCTAATATTTCATGATCCTCTTTGGTTAATTGTTGATAGATTCGCTTCCCCCAAAACTGGTATAAATTCTCAAATCCATGTCTTGGTATACGATTATCTAATTCTAAACGATAAGGATATATTGCATCAAATGGCGATAAGATGCCATAAAAACCTGACAGGATACGTAAATGCTCTTCTACATAGGCAAAATATTCATCAGGAAATATACCAGGTGCCATATAGGTATACTGAATACCATCGTAGGCTAACAGCGCTGGTGTTCCTGCTTGTTTAAAATCCATCATGCGATACATAAGAAATGCTTCTTTGGCAATCGTATCACTGGTTTTTAATGTTCTTTTGATTTCTGATATGGAGCATGTTTTTAACTGCTTCAACAGTTTTTTCGCATCTTTCTCAAATACTGGCTGCTGTTTTGGCGATAAATAGTCCACATCATTTCGCATCTTTTTGGCTGGTGCTATAATAATTTTCATAAGTTAGCGATTGTAAAACATAGGAAGGAAACGAATACCGTTTTCTTCTTTCATATGCTCCGTTGCACAAAACCCCAGTTCACGATAAATTTCTGTTGCATATGGGGATGAATTTACACTGATCCTGTGATCGGGAATCTGCGTTAACATATACGTAAATAAAGCTTTGCCAATACCAAGATGTTGATGTGTATCCTTCACAAAAAACAACGCAATATGATTGTTTCGCATCGCTATCATTCCAATCATCTGATTTTTATCAAATGCGCCATAGTATACAAGTGGCTTCGTAAGTGATGGTGTATGAAGAAACTGATAAAATTCATCAATTCCTCTTTGTGTATAATCAATTCCTACATATTTTTCAAACACTTCCCATGCCAGATCCAATGCCTGGGGAATTTGTTGTTTCTCTAATTGTTGGATATGCTTCATTGTCGGTTCCTCAATTCTTTATATATATGAGATGATTCTTCAATAATATCCTTAGCTAATATAGCATTATAATCTTTGGCCTTGATTAATTCATCTGCACATCTTGCATGAACATATACTGCACAACAGGCACTTTTTAAAGCATCCTTGCTTTGGCCATATAATCCACAAAGCATGCCACATAATACATCCCCACTGCCACCTTTCGCAAGTGCATTATTACCAGCCAGATTCATATAGCTGAACGCTTTGTTGCAAACGATGGTATGTTCATTTTTATAAATCAAAGTGATATTGCCATAGCCTTTTAGAAATGTTTGTACGACCTCCATTGGATCATTTAAAACATCATCTAATTTGCGAGCGGATAAATAACTCATTTCTTTTGGATGTGGTGTTAAAATCGTTGGCGCTTTGCGTTTTAACCATTCCGGATGTTTGCCCACAAGATATAAGGCATCTCCATCCAGGATACATGGCAGATTGCTTTTTAATACCAGTTCCACTAGTGCATTCGCACCTTTTCCTCTACCCATGCCATTGCCAATGGTCACAAAATCAAACAGATCCAGCTGATCTTTTAACTCTTCAGCACTCTTTTCTGAAAAATAGCCATCTTCATCAGATAAAGGAAGCAGCATGCATTCTTCCATCTTTCCTGCCATAATCGCATGAATGCTGGAAGGAAGAGCAATCGTCAAGGTACCAATGCCACTGGAAAGTGCAGCTTTTGCGCACATGGCAAGTGCACCATGCATTCGCATACTACCTCCTATCATCAATGCTTTACCATAACTGCCTTTATTACTATGAGCTTGTCGTTTAGGCAAAAAAGACGCAATCAAATCATCATCCATAACTTCATTTCCATTACTTTTGGCAATAATCTCCTGTGGCATTGCGATATCCTCTACCACAACATCCCCACAATAAGCACTACCAGGATACATCACATTACCTGGCTTATAACATACCAAAGATACTGTTTTTGTGGCTTGTATGCCACATCCCATAATTGCCCCACTGTCCCCGTTGATTCCACTGGCGATATCAATACTGATTACATATTTATGCATGGTATTTAACGTTAAAATCAACTGATCATAAAAACCTTCAATATTTCTGGATAAGCCTGTGCCAAACAAGGCATCAATGACGATATCCGCTGAGGCAAACATTTTCTTTACTTCTTTTAAATCTTCACTTTGATAAATGGGAATATGGTAGCTGCCTGCGATAGCCGCATAGATTTTTTCATCATGGGACATCTTTTCAAATGGCACATTACAAAAGATCATCACTTGCTCATATCCATCCTGCTTTAACAGCCTTGCCAAAGCAAAACCATCTCCTCCATTATTGCCGGGACCACATAATATCACGATATGTTTATTTTTATCTGCGACAAGATCCACATGTTTTTTTACCGCCATGGCCGCATGTTCCATCAAAACCACACCCGGAATATGATATTCCTCCATTGCGATACGATCCATTTCTTTCATAGTTTTGGTTGTGACGATTTTCATAGGACACCATCCTCTCTCTTTCTTATATTATATACGCTGAACATAAAAATTCATAGTATCCTGTTTCAGCTCTTTTATGTAAAAATAGCTTGTGAAAATTTTCTCATTTTTAATTTTAAAACTATTGTGGTGAACCACTACTTGCGTTATAATAAAAGACGACTTTAACAGGAACAAAATCCTGGGAGGTAAACGTATGAAAAAAACAGTAGTATTGGGGGTTACTGGCGGTATTGCTGCTTTCAAAAGCGCACAGCTTTGCAGTAATCTGATAAAAAAAGGTTATGATGTAGAAGTCATCATGACAAAAAATGCCACCGAATTTATTTCCCCATTAACTTTTGAGTCACTAACAAAACACAACGTGATGGTTTCCACTTTTGAAAAAGTGGCTGATCGCAGTGTAAAACATATATCCATCGCAAAACGTGCAGACATCTTTGTGATCGTACCTGCCAGTGCCAATGTGATAGCGAAAGTTGTCCATGGCATCGCTGATGATATGTTAACAACGACCTTCCTTGCCGCAACATGTAAGAAATTAATTGCACCGGCAATGAATACCAATATGTATGAAAATCCCGTTACGAAGCGAAATATCAAAGAATGTATCGCATTGGGATATGAAATCGTCGCACCAGAAGTTGGTTATCTGGCATGCGGTGATAATGGAAAAGGCAAACTAGCAGACATTGATTTTATCGAAGAACGTATTGAATCCCTACTTCAGGAAGAAAATCTGCTGAAAGGCAAAAAAGTTCTGGTAACGGCAGGTCCTACTCAGGAAGCACTTGATCCTGTACGTTTCATCACCAACCATTCCTCAGGAAAGATGGGCTATGAAATTGCCAGAGCTGCCAGAAATATGGGCGCAGATGTTACATTGATCAGTGGACCGGTAGCATTGGATGCACCTGCAGATGTGCATATGATTCCTATCATTTCAGCCAATGACATGTTTACAGCTGTCAAAGAAAACTATAAAGACATGGATATCATCATCAAGGCTGCGGCTGTTGGTGATTATCGTCCTCAGATTATCGCAGAAAATAAAATCAAAAAACAAGGAGATACCTTAGAAATCAAATTTGTCAAAAATCCTGATATCCTGGCCTACCTTGGAGAACATAAAAAAGAACATCAGGTTATTTGTGGATTTGCAATGGAAACACAAAATCTGATAGAAAATGCAAAAGAAAAACTAATGAAGAAAAACTGCGATATGATTATCGCAAACAATCTGAAGGTGGAGGGGGCTGGTTTCCAAACAGATACCAATGTCGCAACCATCATCAAGAAAGATACCATCGAAACCCTCGATAAAATGAGCAAATATGATTTAGGGAAAACGATTTTGCATCATATTTGTGACATCATGGATGAAAAGAAAGGGGCTTCCAAATGCTAGTAGTGATTGATATCGGTAATACCAATATTACCATGGGAATTTATAAAGAGAACAAACTGTTAGGCAATTATCGTCTAACAACCAAAATGAAACGCACCAGTGATGAATATGGATTCATGTTAATGAATTTTCTTCAAGCAAGCAAAGTGGAAAGCGATGAAATCCAAGATGTCATCGTATCCAGCGTTGTGCCAAAGATTATGCATTCATTCTTAAACAGTATTCGTAAGTATATGCATAAAGAACCAATCGTTGTTGGTCCTGGCATTAAAACAGGTATCAGTGTAAAAGCTGAAAATCCAAAAGCTGTCGGAGCCGATCGTATCGTTGATGCGGCAGGTGCCTTCTATGAATATGGAGGACCTTGTCTGGTTGTAGATTTTGGTACTGCCACAACTTTTGATTATGTAGATGAACATGGAAACTTTGAATATGGTGCCATTACGTTTGGTATTGAAACGGGTGCTCAGGCAATGTGGACCCAAGCTGCGAAACTGCCTGAAATCGAAATCAAGAAACCTAAAACCATCCTTTGTAAGAATACCACCAGTAGTATGCAAGCAGGTGTTGTTTATGGATATATTGGACAAAGTGAATATATCATCAAGCAGTTCAAAAAAGAACTGGGTGTAAATATGAAGGTTATCGCTACTGGTGGCTTAGGCAAGATCATTTATAAAAATACGGATGAAATTGATATCTATGATCGTGACTTAACATTTAAAGGATTAAAATGTATTTACGAAAAATATAAAGGTAAGTAAAAGCTCGCAAATCGCGAGTTTTTTCTTATTAACTTCATAAAATACTCAGGCTTTTAGTAAAAGATGGATAGCTTTACGCTACCATAGATTTTAGTATCATGATTATTAGAGAACCTTTCTGTGATCATGCAATGACATAGACTAGATATGAAATTCATCATACAAGCTATTTTTAGAAATCTCATAGTGGCTCTTTGGGACAGCTTATAGTGTGATTTTTTTTAACTCTCTAAATTCCCATAGAAGGAAATCGGGTAATCTCTTAATTTGATTTTATGTTCATCTAATCAATATTGCTTTTTTACTGTGACTATGATATATTTAATTTTAGATTGGAGGTAATAACAATGAATACCGAAACTATTAGAAAAATTGTAAAAGCCAGTGGAGTATCAACAGGAGAAATGATACTCGTCCATTTTTGGGGTGAAGATGCCGACAAAGAAATTGCCAATAACTTTCTAACAGCTGTCGCATCTCTGGGGGCCACACCTGTTTTGCTTCAACAGTCCCGGACAATCAACCGTGCAATCTTTTCTTCTGCAAGAGAGTCTTGCTTTGATAAAAGATTCTTTGAACTGCTGTCTAATTTTGATGCTGTTCTTGATGTTTTTGCCTATCAGCCAGTTATTCTTGGTTACGAAATCCCGACAGAACAGTTTGAACTTTATCGTAAATATATGTCACAACTGTTTTATACGTTGATGAAATCTAAGCGATTTGTTCAAATCAGAATCCCCACGGAGGCCAATGCTGCTGAGTCTGGTCTTAAACCTCAAGACTATATTCTGCGGATGAATAGTGCCTATGATATAGACTATGAAGCCCTTGCAGATGCCTGTCGAAAAAAGGTAGCATCCTTTGCTGGTGCAGATAGGGTGTCTGTACATACTGGAATGAATTGCGTTCTTCATTTGGAACTTGCAGGGAGAGAATGGCACATTGATGCCGGAGATGGAGATTTGCCATGCGGAGAAATTTACATTGCTCCCATTGAGGACAAGACACAGGGCAGCATGTTTTTTGATACGCTGTACCTTGACGATACGAAATATAGTAATGTTATCTTGCAAATTAGCGATGGCAAAATTGTGAACAGCAATATCCCGGCAGTCATAAATTATTTTACTGGACAGCCAGAGGAGAGCCGTGTTGTTTGTGAGTTGGGAATCGGAATGAATCCCAATGTGACAGAGTTGAGTGGCTATACCGTACTGGATGAAAAAATGGTGGGAACCCTCCACATTGCGGTTGGTGCAAATACTATGTTCGGTGGTAGCAATCAAGCCAATAACCACGACGATTTTGTGGGATACGGCAGAATAGAGGTAGAGAAATAATGGAAAAGAAGCTGGAACAACTTGACGAATGGTTTGAAAAGCAAATTGCATTCTGCGCAGAGGAGCAGAGAAAACTTCTTGATGATGACCGAAACGATGAAGCTAATTTTGAAAAAATCCGGGCAAATGTATACGATATTTTTCGCACTATCCTTTCCGTTGCAGTCAAAATCGGGAAAGGGGATACCGATGCGATAAAGGAATTTTTTCATAAAAAGACGGAACAAATCCCTGCAAATTGGGTAAGTTCTTACGACAAGGCAAAGGCGCACGGTGATATAGAACAAATGCAGATTGAGAATATCAAACTTGAAACCATCCAGGAAATCAAGCTAAAATTCTCTGAGATTTGGGAGGAAAAACGATGAGAGAAACAGAGGCCATCCGCTTATTTAAGTGCCTTTCCGATAAATCACGATTGCAAATACTAAAGTCATTGGCTATTGAAGATATGTATGTGGAACGCTTGGCAGAACGGCTTGGAATTACTGCCGCAACGGTTTCTTTTCACTTAAAAAAACTAACGGATGCTGGTGCAGTCACTTCCTACAAGAGCCAATACTATATGATGTATTCGCTTAATAAACGTATATTTGAAACCAGTATTCTTGAAATTTTAGAGGAACAGTCTGACGAAGCCGGCTTACAGCAACAACGTGATGCTGAGTACAGACAACGAATAATTGACACTTTTTTTGAATATGGAAAGTTAAAATCCATCCCTGCCCAGCAGAAGAAAGAACGTATTGTCTTGGAGGTTATCGTACAAGCTTTTGAGTATGACAAGATATATTCAGAGCGGGAGGTTAACATAATTATCGCTGACTTTCACGATGATTTTTGCACGATACGCCGGGACATGATTGGAGAACGTCTTTTAGATCGTGATACCAAAGGATATTGGCGAGTGAAATCAGATTAAAATTTGCGAGATTGCATCTGGTGGAATGTACAGTTCAAAAATTAATTAGATAGGATAATGCTAATATTTGAGCCAATATATAGAATAATGAAGTCAGGTTCAGTACCTTAGATCATTAAGAGAAACTTAATAACAGAAAAAGCCGCCTTATGAGCATTGATATGTGCCCTCACAGGCGGCTTATTTTATTTATGGTAATTATTCCAAAGGTTTATATAATGTTACAGTTTTCAAGTATGCTTCGATTGCCGTTGAGAATTAAATCCACATAAGTTACCAAGTCATCGTAAATTAGCCAGTCCAGCTCTGACCGCTAATACATATTGTTTGCAACCTCGCTCTCAACAGCAGTGCAGTCTACAGAAATCATGTTGCCATCAGCAAAACGAAACTCCACACAGGCGGTGTAGATTTTAAATTCACAGGATAAGAATTTGCTCATGATGAACCTCCATAATTTTGTATTTGTTATTCAGCATAAGCATTGGTAAGTGTGAATTATGCGTGTAGTATCCTTAACTTTTGGAAATCCCTCTTTCCCCACGTGAAACAGACTTATTACTAACGCCGATTTTTTCTGCCAGCTGCGCCTGCGTATAACCCTTCTTCTTTCTTAACTGCGTCAAACGCATCGCAAACCCTTCCATATAATCATTCCCCATTTTCATCTTTGCTTTCTATATTGCTTTTCTTCGTATGCGTCATATATTTCAAAAAGATAAAAGCTGTTATAATTCCTGCAATAATCAGTGATAATAATATCGTCGTTCCCAAATCAAATCCTAAATCTGACATATTGTCGATATTCGTCGTTGTTCCTAATAATTGTATAGGTGAAACACCCATCATCTTGGCGATTTGAAAAATCAAAATCACTTGTACACAGCATCCTTCAATCACGAAGAAATTAAATAAAGCATTTACTTTTCCTAATAATTGTTCTCGTTTACAATCGGTATGTTGCCTCATCATATAATGGGATACATGCATCACTGCGAAATATCCAATCACTGCAGGTATCAAGGAAATGCCTAATTTTACCATGATATGATATCCGATAAAACCACAGACAGCAATGATAAATGGCAGATATTCCTCTAAATCTTTTTTCTTAATATCCCGATAACCTAAATCATCCCTTAACAATGCATCCACACTGACATCCAGTGCATCTGCCAAATCCACCAACACACTGATATCCGGATATCCTTCCCCCGTTTCCCTTAGTTAAAGATATTGTTGGGTATCTCAAGATGTGTCATTCGATTTTGCCGATAAAGCGGTAGAAGATTTCCACTTCCTGTTCCCGGCTTCCGTCCTCACTTTTGACCGCTTCATGGACAAGGATTTTTTCAATCAGCGTATTCAGAAGTTCAGCCGTCAATTCTGTGGGATTGACATACTGTTTCATCAGACCTATCCACTTTTCAGCGTCAACCGCTGTCTGGGCGGCGGTCTCCATCGCTTCGTGAAGCCGTTCAATTTTTACGTCCAATTCTCGCTGTTCGCCCTGATACTTTTCGGACAGCATATTGAAATTGTATTCTGTAATGCGTCCGGCAGACCAGTCCTCATACATTTTTGCAAACAGGGTGTCTACTTCTGCTTTGCGCTTTTCCGCCTTTTTCAGTTCGGCTGTCTGCCGCTTCCTTGCAGTATTGCGTTCCTTGTCGCTGGCGTTAAGTAGCCGTTTCAGAAGTTTGTCCCCATCCTGCTGTGCCAGCACAGACCAGTATTGCAGACGGGAAAGGACATAGGCGTAAAGCACATCATAGCGGATATAGTGCATGGAACACTGGTGCAATCCTTGCCCGTACTTGCTACAATGGTAGTGGGCATAGGGATTTTTGTTCTGGCTGTTCATACCATAGGCCAGCGACCAGCCGCAGTCCGCACATTTTACCAGCCCGGAAAATATCTGTGTTGTGCCGTTCTTCTGCCGTCTGCGCCTGTTGCAAATCTGCTCCTGTACTTGACGGAACACATCTTCGGAAATAATCGCTTCGTGGGTGTTCTCCACACGATACCATTCCTCTTTTGGCTTGCGTACTTTCTTCTTGTTTTTGAATGAAATGTTGGTCTGCTTATTGTGGACGCTGTGTCCGATATAGGTTTCCTCTTTCAGAATACTTTTCACCTGCGCTATCGTCCACGCATAGGCTTTTTCCTCCGGCGCTCCGGCATAGATATTTGCGAAAGTGCCGTATCTCTGGAAATTCAGCCAGCCGGGAGTAGGTACTTTTTCTTCGACCAAAATCCGTGTAATGCTGGCGGCTCCCCGGCCATGAACGGCAAGGTCAAAAATCTTTTCGATAATCCACCTTGTTTCCGGGTCAATCAGAAGATGGCCTTTCTTATCTGGGTCTTTGACATAGCCAAGCGGAGCATAGGCTCCATAGTGTGCGCCATTTGCGAACCGTGTCCGCATGGCCGCCTTTACCTTTTTGCTGGTCTGGCGGGCGTGCATTTCATTCAGAATGTTGAGGAATGGGGCAAGCTCATTCTCTCCGTTGATGGTGTCCACATTGTCATTGACAGCGATATAGCGGACGCCTTTGCTGGGAAAGTAGATTTCCGTGTACTGGCCGGTCAGAATGTAGTTTCTGCCTAAGCGGGATAAATCTTCTTGTGTCAAGTAGGGACTAAAAAAATTTTGAGAATTTACAAGCCGTTCATAGGTGGACAACCACCCGTGAACGGCTTGCGTTTTCTCTATGCTCTTTTGCCGTTCTTTGTGCGACGTTTCTTATACGCCGCCGCAAATGCCTCCATCATCGGAGTGACCGGAAGCTCGTTGTCAGGCTTGGACAGATACTCTAACCGGATGCCATTCTCCTTGAATTTTCGCTCAAACCTCATGAAAGAGGAAGCGTCCCGGCTGATCCGCGAAGCGTCACGGGTAAGGATTGCACCGATGCCCTGACGCTTGGCTTCGTTCATCAAGAAGTTCATGATGCCTTCCGTATGGACGCCGGAGATGCCGTCTGCGGCAACCGCAGCAGCTACCTCATAGCCCTTGTCCTTCGCATAGCGTTCCAGCTCTTCCCGCTGATTTGCCGCCGCAAGCTGATCCGCACAGGCAACACGGATATAAAGAAATACTTTCATTTGGCTTCTCCTTCTGATGTATTGAGGAAGTCCTTGAACTTCCAGACGATTTCTATGTTGTCAAGATCGTAAATGTAGACCGCAGAAATGAATGCGTGGGTCAGCTCATAGGTCAGAGCTTTGCAGTCGGCGTACTGTTCGCAGACCGCATCCAGCTTTTCATCTGAACAGGCGGTCTCGGAGTCAAGCTCCTTCATCCGCTCGTGACTGCGCTGGATTACTCCATCGTTTTCAGCAATCTTCACATCCGTTGCCGCCTTCTGCTGAATGTACGCCTCCTTCGTGATGCTTCCGGCTGCATACTTCTCGTAGAGCCTCAGCTTGGACGCCTTGTGCTGCTCGTTCTGCTTTTGCAGAGTGCGGATTTTATCAGCACATTCCTTGATGGCAGATTTCCGCAGATCACCGACTTCGCGGTTCTGCATTGCTTCCTTCTGTGCCAAAGCAAGAAACTGAGTAAGGGCATGGAAGACAACCTTCTCAATATCCATTTCCGGAAAGCTCCTGCCAACCGGACAGTCTGTGTTTCCGTTGTTGACCGAGTGAATGCACTGGAAGTATCGAATGCCAGCCTTGTTCTTTCGGCGTGTCATAGCACGTTTACAGTTACCGCAGCGGACGAGTCCCTTGAGCGGATAGTCATGCTGCTTGCGCGTGGGATTCCGTCCTCCGCCTCGAATGACCTTCTGAGCAAGCTCAAAGTCTTCCTTGCTGATAATCGCTTCATGCGTACCTTCTACGATAATCGGCTCATTGACAACACGCTTTTTTGAGCCGACACCGCAGGACTTCATTTTGCGGCTGACCAGTGTTCCGGTGTAAACAAGGTTTTTGAGGATGTTATAGACCATCACGGTTTCCCAACTGATTTTCTCGCTCATGTTACTGAACTTCTTCTTGTCGGGATGCTTGCTCTTGAAGTATTGCCCCGGTGTCGGGATGCCGTCATCATTCAGGCTGCGGGCGATTTGAGAGGTGTTGCTGCCTTCCAGCGCCTCACGGAAAATACGACGGATCACATCAGCTGCCTCCGGGTCTACGGCAAGTTTGTTCCGAATGGTTGGATGCAGGACGTAGCCGTATGGAGCGTAGCCACCGACATACTTGCCTTGCTTCATCATCTGGATTTTTGCCGATGTGGTCTTTACGGAGAGGTCTTTGCTGTATGCCGCATAGATGATGCTGCGCATAACCACTTCCAGACCGCCCGTTGTGCCTTTGTAATCGTCGCTGTCATAGCCGTCGTTGATGGAAATAAAGCGGACGCCCATGAACGGAAAGGTGCATTCCAGATAGTTTCCCGTTTCAATGTAGTCACGAGAAAAGCGGGATAAGTCTTTGACGCAGATCAGGTTAATCTCCCCGCGCTTGACCTTCTCCATCATCTGCGTGAACTGAGGACGGTGAAAGTTCGTGCCGGTATAACCGTCATCCGCAAACTCAGATCGCTGACAGTGAGACAACTCCGGATGATTGTCGAGAAAGCGATTGATGAGCATACGCTGGTTGCCGATGCTGTCACTTTCCGCCTTGCTGCCATAGCCGGTATCTTCATCAGCCATTGAGAGGCGGATGTAGATGCCGATGTTGTATTCCTTGCTCATTTACATCGCCTCCTGTACTTCCTTGATACTCTGAACGGTCAGAGCGTAAATATCGCCGTATTTCATGACCAGCTCGATTGAACCGCCCTCATGGACTTTCACAAGCTCTACGGACTCGTCAACTAACTCCTGAGAGAGCTTTTCTGCACCGCTGACGGATTTCATCAGTGTGAGCCACTTATTGTCCTCGGACATTGCTTCGGCAAACTTGACCTTCCGCTGAACTGCTTCATCCAGCCGCCGGGAAAGGTCGGCATACTGCTCATCGTAGGCTTTTTTGGCAAAGGCGTATTCCTCTTCATCGAGAATGCCTTCCGTGAAGTCCTCGTAGAGCCGGGTGCGTTTCTTGGAGACGCCGCTGAGTTTCAGATTCAGGCTCGTAATGAGCGCATTTTGTTGATCGCGGATGCTGCGTTCACCTTCGCTGTTTCTCAGCTTGGCAAGCAGCTTGTCGTAATTGAGAGCTGCCTTGACTTGAAGCTGGATCGCCGCAAGCACATCGGCTTCGAGTGTGTCCTGCCGCGTATAGTGTGGCGTACAGAGATTGCCTCGCTTGACGGATGAGCTGCACTCATAGAAGGCGTACCATGCGCCGTCCTTGCGCTTGTCTACGCGCTTGCGATGGAAATAGAGCTTCCTGCCACAGTCTGCGCAGACGATTCTGTCTTCAAAGAGATTGACCAGTGTAGCGCGAATTTCCTCCGTGCGCTCCATCTTCTCAACCCTTGTCCTTGCAGCAGCGTTCCGCATTTCTCGTACCTTCTGGAAGTCCTCACGGGAGATAATCGCCTCGTGAGTATTGGGAAAAACAATCCATTCCTCGCGGTCGATATGCTGATTCTTGACGCCCTTATAGATGGCGTTCAGCGTCCGTCCGAGAACGGTATCTCCGACGTAATGGGGATTATCCAGAATGGTAGTGAGTGAAGATTTGTTCCAAATCTTCTTTGCCGTAGCATTGCCTGTGCGGACGCCGACCTGATACTTCTGAAACTCCGGATTGGGCGCGTTCATGGCATCAAGCCGGTCTGCAATCGCCGGAAGGGACAGCCCTTCAATCTTCCATTGGAAAATCTTCCGGACAATCGGTGCGGTTTCCTCATCGAAAACCATATTGCAGTGTTCTTCATCCCAGCGGTAGCCATACGGGAGATTGCGCTTCTTGAACTCTCCGCTTTCCATCTGCGCCTTGAGCGCAGTAGAAACCTTGCGGGAGATGTCCTTCGAGTAGAGGGTGTTGATCATGTTTTGCAGAGGGATGATGAGGCTTTCGCCGGAGCCGTCCGTATCAAAGTTGTCGTAGTTTTCCTTGATGGCGATAAACCGAAGCCCGATCTGCGGAAAGACCCGTTCCAGATAGGTTCCTGCCTCGATGTAGTCTCGCCCGAACCGGCTGAGATCACGAACCACAAGGCACTTGATCCTGCCGGTGCGGATGTCGTTCATCAGACGGTTGAACTCCGGTCTATCAAAAACCGTACCCGTTCGTCCGTTATCCACATAGGTATCTATCAGATTCAGGTAGGGACGCTCTGCAATGTACGACTTGCAAATCTCAATCTGATTTGCGATGACATCCACCTTTTCAGACTTGCCGCTGTTTTCAACGGAAAGACGGGCATAGATGGCTGTTGAGAAGACCTCGGAAGAGACAGATTCGATAACCGGCTCTTCGACTGCAATTTGCTTTCTGCTTTTTCTTGCCATTTGCTCATCCCTCCTTTATACGGCAATATCCAGTTCATCGGCATAGCCGAGAACGTATTCAATCGTCTGCTGGTATTCATCCCTGTATTTGAAGACGATTTCGATTGCATGGTTTTCGTGAATCAGGATGCGGTCAACCAACGACATCAGCACACGGCGGTTCAGCTCTTCGACGTTTTCATACTGCTTGAAAAGCGTTACCCAGTTCCGTTCAGTCGTACCGGTTGTCACCGTTTGCTTCATTTCTTTTTTGACCCGCAGAAGTGCCTCCTGTTTGTCCTCAATGATTTTGGTGTAGCTGCTGCGGAACTCGAAGTATTCCGATTTATCAATGACGCCGCCGATGAAGTTCTCGTAAAGCCCCAGCTTGAGCTTTTGGTACCGTTCAATCTCTTCCTCGATTTTGGCGATCTGGGCTTCGTAATTGAAAGCCTTACGGCTCTGAGACGGAAGCCGCTCTATCATCGCAAGCGCGTGTTCCAGATTGATGACAAGCTCGATCTGGTCATGAATGGCACGGAAGACCTTCTCTTCAACCTCTTTTGCGGCGATGCTGTGCGGGCTGCACGTCCGGCTGTGCTTATTGGTGGAGCAGACGTAGTAGATATACTTTTTCGTCTTCGACGGGACGGTCTTGCGGATCATTGGCTGCTGACAGTCTCCGCAGAACAGAAAACCGGAAAACAGATGCGCTTCGTCCTGATCGGGCGAACAGCGCATATCCCGCTGCATCATGACCTTGACTGCCATGAAGTCCTCGTAGGACACAAGAGCTTCATGCGCATTTTCTACCTTGACCCACTCGGATTCATCCTTGCTTTTCACAACGCGGACTTTGTAGTTGGGAGTGCCGCGCTTGCCTTGCGCCAGAACGCCGATATAAACCTCGTTGGTGAGAATACGCTGGACAGCTTTGTATGTCCATTTTGCGGTATCGCCGGTCTTGAAGACGGTATCAAACTTCACACCGGCGGAATGCTTGTATTCCATTGGGGACAGGACGCCCATCTGGTTCAGACGCTTTGCAATACGTCCGATGGAGAAGCCGTCCTTGTACATGGAAAAGATCATCTGCACATATTCGCTGACCGCTTCATCCACGATGAGCTGGTTTTTGTTCTCCGGCGATTTCATGTAGCCGTAAGGCGCGAACGAGCCGACGAACTCACCGCTCTTCTGCTTGACTTCCAAACTGCTTCGGATTTTCATGGAGATGTCCTTGCAGTAAGAATCGTTAATCAGGTTTTTGAACGGGATAACAAAGGAGTCGGACTGCGGATCACCGGTCAGACTGTCATACGCATCATTGATTGCGATGAAGCGAATGCCGAGCTGCGGGAATATCTTCTCAATGTAACGTCCACCGTCGATGTAGTTTCTTGAGAAGCGGCTGAGATCCTTGACCACGATGCAGTCAAGCGCACCCTTGCGGATTGCCTCTTCCAGCTTTTTGAACTGAGGACGATTGAAGGAAACGCCGCTGTACCCGTCATCAACAAACGGCTCACAGACCAGCTCCAAATCGTCGTGCCTTGCGATATAGTCCTCGCAGATGGCTCTCTGGCTGGCGATGGAGTTGCTTTCTACTTTGTCTCCATCCTCACGGGACAGACGGCAGTAGATCGCCGTGCGGTAAACCTTATCTGGCATAAAAATAACCTCCGTTTTTCTGTTTGGTGTGGTACATCAAATCAGAAAGACGAAGGCTTGCTTCAACTCTTATGAAGAGAAACACGAAAGCGCCACATGACCATCAGGGCAAGCGGCTTAATCCGTATTCTTCTTTTTTTGACCGATTTCATTATACCACAGGCTCAATCGCTTGTCCATAGAACCGGGCGAAAAGATTCAGACTGTTCATAAATCAAAGACCTCTCAGATAGTGTTCCAGACAATCTTCCATTGTTGTGTCCGTCTCGGCGAAGCTGATCTTCACCACTGTCTTCCCGTCCAGATAACAATAGGGATTTCTGATCTGCTTGATGAACTCCCTCAGCCTGTCCTCTCGCGGTGCCGCAGGATCAAGCCGGACGCTGCTTCTCTGAACGAGTGTGCTTCGGTCAACCGTTTTCGGGCTGACGTTTTTCATTGTTTCAATGCCCATCATATTCTAAGCACCTCCTGTTTCGTAGAACTATTCAGGACAAAAGGATATGGCAGAGCATCTTGTGAAGACACTCTGCCACATAGTTTTCATCCTGAAACTATATTGTAAGTTTCTTTTGGGTTTGTTTCGTTGTCCGGCATATTTGCAGCTCGCGCCCCTGCCAGAAGAACTTTGCAGTTCCGGGAATGCTGCGGACTACCAACGGTTAATCGGTATCATGGGACTCTCACCCCTCCGAGGATCGCTCCGAGCCGCCCCTTCAAAGAAAAGACGGAAGTATCATTATACCCGGCATCTGCATCGTCGCAAGCAGCCGCACCACACGGCTGTTATAGCTCTCCGGAGGTCGCTCACTCCCTTTTGGGAGGTCTTGGCGTCGGAAGCTGTGTTGCTTCGCAGAAGCGGAAAGATCCGCAGCACTGAACTATTCAGTTTTCAAGGAACAGCGAAGTGGTCTGATTGACCCTTTCACTTTACAACGGACATCTTTTTGCCGTTTGTTGAGTACCGCTCAAAAAATTCTTTGAAATTTTTTCTGCACCGCTGCTTTGAGGTCAAATGCAGCTCTGATGCCGATGCCTTTCCTTCGGGCAAACTCTCGAAGAGTCAGTCCTTCACGGGTCATCGCAAGATACAATTCGCGCTGCTTCTCTGTCAGAATGGAAAGAAGCTCCTTCTCTTTGAGGGCGGTGATCAGTTCCTCCATGCAGTCGCGGGAGTCTGCCAGCCATGCAGCGGACTTCACATCGTCCTCCGGCATAGCGTCAAGGGACAGCACGGTATCAGAAATTTTCTCTGCGCCGTCCTCATCCTCAGAGCTGTTGTCAGAGCCATACGAGCGTCTGATCCGCTTTTCCTCTGCGCGAAGGATTCTCATAACCTTGCGGTCAACCTCGGAAACTTCGCCGGTTCGTTTCACGCGCACCATGCACTTGCCGTCCTCCGTAGTCCAGAGGTCGTAATCGAACGCGATAGGGGTTTTAGGGATTTTCATTGTTCATCCTTTCCGCTGCGCGGGAGCAGCGGGAAGGGTGAAGACAGAAAAAGAGCCGCATGACGGTGAGGTTTGAATCCCATGCCGATAAAACAGAGCAATTAAACTCTGTCTCATGCGGCATTAGGATGACTTCACCTATCAGGCGGCTCCACAGCTCAGCTATGACATATATTTTATTTTAGAACAGAGGCTTGTCCTCCGGTTCTTACTTGGTACGCGGTCGCAGTCTTCTCATATTCAGCACATCAAAGACTGTGATCCGCCCGCATTTCTTGCACTTGGATTCTACATGACCCCTCGTGTCCTCGTAGACAGCAATGGCATTATGCTGACAATAGGGACATTTCAGGTATCGGGGCTTCTGCTGGGAAATGGCAACTCTTGCCCTGCGGATTTTTTCGATCAGCTCCGGCGTCGGTTCCTGAACCCGAATGGATGCTCTCTTCATTACCACACCTCCAATGGGTCAACATACTCACTGAATGGACGATCTACCATGTAGCCGAGCTGACGAAGGCGGATAGACGCCGTTGTCTTGGAGACACCGAACAACCGGCAGAAAAGGCGCAGCGTTAAGTGATCACCATACGAATACCTCCCCTCGTAATTGATCAGCGGCGTTTCTGCAAACCGACGCATTGCCAGGTCAACCTCTTTTTGAGGAAGCAGGATCGCCGCGCCCAAGACATTTGCTTGCCACTCGTTCCAGTCCTCACGGGTTTTTAGCTCTCGCGGCGTATAAGCAGTCCGTGCGGAATATCTCATCTCGCAGGATGCCTTTACCTCTTCCGATTCCAGTTGGAAGAGAATCTGATGGGCGCACTCGTGGGCAAGGGTAAATCTGCGCTTGGCGCAGAGCCGCTGCACGTTGCCGGATCGAATGAAGCTCTCGTCCAAGATGACCTGATTACGCTTCAAAGCCAGTGTGCGCGTAATGCCAAGCTCCGTGATCTTGTACTCAGTGTCGGCATAGGCAGTGACACCGCAGATGCTTCCATCCGGCGAGAGACGGGCGAATGATACGCGAAGACCGAGATAATTCTTTGCAAACTGATCAATGGGTGTTGGCAAAGCTGATCGGTCGGGCTTGTCCGCCTCATCCCCGAAAAAGAACCGATTGAAGTCCTTTGTTGTTGAGGCTGCAATTTCTTCAAGTTGGCGCTGGGATAAAATCATGAGCAGTTGTCCTCCTTTGCTTCGACGAACCACTTGTCTCCTTCGTGAAAAAGAAATGACTCCTTTCCGCGAATCTGAACTGTGTAACGGATGCCTCCGCCCCCAACCTTCTTGGATGTGGCGCGGCATTTGTAAAGAATCTGGTCGATTTGAAAGATCACACCGTTGTCCCACCAGATAAGGCGAGGGAGGATTGCCCCCTCCTTGTCCACATCCAGCGTAACCGGGACGTATGCTTTTCTGTACTGTGTAGCCATTTGCGTTTTTCTCACTCCTGTTCCCTTATACCGGTGTATGCCAGTACGGATGATCTTCGGCAGCATAAATGCCTGTCCATTTGAACTGCTCAAAAGATGTAACTTTTTCGTGTACAACTACTCATGCCCCTTGACAGGATGAGCAATTCAGGATATACTATGAGTAGTTGGATTGCTCAGTCATTATTATACGCACTTCAAGTGCCTTTGTCAATAGACTTGCGCAATTTGATGTCGCAAACTTTTTGTGAACAGGAGTGATTACCAAAATGACGTTTGGAGAGAAATTCAAGGCTGAACGGGAGAAGCGGAAGCTGACCCAGCAGGAAGTAGCCGATGCACTGGGAATCAACAGACGTATGATTACCCGGTACGAGAACGGCATTTCCTTTCCCCGTACCAAGGACGCTTACAGAAAAATCGCGGAATACTTCAAGGTGGATGTGAACTATCTGCTGACCGAGGACGAAGAGTTTGTGGTTCAGGCATCCGAGCAGTACGGCTCCCGTGGCATGAAACAGGCAAAGGACCTGATTGAAGGGATGTCCGGCTTGTTTGCGGGCGGTACGCTGTCTGAGCAGGACAAGGATGCGGTGATGAAGGCGTTGCAGGATATATATTGGGAATCCAAAGCCCGGAATGTTGAGAAATACACGCCGAAGAAATACAAGAAGACCGGTACGGACGCAGAGGAATAACTGTCTGCGTCTCGGTTTCTTGACGGATTTACTTTGACTGTTTTCAACATGAAAGGGGTGAAGCTCCCGTGATAATTCGCTCCGAGGAAATATACAAAAAGGCGAACAGCATTGTCAAAAGCTGTGGAACAAGAGATACCTTGAAGATTGCCCGTGAGCTGGGCATTCATCTCCATTTTCTTGACAATCTGAACGATCTGCTCGGAATGTACACCTACCGCCATAAAGAGCGGCATATTCTTCTGAACTCCAGCATGGAGTATCTGATCATGCAAATGGTTTGCGGTCACGAGATCGGGCATGATACCTTTCACCGTGATCTTGCCAAAGGAAACGAACCGCTCCCGGAGTTCGTGCTGTTCGATATGCGCACAAAACACGAATATGAGGCGAATGCGTTTGCCTCACACCTGATCATTGACGATGATGAGCTGATTGACCTGATGAAGCAGGACTACGATGTGGTGCAGCTTTCTGCTGCAATGGGAACAAACATCAACCTGATGCTGATCAAGCTCAACGAGCTGAACCGCATGGGCTGGCAGCTCAACTTGCCGTATGTGCCGCACTCTGACTTCCTGAGAAATGTCAGACCGGAGGGGTGAATGAGGATGAAGGATAGTAATTAGATGAACAACAACGACTATAAAGAAGCCCTTTTCTATGCCGCTTCCATCTTTAACGAGCGCATGGGAACGGAGTTCAGCGAGGACAACCTTGTGCTGTGCTGCTTTCAGACGGAAAATCAGCAGGGAGTCTTTGAACAGTTCTGCAAGCAGTATTTCCCTGATCGGCTGGAAGACCGCTATACAGAGGACGGCTATTTTGACTTTCATGCCTCTGCCTTCGTCGGTAAAGGAGGCGGCGTTGATGGAATCCTTCTGCGGACAGACATTGCGCGTTATCCGGCAGAGTTGAAGCACATTCTTCTGCATGAGCTGGCGCATATCTTCTGCACCCGCAACGAGCTTGGCGGGGATAACTTCTATGAACGATACTGCATGGACGATACCATCAGCCGCGAAGAGGACGGAACCATTAACGCCGGATATGCGGTCTGGCGGGAACTCGCTGCGGAGCTGATTGCATTTGAGCTTGATGACAACTGCGATGTAGTTCCGCTTCGACGCAAGAAAGACCTACTCAGCTATTACGAAGGAGAACTCCTGACCGGCAACGGGAAAATGGGCGTCAGCATGATTCTCTGCGAGGTGATGACCAGTGCTGAGGGCGAAGCGTCTATGACATGGGACGCTGCCAAAAGCAAGTTTGCACGGTTCAAGCCCTTTGATGATCCACTGTACAGGGACTTGCTGGAACTGGTTTTCACACATATTAGAGAATACTTTATCGTGATCGACCGCGAATTTATCTATGAAATTGGAGTTTTGTATCTGAGCATCGCCGCACAAGCGATGATTGCGTCCCTAAAGAACAGATTTCAGGAAGAATAGACAGACCGATAGAGAGAAAGGACGGGCAATGATATGAAATACAAGCTGTTTCGCTCCCCCGGTAATCTGGACAAGGCAGTCCGGAAGCACGAACTGGTTGCCGTGGAAACCGGCAAGAACATTGATGATGTAGCAGACGCGCTTATCCGTGCCGTTCGGGATGATCTTGCGGAAATGCCGGAATATGCGCACTGTGAAACCGCTGCGTATGCACCGGAGCCGGTTCAGGAGCATCGCCGCGTGAGACGTTATCAGTATGAAATGATGGGTATTGTTTACCCGCAGTATGCGGAGAAAAATATCCTGATTGATTATGGCGTGATTGAAGAGGCAGAGTAATGTCAGAGCGAGATGTCGGACAACTGCATAGTGCCGATGACTTGATTGCCGCCGTCGAGCAATGCGGCTTTCTGCCCTTCTTTCGGAACGAGATTCCCGGCTTCTCCATCGAGGAACTTTGCCCACCTGAGTTATGGTTTGCGGATGATGTAGATGGTCCGTGGGAATGGAAAGGACCGGCTGCGCGGAGCGGCAAATGTCTCTATGGCAAGCTCTTCAACAAGAAGGCTGGCTTTGTGAGCCGAGAGTGGATACCGGACTTCGCAAACTTCCGGCGTGACGGCTATGACTTTGACGCCCGTTGGGATGACGGCTTGGCGTCCTACAAAGACAAGGAGCTTTATGAAGCCATAGCCGGTGAAGGCAGGATGCTTTCCAAACGGCTGAAAGAGGCTCTGAACTACCGCAAGGGCGGCAACACCGGCTTTGAGACGTGTATCACGAGACTGCAAATGCAGAGCTATGTCTGCATTGCGGATTTCGTCTATATGCAGGATAGGTACGGAAGACCTTATGGCTGGGGTGTCGCGGAATATGCGACGCCGGAAGAGCTTTTCGGGTACGACTTTATCACCTCCGCCTATCAGCGAGACCCGCAGGAATCCAAAGAGTGCATGATGCAGCATCTTTCCTCCATCCTGCCGGGTGCGTCCGCACAGCAGCTTACGAAGATATTGAAAGGATAAAACAAGATGAGCAAGAAACTTGTAGCATATTTTTCTGCGTCCGGCGTGACTGCAAAGGTAGCCGAGACGCTGGCAGAGGCAATCGGCGCGGACATCTTTGAGATTGAGCCGAAGGTGCCTTACACGGAAGTGGATTTGAACTGGATAGACAAGAAAGCCCGCAGTACGATTGAAATGAACAATCCCGCCTCACGACCGGAAATTGCCGTGAAACGGGACAACATGAAGAACTATGATATAATCTTTGTGGGCTTCCCGATCTGGTGGTACGTTGCGCCGACGATTATCAATACGTTCCTTGAGAGCTATGACCTGACTGGCAAGACGATCATCCCGTTTGCGACCTCCGGCGGAAGCGACATCGGCAAGACGAACGAGCGGCTTATGCCGAGCTGCAAAGGTGCAAAGCTGCTGGAAGGCAAGGTCTTCAAGAGCAGCGTCGGGCATCAGGAGCTTGCGGCATGGGTTGAAGGACTTGAACTTTGAAAAGAGTACAAATGAGAATTTGCGAAATCCTCATATTTTAAGAAGGAGCCTTCGCTTATGCGAAAGCTCCTTTTCTACACACCTTACTTTTTCAGCTTTAAGCCATCTCGGAATGCTTCGCCCACACGCTCGGTGACTTTATAATAGCCGTGGGTGTAGGGGTCAAATGCGATAGCGTTGACCTTAGACATATCAATTTTTCCATCCACTATAACGCTCTCATCGGCAGTGACATTGACCACCTTGCCGATGACGCCGCATCCGTATTCATTGTTCTGATACTCGATGAACCTGCACTCCAGGCAGATCGGGAACTCGTTGATGACAGGGGCATCTACGGTTTCTGCTTTGCTGGCGGTCAGACCGCTGCGGGCAAATTTATTGGCGACCTTATTGCCGGACTCTACGCCGAAATAGTCTGCTTCCACTATGTGGGCAGCATCGGCAATGCTGACGGTGAATGCTCCCCGTGCCTTGATGTTCTGTACGGTCTTGTGTGTCTCGGTGAGGTTCAGAACAACGGTGTCCCGCTCCTGCATGGTGCCCCATGCGGCGTTCATGACATTCACGCTGCCGTCCTCGTTATAAGTCGCAACCATCAGAACCGGCATGGGGAAAATGCCTTCGGTGATTTTCAGTTTTGTTCTCATGATAACTTCTCCTTGTGATCAGATTGACAGGACTGTTCATCCTGCTTATAATTATAACCGAGTAAAGCAGAAATTCAAGTACTGACTATTATGATAGGTACTATCTTAGGAAAAAGTGAAATGATAAAGAATTATATCGAGAACGCCAATTTTGAGGACACCGGCTTTGCCTACACGCTGTCGCTGATCTCCGGCAAGCACAAGATGGTCATTCTTTACTGCCTGATGGAGTTTGAGACGGTGCGATTCAATGAGCTGAAACGGTATCTGAAAACCATTTCCGACAAGACTCTCAGCACGAATCTCAAGGAGATGGAAGCAGACAAACTGATCGTCCGCACTGAGTATCCGCAGATCCCGCCGAAGGTGGAATATGCGCTTTCGGAGCGTGGGAAATCGCTGATGACTGTGCTGGATCAGCTCTGTATCTGGGGCGAAGAGAATCGACTGACAGAGTGACAACTTTTACTTTAACGAACAGGAGATGATGATCGCATGAAAATCCTATATGAACTGTCCTGGCTATGGGAAACGCTGGGCATTGCACTTGTGGCTGCGGCTGTCTGCATGGCTTGCGCTGCGCTGATCTGCAAGGCAACGAAGAAGAAACTCAGCAAAAAGCTGTTGGCTGCCATCGGAGCAGCGGCATTTGTGGGCGCGATTCTGGCGGTCATTCTGATCGCCCGGACACCGATGCCGCTTTGACAGAATAGGAGAAACTGACAATGATTGTTCTTACAGAGCAGATAGAGATTCCGGCTTCCTATGAAAAATTAAAGGCATGGACTGCTAACTTTGAGGAAGAGTTTGTGAAATGGAGTCCCTACCACATCGAATGCAATCTCTATAACGGAAACTATAACGCAGGAAGCAAGATCCGCTTCCGCGAGATCGTCATGGGGCTGGACTACGATGTGACCGGCACAATTACGGAATGCGAACAGGATGAGAACCACTTCCGCATTGTATTCCGGAGCGACAAGAAAACGGCGTTCATCACCTTTGAAGGGAAAAGAACCAAAACAGGATGCCATTTCTCTCACACCGAGGCTTTCGGCATGACCACGCCGGTAATTGGGGCGATCATGAACTTCCTGATCTTCAAGGTGTTTTTCAGGAAAAAGGCAAACTGGCAGCTTATCCGGGATGATATGATTCTGGATAACAGGTATTTATATGACATTCTGACCGAAGGAAAATACCCGGAAAGAATCCCGCTGGACAAACTGCTGACCGGCGCGAAGTAACCGAATGGGAGGGCTTGATCATGCCGCTTCAAATTGTCAGGAATGACATCACAAAAATGAAGGTGGACGCCATCGTCAACGCTGCCAACGAGTCACTGCTGGGTGGTGGCGGTGTGGACGGCTGCATCCATCGCGCTGCAGGACCGGAGCTGCTGGCAGAATGTGAAACGCTCCACGGCTGCGAAACCGGGAGCGCAAAAATCACGAAGGGCTACAAGCTGCCCTGCAAATATGTCATTCACGCTGTCGGTCCGCGCTGGTTGGGCGGTCAGCGTGGAGAGCGCGAGAGGCTGATTTCCTGTTACCGCACCGCCCTCTCTCTGGCGAAGGAATACGGATGCGAGTCGGTTGCGTTCCCGCTGATTTCCTCCGGCATTTTTGGCTATCCGAAGGATCAGGCTCTCAAGGTTGCGATTGACACCATCAGCAGCTTCCTTCTTGAAAACGATATGACGGTGTACATCGTCATTTTCGACCGCAAAGCCTACCAGATCAGCAGCAAGCTGTTTGCTGATATTGCAGCGTACATAGATGACCGCTATGTGGACGAGCATACCGATAGTCGTTCCGAGCGTCTGCGCAGAATGAGTGCCTTCCGAATGGAAGAGCCGATGCCTTGTGAGTCACCCGTTTACGATGAGGCTATTGAAAAGCTCACAGCTCCTATGGCAGTCAGCTCCGAGAAGGCGGCAACTCTTGACGATGCACTGGGACAGATCGATGAGAGCTTTTCGGAGATGTTGCTGCGGAAGATTGATGAACGCGGCATGACGGACGCACAGTGCTACAAGAAGGCGAATATTGACCGGAAGCTCTTCTCGAAGATCCGCTTGGACAAGTCCTACAAGCCTTCCAAACCCACCGTTATTGCCTTTGCCATCGCCCTTGAGCTGCCGCTTGCGGAAATGAAGGATATGCTCATGAAGGCGGGCTTTGCACTCTCCCACTCCAACAAGTTTGACATCATCGTGGAGTATTTTGTGGAGCATGGGAACTATAACGTCTTTGAGATCAACGAGGCTCTGTTTGCCTTTGACCAGAGTCTCATAGGTGCATAAGGAGAACAACGATGAAGAGGATGGTATTTGAAGTAATTGATATAAACGGATGGAAGCGACGCGAGTATTTTGAACACTACTTTACAAATATACCCTGCACATACAGTATGACTGTTAAATTGGATATTACGCAAATAAAGAAGAAGCGAATGAAGCTATACCCTGCGATGCTTTATTATCTTACAACGATCGTAAACCGTCATTCAGAGTTTAGAACGGCAATCAACCAAGCGGGTGAGCTGGGGATATATGACGAGATGATACCCAGCTATACCGTATTTCACGAGGACACAGAGACATTTTCTAACCTTTGGACTGAATATGTGCCGGAAATCGAAGCATTTTCAAGGGCTTATGAAAACGATATTCAGCTGTATGGAAGCAATCATGGCATGACAGGAAAACCGGATGTTCCGGAAAATGTTTTTACGGTATCTATGATACCATGGTCAACATTTGAGAGTTTTAATTTGAACTTGCAGAAAGGGTATAGTTATTTGATTCCCATTTTCACCTTGGGAAAATATTTTGAGGAAGATGGGAAAATTTTGCTTCCTTTAGCAGTTCAGGTTCATCATGCGGTATGTGACGGATTTCATGTCTGCCGGTTTGTCAATGAACTGCAAGAATTGATAAACAGTTAACTTCTGATCTGCGCAAGGAGGTATAGAAGATGAAACAACACACATACATCGCAATCGACCTGAAATCCTTCTACGCCTCCGTGGAGTGCAGGGAGCGCGGCTTAGATCCTCTGGACACAAACCTCGTCGTTGCGGATGAAAGCCGCACCGACAAGACTATCTGCCTTGCCGTTACGCCTTCCCTCAAGAGCTACGGTATCTCCGGGCGCGGACGGCTATTCGAGGTCAAGCAGCGCGTGAAGGAATCGAATGCCGGACGGCAGCACGACGCGCCGGGACACAGGCTGGACGGCACATCGCACTTCTTCTCGGAGCTTCAAGCAAACCCGTCTCTGGCGATTGACTTCATCATTGCACCACCTCGGATGGCGTACTACATGGAGTACAGCACTCGCATCTATCAGGTTTACCTCAAGTACATTGCGCCGGAGGACATCGTGGTCTACTCCATCGACGAGGTGTTCATGGACGTGACGGACTACCTGAACACCTACAAGCTCTCCGCCCATGACCTCGCCATGAAGATCATCCTCGACGTGCTTGAGACAACCGGCATCACGGCAACCGCTGGGATTGGGACGAATCTTTTCCTCTGCAAAGTGGCAATGGACATTGTGGCGAAGCACATCCCCGCCGACAAGAACGGCGTCCGCATTGCGGAGCTGGATGAGATGAAGTTCCGGCATGAGCTTTGGACACATCAGCCCCTCACGGACTTTTGGCGCGTGGGTCGAGGTATTGCCAAGAAGCTTGAGCAGAACGGGATGTTCACAATGGGCGATGTCGCCCTCTGTTCTGAGCGGAACGAGGACTTGCTCTATAAGCTCTTCGGCAAGAATGCGGAATTGCTCATCGACCATGCGTGGGGCTGGGAGCCGACTACCATTGAAGCAATTAAAGCGTATCGTCCCAGTTCCAATAGCCTCAGCTCCGGTCAGGTATTGCACTGTCCCTATGAGCCGCAGAAGGCGAAGCTGGTTGTCCGGGAAATGACGGACTTGCTTGTGCTGGACTTGGTGGACAAGGGACTTGTCACCGATCAAATGGTTCTCACCGTGGGCTATGATATTGAGAACCTGACCGACCCAGCACGACGGGCAAGGTATCACGGCGCAGTCGAGAAAGATCCCTATGGGCGGGAGATTCCCAAACAGGCACACGGCTCTATCAATCTCGACAGTCACACATCCTCTACCCGCAAAATAATGTGTGCTGTGTCAGAGCTATTTGACCGGATCGTGGACAAGAATCTGCTTGTCCGCCGTATGTATGTTGTGGCAAATCACGTCCTGCCGGAAGCGGACGCGCCGAAGAAAAACGACGGTGCTATCCAGCTTGACCTCTTCACGGACTATGCCGCCGAAGAGGAAAAGCAGAAAGCCGAGGACGCCGCTTTGGAGCGTGAGAGAAAAATTCAGAAGGCGGCTCTCGCCATCAAGAAGAAGTACGGGAAGAACGCCATCCTCAAGGCGATGAATCTTGAAGAAGGCGCAACTGCAAAAGACCGCAATGCGCAGATCGGCGGGCATAAGGCGTAACGCGAAAGGATTAGAGCAATGAATTACTTGACCGGAATAAGACTCAATGGGTTTCCAGAACAATCATCATATCTTGCTAACTTGCCAGTAGTCAAATACCTACAATCACTTGAAGAATTGGCTTTTGAAAAACCGGTAACTTTTTTCGTTGGTGAAAATGGGACGGGCAAATCGACATTACTTGAGGCGATTGCGGTTGCATTGGGCTTTAATCCAGAGGGAGGGTCCAGAGATTTCTCCTTCTCAACAAAATCATCACATTCTGTTCTCCATCAGTATCTAACCACCATCAAATCCGGTTATCCCAAAGACGGATTCTTTTTAAGAGCAGAAAGCTTTTATAACACGGCAACATATTTAGATGAGCATAGCACTCTCCTTCGTTACGGCGGAGTTTCTTTTCACGCTCAGTCCCACGGAGAGTCTTTTTTGTCCCTTGTAACAAACCGTTTTGAAGGAAACGGACTTTATATTTTGGACGAACCCGAAGCAGCTCTTTCTCCGCAAAGATTGATGTCGTTGATGGTTGCGATTGATGAGCTTGTCGAAGAAAACTCTCAGTTTGTCATTGCCACACATTCTCCTATACTCATGACATATCCCAAGGCTGAGATTCTCGAAATGACCGACACTGGTATACACAAAGTCAAATATTCAGAGACAGAACATTATAAAATCACAAAGCAGTTTTTAGATGACCCTGAACGAATGCTGAGATACTTGTTCCGCGATTAAGGGAAAGGTCAGGATGCGAAATGGAAAAATACAGAGAAATAATTGACCTCCCTCACCACGTCTCCAAGACGCGATCACAGATGCCCATGTCAGATCGAGCAGCGCAGTTCGCACCCTTCGCAGCACTTACCGGATATGACTCCGCCATCAAGGAAACCGGGCGTCTGACCGACGAAAGGATTGAGCTTGACGAGGAAGCGCTGACTGCATTGGACATAAGGTATCAGCTTCTCATGGATGCCTTTGATGACGCGCCGGAAGTCACCATTACCTACTTTCAGCCTGATGAGCGGAAGGCTGGCGGCAAATATGTATCCGCAACCGGCACGATTAAAAAAGTCGATGATTTTGAGCGGCGGATCACTATGCAGGACGGCTCGAAGATTCCGATGGATGACGTTCTAAGTATTGACGGAGAGCTGTTCTCGACCTTAGAATAATGTCGCTTGCCATGCGACCAAACGAAGTGAATACAAAAGTACAATATGACTGTAAGGTGAGACACCAAGCAGTCATATTTTTATATGCGGAGGTACTGAACATGAGAAAGAACTTAACGGAGATCGTATTCATCCTTGACCGCAGCGGCTCGATGAGCGGACTGGAAGCAGACACCATCGGAGGCTTCAACTCCATGATTGAAAGGCAGAAGAAAGAGAAGGGCGAGGCATTGATCTCTACCGTCCTCTTCGACAACGTGAGCGAGGTTATTCATGACCGCTTACCGGTTCAAAAGGTCGAGCCGATGACCGACAAGGACTATTCCGTTCGCGGCTGCACCGCCCTTCTGGATGCTATCGGCGGAGCAATTCATCACATTGGAAATGTCCATAAGTACGCAAGAATTGAGGATGTGCCTGAACACACGCTGTTCGTCATCACAACGGACGGCATGGAGAATGCAAGCCGCCGTTATGATAGCGAGAAGGTCAAGAAAATGATTGAGCGACAGAAGGAAAAGTACGGCTGGGAGTTTCTATTTCTCGGTGCAAACATCGACGCCGTTGAGACGGCAAAGCATTTTGGAATTGGTGCAGACCGAGCGGTCAACTACCACTCCGACCGCGAGGGAACACAACTCAACTATGAAGTGCTGAGCGAAGCGGTTTCCGCTGTCCGTTGCAGCGTACCGCTGGGTACGGATTGGAAAAAGCGTATTGATGAGGACTTCAATTCCAGAAAGGGCGGGAGAAAATAATGAGAACGATCACTGTAAAAGGGACAGGCAATGCCTCCGCCAGACCGGATTACATCATCCTCACCCTGAACATTGAAGTCTTATCCGAAACCTATGACCGCGCAATGTCGGAAGCTGCCGTGAGGATTGAAAAATTGCAGGGTGTCGCTGTCCGCGTTGGGTATCGCAAAGAAGACCTGAAAACCACGAGCTTTGATGTCCAGACAAGGTACGAGAACATTAAGGATCGGCAAGGCAATTACAGGCGAGAGTTCGCAGGATATGCTTGCAGCTATCGCTTGAAGCTTGCCTTTGACTTTGACAGCAAACAGCTTGCAAAGGTCATTTCTGCGATTACGGATTGTGGGGCGCAACCGGAACTCAGCATTGCGTTCACCGTGAAAAACCCGGCAAGAGTCAGCGAAGAGCTACTGACCAATGCGACGGAGAATGCCAGAGCGAAGGCGGAGATTCTTTGTAAAGCATCAGGCAGTACGCTTGGGCAGCTACTCAATATCGACTACAACTGGGGCGAACTCAATGTGTATTCCAGAACAAGCTATGAGCTCGAAGACTGCATTCAGCCTCTTATGGCGATGAGTAAATGCTCCGCGCCAGAGATCGAGCCGGACGATATTGACGTGTCGGACAACGTGGCTTTCACATGGGAAATCCAATGATTTTTTGGCTTTTTTGAAATCCGGTACTCAACAAACGCACTTATTGTGTCCGTTGTAAAGTGAAGGGACATTTCACGGAGGAATCTTCGGGAAATACGATTTTGGGAGATTAGCAAGCACAGCCGGTGTATATACACACGGCGATTTTGGATTAAGGAAACCCTCCCCTTAATCCCGAAAATGCTTGTTGGGATGTCTCCCAAACCCTCTATCTTTACGAAAGGACAAACCGCTTATGGCAAACAGAACACGACCAAATCAGATACTCTTCTTTGTTTCAGATGACGAGAAGCGGATTATCAAAGGAAAGATGAAACAGCTTGGTACAAAGAACATGGGAGCGTATCTTCGTAAGATGGCGATTGACGGTTACATCATCAAAGTGGACTACACGCAGCAGAAGAAACTTGCCGCCGCAGTATCTCGTGCAGCGGCAAATATCAATCACATTTGCCGCCGAATTAACTCCACAGGACACTTCTATGAGGACGATGTTGCAGAGCTGAAAGAAAGGCAGGCTGAGATATGGCGATTACTAAAATCAAGCCAATCCGAGGAACTGTGAACAAGGCTCTCGCATACATTCTTGATCCGCAGAAAACAGATGACCAGCTCTATGTCGCTTCCTATGGTTGCGCTGCCAGCGATGCCGCAGCGAAGGAATTTGAGTGGACAAGAAATCTTGCTGCTCAACAAGGAATGCAGATGCCGAAGGTGATCGCCCGACATCTAATCCAATCCTTTGCGATTGATGAAGTCACGCCGGAACAAGCGCATGAAATCGGTAAGCAGTTTGCCGACGAATGGCTCAAGGGAAAGTATGAGTACGTGATTGCAACGCACATCGACAAGGGGCATTGCCACAATCATATTATCTTCAACGCAGTCAACTATGTAGACTTTCATGCGTACCGAAGCAATAAGAAAACCTATCGTGAGATGCGGCATCTAAGTGATGAGATATGTGCTGAACACGGGCTGTCAGTTATTCCTCCCTCTCAGGGAAAAGGCATGGACTACAAGGAATACACCGAAGCCAAACGCGGTACAAGTTGGAAGCAAAAACTCAAGCAGACCATTGATCGCTGTGTAATCACAGCAAAGGACTACGATGAGTTTTTGAAGCTGATGCAGGACGCCGGATATGAAATCAAAACCGGCAAATACATCTCCTTCCGTGCCGAAGGGCAAGAGCGTTTCACCCGTGCAAAAACCATCGGAGATAACTACACCGAGGACCGGATCAAGGAACGCATTCAAGGACGCAATGCCCGCAGACGGCAGATGCAGAACGGTAGGAAGAACATCTCTCTCATCAGTGATATTCAAAACAGAATTAAGCAGATCGACAGCAAGGGCTTTGAGCATTCTATGAAGATTAAGATCCTCAAAGAAGCCGCCAGAACGCTCAATTACCTCACTGAGAACGAGCTACTTCAATATGCCGATCTTGAAAAGAAAGTCGAAGACATCCATAGTTCTTATGAGCGTACCGGCGCTGACTTGAAAGTCGTTGAAGCGCAGCTCCGAAAGGTGCAGCCGCTTATCAAGAATATCTCAACCTATCAAAAGCTCAAGCCGGTCTATGATGCCTACTCAAAGACGAAGAACAAGCAGAGTTTTCGAGCTGCGCACGAGGCAGAGCTTGTCGTTTTTGAAGCAGCAAAGAGTACATTGCTTGCTATGCAAGATGGTGAAAAACTTCCAAGTATGAAGTCTCTGCAAGCCGAGCAGCAACGCCTTTTGGAAGAGCAGCAGCGTCTCTACGACGAACGAGCAAGGCTCAAAAAAGAGGCTAAAGTGATTGATACCATGAAGGCAAATGTCGATGATTTCCTCAGTCCAACGCTTTCACAGGAGCATGAAAAAGCCAAAAGTAGCGAGTTGGAATAACCACCAAAGCCTGAGCCGTATGAATAAATCGGCTCAGGCTTTCTTCTTCGTAATGCGCTCCATGAACTTGAAATATATTTTGAATTTTTGGAGCATCATATTGAAAATTTGAAGCGTTTGGTGTATAATATAATGAGTCTCACTATAAGCGTTTGAGAGAGGTGCTTTTATGAAGATAAGCTATAAGAAATTATGGGTCATGCTCATCGAAAGAGAGATCCCAAAATCAACTTTACGCAAGGATATAGAGCTGTCTCCTGGCACGATGAGTAAGCTCAATAAGAACGAGGATGTAGCTCTCTCTGTTCTGCTGCGCATTTGCGACTATTTGAATTGTGACATTGGAGATATATGTGAAGCTGTGCGAACGGGCAAGAAGTAGGTCCGAGTTTTCGTGCGGCTATTTTGTTATAGGTAGAGAAAAATACCTCAGCGAAAGGAGCATATATGGATGTCCTTGAGAATGCTGTGACTGAGAAAAATGCCCTCGTTGAAGCGGAGGCGTTTCCCACAGATGATCGAGTCACCTACAAAGACAGCACCTATGAAATTGTTTCTAAGGTTGCATATTTGATTGGTGTTCCGAAACGAATTTTTGATAATGAGCATGAAGCACCCAAAATAGAGATATACGAAAAACTTGATGCAGACAAAACGGCACGGATAATCCGTCATTTGTGTATCATAAGGACAGCGATTGAAAGAAACTTCAAGCATATCAACGAGCGCATGAAGTTTAGTTATCTCACAATCAGCAGTATGCCGGAATACGTGCCGCAGGATAGCCTTCAACAACTAAATGCGGATGGCATTAGTTTTATAAAGAAGTCCAGCACGAAGCTAAGTCAGCATATCGTTGAGATAAACAAGCTGATTTCTGATCGGATCAATAATTGCAAGAAGCTATTTCCTCTTTGGCTGAATTGGCTGTATGTAAAAAACCTCTTTCTCATGCCAGATGGCTTGAAAGAGGAAGGGACAAAAGCAGCAGCAGATATTTATTACGCTCACTTGCTCTTTTATCCTTACCAGATGTATATAAACTGGGAACCGGAGGATGTCGGTAATCTGCTCTATAACGATAAAAAATTCGTGACGCTGCTTTATCAAATGAACGGTGACTACTTTACAGAGTACAGTAAAGTTTCTGATGCTGGAAGTTACATTAAAGGAAGCATCTACGAGTTTATTGGTAGCAGCGAAAAGGTTGTCGTAGTGGTCGATTGTGAAAATTCTGATCCGTACAAGCTCTGCGCTACGCTCAAGAATCTTGACTATCAGTACACACAGAAGATAGCATCCATCATCCTGTTTGATGATGTGCATAGTGCATCTGCTTGGCGTATTCTGGATAGTTTTACCCACATCCCGGTCGAACACATGATGACCGAACGGGTAAAGCAGAACAAGTCTCTGGTCGATGTGATGCTGATTGCCCGAACTTGTCAGGAGCATTACAAAAACAATGTGGATTCCTTTATTTTGGTGTCCAGCGACTCCGACTATTGGGGACTGATTTCTTCTTTACCGGAGGCTCGGTTCCTTGTCATGATAGAGCGCGAAAACTGCGGACCGGATTTGAAGAACGCACTTGTCAATGCCGGTATATTCTATTGCTACATTGATGACTTCTACTCCGGCAATGCAGAGGATATTAAGATCGGCGCACTGTTCAAAGAGATGTATCATTACATAGATCAGGCGGTGCGGCTGAATATCTACGAGATGTTCACAGAGGCGTTAAGAGCGACTCGAATTGAAATGAGTTCTTCGGAACAGAAACAGTTTGTGGACAAGTATTTGAAAACGATGCAAATGTCCATTGCGGATAATGGCGATGTGACATTGGAAATAAGACGAAAATGAGTCCGTTATATCGGACAGTAGCCGTGATAGAATAAAATGAGGATCAGTTGGCAACCAAAAATGATCCTCAAGTATTGGAGATGAAGATATGGCATACCAGAGCGAAGCGGCTCTTGAGCAACAATTCATAGAGCAGCTAAACAAGCAGGAATACAGCACAGTCGATATTCCTGATTATGACGCATTGGTGGAGAACTTCAAAGTTCAGTTTGAAGCCTTCAATGCGCCCAAACTTGATACGCCTATCACCGATAAAGAGTGGGAGCGTATCTTTAACCTTATGCTTGGAAAGTCCGTGTTCCAAAGCGCAAAAATTCTGAGAGACAAGTTTGTCCTTGAGCGTGAGGACGGGACGAAGGTTTACTTGTCTTTCTTCGATCAGGATCACACCAAGAATATCTTCCAAGTTACACATCAGACAACGGTTGTAGGAAAGTATGTCAACCGCTATGATGTAACGATTCTTGTGAATGGCTTGCCGTTGATTCAGGTCGAGTTAAAGCGCAGGGGGATTGACATTCGAGAAGCAGTCAATCAGGTCATGCGCTATAAGAAGCACTCCTATAACGGACTATATCACTTCATTCAGCTTTTCATTGTCTCCAACGGCGTTGATACCAAATACTTTGCCAACTCCGACAGGGACTTGATGTATAGCCTCGCCTTCTTCTGGACGGATTTCAACAACATCCGTATTACCAACCTGAAGGACTTCTCAATCTCTTTTCTGGCAAGGGATCACATCATCAAGATGCTGACACGCTATACCATCCTGAACGATACGGATAAGATTCTGATGGTTATGCGCCCCTATCAGGTGTATGCCGTAGAAGCCCTTATAAGGCAGGCTACGCTCACAAATCGCAACGCCTATATCTGGCATACCACCGGTGCAGGAAAGACGCTGACATCCTTTAAGACAGCTCAAATCCTCGCAGCCAATCCGAACATCAAGAAGGTTATCTTCCTTGTTGACCGTAAGGACTTGGACTCTCAGACCACCGAAGAGTTTAACAAGTTTGAGGCTGGCTCTGTTGATGTCACAGATCGCACAGACATTCTTGTGCGGCAAATGAAGGATAAGAACCGGCAGCTCATTGTCACGACGATGCAGAAGATGGCAAATGCCGTTAAGCGTCCTCAATACGAAAAGGTAATGGACGCATACCGTGACGAAAAGGTTGTCTTCATCATTGATGAATGCCACCGCAGCCAGTTCGGAGATATGCACAAGGATATTGTTCGGCATTTCAAGAAAGCGCAGTTCTTTGGCTTTACCGGTACGCCCCGTTTTGAAGTGAACGGAAAGACGGAGGGCAAGATCACACAGACCACCGAAATGCTGTTTGGGGAATGTTTGCATAACTATCTGATCAAGGATGCTATCTTCGATAACAATGTCCTCGGTTTCCATATTGAGTACATAAAGACGATGGAAGGCGATTTTGACTGGGACGATCCGACATTGGCTGACGCGATTGATGTTGGCGAACTCTATATGTCGGATGAGAGAATGTCCCTCATTGCAAACCACATCGTCCAGAACCACAAAGCCAAAACGAGAAATGGTCAGTACACGGCTATCTTTGCTGTTTCCTCCATTGAAGCTCTTGTCAAATATTACGACATCTTCAAGAAGATCAAACACGATCTGAACATCAGCGGTATCTTCTCCTATGGGCAGAACGAAGATGCCGAGGGCAAGGACGAGCATAGCCGAGATGCCTTGGAGCGTATCATCAAGGACTATAACGAGATGTACGGCACGAATTTCTCTACCGACACCTTCTCCGCGTATCACAAGGATATTTCAGATCGTGTCAAAGGCAAGAAAACGAAGTCTCTGGACATTCTCATTGTCGTAAATATGTTCCTGACCGGCTTTGACAGCAAGCAGCTCTCTGTGCTGTATGTGGACAAGGATTTGAAGTATCATGATCTGCTGCAAGCCTATTCGCGCACGAACCGTGTCGAGAAAGAAACAAAACCGTTTGGTATCATCATTTGCTACCGCAACCTCAAGAAACGGACAGATGATGCGCTGACGCTCTTCTCCAAGAGTCAGGACACCTCCGGCATTGTCGTTCCGGGCTATCAGTATTTTGTTGAGAAGTTCAATGAAATGGTTATGAAGCTCAAGGAAGTGGCACTCTACCCTGAGTCCGTCGATACCATGCAGAGCGAGGATGACCAGAAGAAGTTTGTCATCACTTTCCGTGAGCTGACAAAATACCTCCAATCTTTGCAGACATTCATTGAGTTCAGCTTTGATCAGGATGCGCTCATCATGTCCGAGCAGGAGTATCAGGACTACAAGAGCAAGTATCTGATGCTTTACTCCCGGCAAAAAACTGATCGAGAAGTCGTATCTGTCCTGAATGATGTGGACTTCTGCATTGAGATCATGGAGAGTGACCGCATCAATGTTGCCTATATCATGAACTTGATCCGCAACATCCACTTTGATGACAAGAAGCAGAAGGACTACGACATCAAGCACATCAAGGAAGAATTGAGCAGGACGGATAATCCGCAGTTGCTTCGCAAGGTTGAAATTCTTCAAGCGTTCTTGGATCGTGTCGTTGTTGGACTTGAAAGTGCGGATGAGATTGACGCTGCATACAACGACTTTGAAAATGAAGCAAAACGAGAAGAGATCGTTGCTTTCGCAAAGACTGAGGATATTGATTCCTCCATGCTGACGGACATCATTTCTGAGTATGAGTTCTCCGGCACAATGGATGCAGGAAACATCCGTGACCGTATTGAGAAGCCCATGCCGCTGCTCAAGAAGAGGTCTTTGGTCAACCGGATCGTCGAATTTATCCGGCAGCACACAGAGAAATACCAATAAGGAGAGAGAACAATGGATAATTCTATTCAGGCTCACCAGAAAGAGCTTTGCAACAAACTATGGGCGATGGCAAATGCCCTGAGAGGTAACATGGAGGCATACGAGTTCAAGAACTATATCTTGGGCATGATCTTCTATTACTACCTCTCCGACAAGACTGAGAAGTACATGGTTAATCTTCTCAAAGACGATAATATCAGCTACGAGGATGCTTGGAATGACGAAGAATACAAGGCTGCCATCGTAGAAGAAGCTCTGCGTGACCTCGGCTACATCATCGAACCGGAATATTTGTTCCGTAAGATGGTCAAGATGGTTGAGAACCGTTCCTTCGACATTGAGTTCTTACAGAAAGCAATCAACGCTCTGATGGAATCCACTATCGGCAACGATTCGCAGGAAGACTTTGACGGATTGTTCTCCGATATGCAGCTCGATTCTACGAAGCTGGGGCATACCGTTAAAGATAGAAGTGCTGTCATGGCAAAAATCATTGCTTCTCTGGACGAGATCAATTTCAGCGTGGATGACACAAAGATTGATGTGTTGGGCAATGCCTACGAGTACCTAATCGGTCAGTTCGCTGCCACAGCCGGTAAGAAAGCCGGTGAGTTCTATACGCCTTCGGGTCCTGCCGAGCTGCTGTGCCGCCTTGCTTGTCTTGGCTTGACCGATGTTAAGGACGCAGCCGATCCGACTTGCGGTTCCGGCTCTCTGCTGCTTCGCCTCAAGAACTATGCAAATGTGCGTAACTACTACGGTCAGGAATTGACCTCGACCACCTATAACCTTGCCCGAATGAACATGATCCTTCGTGGCATCCCGTATCGTAACTTCAATATCTACAATGGCGATACGCTTGAGCATGACTACTTCGGAGACATGAAGTTCCGTGTTCAGGTTGCAAATCCTCCGTATTCTGCAAATTGGTCTGCTGATATGCACTTTATGGAGGACGAGCGTTTCAATGAATACGGCAAACTTGCGCCTAAGAGCAAGGCTGACTTTGCTTTTGTGCAGCACATGGTTTACCACATGGACGAAGACGGACGAGCTGTTGTCCTGCTTCCTCACGGCGTTCTGTTCCGTGGCGCAGCGGAAGAAGTGATCCGTAAGCACCTGATTCAAAAGCTGAATGTGCTGGACGCGGTTATCGGTCTTCCTGCAAACCTCTTCTTTGGCACAGGCATTCCGGTATGTGTTCTTGTCCTCAAGAGGGAGCGCAACGGCAACTCTGATAACATCCTCTTCATTGATGCGTCCAACGACTTTGAAGCCGGAAAGAATCAGAATATCCTCCGTGAGTGCGACATTGATAAGATCGTCGAAACCTACGAGCATCGTGTGGATGTCGATAAATACGCCCATGTTGCTACAATGCAGGAGATTGAAGAGAACGGATTCAATCTGAACATTCCTCGCTATGTAGATACCTTTGAGCCGGAAGAGGAAATTGACCTCAATGCTGTTGCAGCAGAAATCCGCAATATTCAGGCTGAAATCAAAGGCATCGACGCACAACTGAAACCGTTTTTCGATGAGCTGGGACTTGATTTCCCCTTTGATGTGGAGGGCAAATAATTATGGCAAATGTATCCTCAAGTAACGGTCTTGAGAAGCGTCCGAGATTAGCATTTAGAAACACAGATGGATCGCATTTCCCTTGTTGGAGACAGACTTCTCTTAGCTGCATTATCGAGCCATACTCAGAAAAGGTGTACGGAGAACATGACTATGAAGTTTTAACATCCGCTCGCGAAGGTCTTCAAAGACAAGAAGATCATTTTGGTTCTAAACAGCGGCATGATACAGACGGGTATAACATTATACCTTTTGGTTACTGCACATATCGAAACAGAAGCGATGACGGGAAGTTTGCATTTAACATCAATACCATAAGTGAAAAGGCTATCGTAAGTAAGTTTTATCCAGTATTCAGATTTACTAATGCAAATAGCACCTTCATGGCAGAGTTTCTTAATTCATCACCGCGTGTAAAGAAAAAGCTGTCAGTACTTGCAGTTGGCACAAGTCAGGTAGTTCTCTCATTTGAGGCTTTGAAGGCTGCAAAATTCGATTTGCCGTGTAAAGATGAGCAGGACAAGATTGCCGCCTTTTTGGAGTGCTTGAACGCACGGATAGAAAATCAGCGCACATTAGTAGTCGCCCTCAAGAAGTATAAAAGAGGTGTCGTTCGTACACTCTTATCCCCAAAACGTTGCAGCATCAAGAATGTTAAGTGGACAACATCAAGAATCGGTGACATCGGTACATTCATAAAGGGCGCACCTTTATCTAAGGCAGATATTTCTTTAGAGGGTACTCCGTTCATCTTGTATGGAGAGCTTTATACAACATATAGTGAGGTCATATCGAATGTTGTTCGTAAAACACAGGCATCGGCGGATAAACAGTATTACAGTCAAATTGGTGATGTTATAATTCCCACCTCCGGCGAAACACCGGAGGAAATATCCACAGCCTCTTGTGTAATGCTCTCAGACATTATTCTTGCCGGTGATCTCAACATCTATCGTTGCACTCAAGTAGATGGACGAATTATGAGTTACATCTTAAATCATGTGGTAAATGATAGAATTGCTCGTATAGCTCAAGGAAAGTCCGTTGTTCATGTTCAAGCGGCTGAAATATCCAAGATTGAAATAACTTATCCAGATCCGTTCTCTCAAAAGACAATCATAGCAATTTTAGCTGCAATTTCAGACCGGATAGATCAGAGCAACGCAGAACTTAGGCTGCTGCACGAGCTGCGCAAAGCACTATTGCAGAAATTATTTATATAAATAAGCGTTGGAGCAATCCTTTTTTGTACTCAATAAGGCGATCATAAGACGCTACATGAGATACTATAATACGATCAGTAGTTTCAAGAATGTCAACTGTCGCTTGCTGGTCATCCTTTGACGGGATCAGATAGCCGCTTTTTGCGATTGTTGACCACTCAGCACGAGGCATTTTCGTTCCAGAACTTACATTAGCTACTTTCATGAACGCCTCTGATTGAATCAGATAGAAAAGATATTTCGGGATCACGATGTCGGTTGGAATCAACGACCACATTTCTGATGAACATACGCACTCCTTCTGGACGAATGCGTACTTTCTCAAATACGGGCGGAGTTTGCCAAACATTACATCTCCGGGCTTGCAAACTGTTTTTATGCTGTTTTGATAGTCGGCACAGGTTGATCCGATGATGCGTCCTGTTTCCTGCTCAATATGCTCAAGTTCGATGCAGACGGCATGAGCATTGCATTTTGGATCGTATTTCTCGCTTCTACGCACTGCCAATTCAGAAAAAGCATAAAAGTCAGCAGTTGAAAACATGGACACATTTTGCGAGAACACGGCAGAAAGCAGACCTCTTTTATACTTCTGATCAAGCAAGCAGAATAGAGCTATATGACCGAAAAAATCCCTTGCAGTAGCGGAATATCTCTGCTACTGCAAGGGATTTACCTTTGCTACAAGCCCCTATTTAATTGCTGAAATAGCCCTCAAGTAACGGTCTTGAGAAGCGTCCGAAACTTCGGTTTCCGGGCTTCGATGAGCCATACAAACAGTGCCGCATTGGTGACATCTATGCAGAGCGAAGTCAGCGCGGAGCATCCGACATGGAATTACTGTCTGTTACAATGAACGATGGTGTCAAGCCCCGTTCCGAGATAGAAGGAAAGGACAATTCCAGCGAGGACAAAAGCAATTATAAGATCGTCCGCAAGGGTGATATGGTCTACAATTCCATGCGAATGTGGCAAGGCGCAAACGGTATTTCTCCGTGCGACGGTATTGTAAGTCCTGCATATACCGTTCTTATGCCCAAGCAAGAGATTAACAATGGATATTTTGCGGCACTCTTCAAAAGCGCGAACCTGATCAATGAGTTCAGGAAGAACTCCCAAGGAATGACATCGGACACATGGAATTTGAAATACCCTCAGATAGAAACGATAAAGGTACAGATTCCCTCTGTTTCTGAGCAGGACAAAGTATCAGAAATGTTCAGTGTCCTTGATGAAAGAATAGCCGCTCAATCGCGGTTGGTTGAATCCCTCAAGAAGTATAAAAGAGGATTGCTTTCTCAACTGATTGCACAGAAGAAAGCGTTTGATACTTCCGGAGAGTGGAAAACGGTTAAGCTCGGTCACATATTCAAAGAAAGGACAGAACGAGCAAAAGGAAATGAGACTCTGTTGGCGGTAACAATCAGCAACGGTGTGCAACGGAGAGACGAAATTGATCTGAAAGATAACTCAAGCGATGACAAGAGCAATTACAAATGTGTTTATATAGGAGATATTGCATACAACACCATGCGAATGTGGCAAGGCGCGAGTGGAGTATCTCCATATAACGGAATTGTGAGTCCAGCCTATACAATAGTTACGCCAATCCGACCAGATCTGCATAACATGACATTCTGGGCATACTACTTCAAATATAGTCCACTGGTGCAGACATTCCAAAAGTATTCACAGGGACTTACATCTGACACATGGAATCTAAAGTTTCCTCAGTTTTCAGAGATCGCTGTTACTATGCCTCCTATATCTGAACAGGATAAAATTGCTGAGTGCTTGTCCGTTTTTGATGAACATTGCAAATGTGAGGATGAAAAGCTGCAAGCACTGTTACAGGTTCGGACATCGCTATTGCAACAACTTTTTATATAAAGAGTTGCTGCATCAAGCCAACGCGAATCTGCAACAATCGTTTATATTCAAACTCAGCAATCTTGATTCTATTGTCAATAGAAGAGATGAGTGCAGAAATATGGCGTTGTTCTTCAATAGACGGCACAGGGACTTTAATATGCCAAAATGTGTTCATATTTATTGATTTGCCATCGCGTATTCCTTCGACAGAAATGCGAAGTTTGCTGTTGATGAACCAGTAAGATCTAAAGAAAGTATAGAAGAACAACGGAATAATTTCATTCCTTGCTCTCAAAATCGTATATGCGGGACTTACAACGCCCTCTTCGTTCACAATTTCCAGCCCACCCTCAAACGAGCGTAAATGAAGTATAAAGTCATTTGGCAATACTCGCTTGTAAGACGAAATCGTTGATTTATCGTAAGCAATTCTTCTATCTACACTGTCACGGGGCATTGTACCTTCTCCCTGCACAATGGTTAAGACAATTTTGTCTGAATATCCCTTATCAGAGATTGGCATAAATAGCTCAGATATTTCCAACTCTGCCCATGTTTGCGGATATGAAAAATTTAGCTTTCTGCTGAATATCCCATCAACGACACCTCTTTTATACTTCTTGAGGTTGTCCACGAGGGACTGCTGTGCCTCTATTCGATGCTCTAACGCAATCATAAAATCTGCGATTTTTCGCTGTTCCGCTGAATCCTGCGGCATGTAATGTTTCGTGTCAAAGAACTCATCGGTTGGCACATTCAAAAGCCCATGATTTCTTGCTCCTTCGGCAGAGATCATGTAAATCTCACGATACCATTTGAGTGAATCAAAGTAGGCTTTTATAAAATCAGAATCGTGTTTCTTGAGTGCAAAGCAAATGTAGAGTGTAGAAAGCGCACCCATATCATAGCGGTCAAGACGCTTGACGGAGCCAAAATCGTACCCGACTGAATAACTCTTGTTGTAGGCATATTCACCATTCTTCAAGAGATAGTAGCCACTCATGTCTTTGCTGGCTACGGTCTTATTGAAGTAGCTGATCTGATCCACAAGCCCATCTTTGGACGAAATTGTGAGAGGCAGACTCGTTTCGTTATTGGTGTTCTTCCGTGTGACACGCTCTGCAAAATCTGAAAGATTCTCAGCTTTCCACGGCTCATCGAAGCCCGGGAACCGGAGTTTCGGACGCTTCTCAAGACCGTTACTTGAGGAATATACTGCCCTGATTATCCCTCCAACGGATAATGTTCGTGGAGGTGGTCAATATGACTAACAATACACAATTCAAGACGCTTGTGAACACTTGGCTAAATCAAAAGCAGCCAATGATCACGCCGTCAACCCATGCCAGCTTTACGCTGATTGCCGAAAATCATCTTATTCCATACTTCGGCAAGCGTAAGATCGGCAGCATCACCGAAACGGACATCCAGAGCTACATTTCGTATCTCCATGATGCCGGTAGGTTGGACAAGACCGGAGGGCTAACGGTAAAGACTATCCGGGATGTGATCCTTGTTCTCAGACTGTCAATGGAGTTTGCGTACAAAGAAAGGGCAATTCCACTGCTGAACTGGGATCTCATCGAGTACCCGAAGGAACTTGGCATTAAGAAGGTTGTTTCTCTCTCAAAAGATCAGGAGCAAGCGCTGATTCAGTGCATCTACATGAACTTGAACAGGAAGACCGCTGGCATTCTAATTGCACTTTTTACCGGAGTACGCATTGGAGAACTCTGCGGATTACAGATGAAGGACATCTCGTTGACGGATAAGACCATCAGCATCAATAAGACTGTTCAGCGCATCTATGACAAAAAGAAGGGCGAGTCCTATCTTCACATCGGACCGCCCAAAACGAAAACTTCTGCAAGGACGATCCCTGTTCCGTCTCTTCTGATGAACATTATCAAGAAGTTCTACACGGATAACCCTAACCACTACTTCTTGACCGGCAAAACAAAGCCGACAGAGCCTCGTACTTATCGGCAGTTCTTCACCCGTTTCCTGAAACGGAACGGATTGGAAAAGGTAAAATTCCATGAGATCCGACACACATTCGCAGTCAGGGCGATTGAGATACCGGAGTTTGATATAAAGTCGCTCTCTGAAATCCTCGGTCATAAGAATGTGTCCTTTACACTGAATGTCTACGGAAGTGCAAACCTCCAACAGAAGGTCAAGTGTATGAATTTACTGAATGATCTCCTGTAATCTTATCCAGTTCTGACTCGGCTTTTACAGTGCAGCAGAAACGAATAACCGTTTCCGGCGATTCAAATTCATTGACTCGATGCGCTGTTCATAGGAGGCACTATTCGACTTTCCGAAACAGAGTGACTTCTTCTTGAGCCGTGAAAGGCTGCACAAAAAAATGAACGCAGTACACGGATTCCACAATCGCGGAATCGTGTACTGCGTTTGTATTTTAGAAATAATTTTTGCGATTTAAGCAAGGATTGATTTGTGGAGGCGTTTTTGGGCATTTATAACCGTTCAACCGTGAGTGTTGCCGGATTGACTTTGATGATTACCTTCCCCTTGCTTTGGGCGTACATCACTGTCTTGCCTGTACCGCTGGGCTTGCCATCCCATACTGCAATGATGTAATCAGCGTGATCTACCATGTACCGATTGCGCTTGTCCATGCAGTCAGGAGTATAGTGCGTTTGAAGAAGCGTTTCTTTATCACATTGAGCAGCAATGCCATAGTACCTTTCGCGCATTGCTGCATTCCACTTGGCTGCCTGCGTTTCGCACGGTATAGCACTCTCAAGCGTAATGCCTGGATAAGTCTTCTTCAGTTCCAGAACGATCTCGGCGGCGTACATATCAACGCCGAGAGCCATGCCAGAGATAAAGTGGGTGACATTTTCATCTGTAATCAAAGAGATAATTTGTTTTTTTAGGGTTTCTTTGAGCGCAATGCAGCGTTCATCATCCTCACGAAAGCCAAAGGGCAAATTTTGAGGTCGGTGTCCGGTGAAGGCACAACTTTTCATATTCTTGATCTCCTTATATGTATTAGCGTGTGTTTCTAAAACGCTTATACATAGATTATAGCATAGAAAATCAAGAAATTTGTAGAAACAAGTCGGCAAAAGAAAAAACTGCGTGAAAAATCACGCAGCCTTCAATGAGCTTACTTCATGTTATCCGCCTCTTGCTGGATCATCAACTCAACCATTTGCAAAATGCGCTTTTGCGCTTCGGGAGGAAGATCAGCAATTTTCTTTGAGAGTTCTGAGGCTTTTGCCTCTCCGCTATGCTCTAAGACATCGCAGAAAATTGAATCAGCGGATGTCTCCAAGCCATTGAGCAAAATAATCAGCTTCTCGCAACGCGGAAATGACATCCCTCTCTCGACGGTGGAAATATAATTTGTGGTCAAACCGGTCTTTTCTGCAAGATCCTCTTGTGTAATACCAAGACGCTCACGGGCTTGCTTAACGCGCTTTCCTATTCGTTTATCAATCATGGGCGTTTACCTGTTCCTTTTCTAAATCGCTCATGAATATTATATGGATTAGAACCATAGTGATACAGAAACACTAATGGTGTCACTATGGATTAGCGAATGATTTTACGGTAAAATTCAAGGAAAAGACACAAAAAAAGAGCCTCTGCCGACACCCGACTGGGCATCGACAGAGGCTCTTTGTGCTACATTGTTGCCTTCAAAGGAAGGTAGAAAATCGACCTTTATTCCTACACTTTCGGTTGGGAACACTTAGATAGGAAAACATACAGGGTAACTTCTCTGTGCCGTTTATAGGACGAGAAATCCTTGATTTTCAACCCTTTTCACAACACAAAACGGGCTTATCTGTCTACTCTGCTGCGTTTGGAAATGTAGCATGGACATCTGACGATTTCAGCCCTGAAACTTTGCTTACAGGAATGGATGCAGCGGCGGCACAAATCATTGTATTTGCGCCGCCCGTCTGTATCGAGATAGAAGCTCCATTCTAACTTCCACTTCTGACTCTTGCTCACAGGTCTATCTCTCCTTTGTGCTTTTGCTTAGGAGGGCATTCCTTTGGAGGATGATCTGCTTTTGCGGACTTGAGCCGATCCATGATAGAGGACTTCTCGCTGCGCTCCGGGACTTTATCTTCCTTCGGACCGTTGTTGATGATCCCGTCAATCATGCCGTAATCATCCTCCATTGCCATCTCAGCCGACTTGAGATAGTTTTCCTTCTCAAGTGCCGCCATCCAGCTTTCCTTACTGATGCCGAGCATCCCGCCCTTTGCAGCATGGTCGGCAATTTCCTTGGCATCCACACATAAGCCTTCGGTGTTATCCGAATAGAGCCGGTAAACCTCACAGCCCTTTTCGAGTGCCTTTTCAGCCGCCTCCTGACCGGCAGGAAGAACGCCAGCCCATGCGTAGCCGTAGTCCTTCATATCCTGAACGGAGAGCGTGGGATCGGGCATTTCCGGCACTTCCTTGACCTCAAGGTCGAGAAGGCGGAGCGTGTCATCGTCAAAGCCGTTGTAGACATCATCAAGGACGAGCTTGCCGCGCTCATCGACAATGATGCAAGCAGCCTCATCGCCGTAGGTGTCATGCTCCATCAGGTAAAAACTGTGACCGCCGACTTCGTGCCGGTCAATGGTGTGCCACGTCCCGATGTGTCCGGCAACCGTCAGACCGGAGGTGTCGGCATTCATCTCAAAGTCCTTCTGCTCAACGCTCTCCTGCTTCTGCTGTTCCTTCGAGATTATGGGAATCGCTACAATCTTATCGCCCAGCTTGACAAACTGCTCCGGCACTTTGAAGTGGTCAGAGAACTTTTGCATCTGCTCTACGGTCAGAGAGCCGAAGCTGTCATCCGTCAAGCCGACTACCATGAATGTTCCGGCAACAACGTCGTAGATGTCACCGTCCTCATCACGCAGAGCGCGGTTCAGGGGCAGACCTTCCAGCTTGCCTTCCTCGTTGCAGACTAAGGCAACCGGGTCTTCGTAGGGATAAATTGCCTCGATGTAGCCGCCGACCTCATGCTGCAAGGACTCCAGCCCGGAGTCAATCTCCTTCACATAAGGCTCCTTTCCCGGCTCGACGATAAGAACCGCGATGGTGCTGTCATGCTCGGCGGCTTCACCTGAGCCGGTAATCCGGTATTCATCGGGAATGTCATCAAGCTCACCGTCAAACTGCCTGTCCCACCTCTCGCTTGCAACGCGGACATAGCCCTCATCGGTGAAACGTCCCTGCTCATCCATCGCAATGTCGCGCCCATAGCGTTCATAGTCGATGTAGTTTGCCAGAGGACCGAGATCCTTTTCAGAGTAAATACCGGCTTCGTGGGCGTAATAATAGCCGAGATCGGATTCGTCGTTGATGCCGGGCATGATGTCGTAGCAGTCCAGATTGAACGTCAGGTTGATGAGATCGTCGATGTCGCTAACCTCATCGCAGCCAGCCTCCATAATGGCAACGAGCTTTTCCTGATCGCTCAGGGAAAGCTCGTCAATCAAAGCGGCAAGGTAGTTGAGCTTATCAAGGCTCTCGTACTCGCCAAGCATCTTCTGGACGCCGTAGATCGGGCATTCGTAGTCGGTGATAAACCACTCTTCGTAGGGCTGACCGAACTCATCCTGCTTGCCGATCCCGATGCGCTCAAAGACTTTCTGCATCTCTTCCTCGGTGGTGGGCAACTTCACCCACTCACCGATCAGCATACCCTCGTTGTACTTGCCAAGGTTCGTGACGAAGGCTTCAAAATCACCGTCTAATACGGGCATAGGCATCCTCCTTTCAGTCATCCATCATGCCGTCCGGCATGATATACAGTTCCTCAAACTCAGCATCGGTCATGGCTTCGAGCTTCCGGACGGTCTTATACATCAGCTCTGCGATCTCGCCGTCCATGTCGTTCAGGGTGACGCTCTTCATATCGTCGATCAGCCGCTTCCGGCTGGACGTATTGAAGCAGCACATCAAGTTGATTTCTTCCACGGTAAAGTTTTTCATATCAGAGTTCCATATCCTTTCCTTTCAATTTCTGCGGTTTCGGCGTGTGGGTCGGCTGTGCCTTCTGTGCGGATTTCAGCTTGTCACGGATGGATTCACGGGCAGCGGGCTTCTTTGGGATGGTGTCGTAGATGGCAGTTCCGGCATCCTCCACATACGAGCGGACATACTGAATGCTTTCAGAAAAGCGGATCGGTCTGTTCTTGTCCTCAATATTGGTCAGTTGGACTTCATCGGCGGCAAAATCAACCGCTTCGATTCTGCACTTGATTCCGTCCACATTCAGCGTCGCGCCGACAGGAATGTAATCTGCGGCTTTGAGTTCCTTGAAGGTCTCGCCGTCCTTGCTGAGAAAGACATCCATGCCGGACTTCCAGAGCTTGTGAGAACCGGCTACCCATGCGCTTTCACGGAAGCCGGTCACTGGCATGGAGGGCTTGCCGCGTACCTTCTTCTCAAGGAGCTTTGTGCCGAGCAGGGGCGCGGCTTTTTCCGCGTCCTTGCCGTACAGCTCAAAATAGCCGTTCTGGGCAAAGCAGACCAGCGCGTCAGGGTGAGCCTTTTTGACCGCCTCGTACTTCCGAAGTTCTGCAACGGGCAGAGGCGAAAGCGTCTCTGTCCTTCCTGCATCCGGCAGTCTGTCACGGCGGGTTTTTTGCTTGGACAGCACTTCCGCCAGAGCCTCCGCGTCCTTCGGGAGCGTCTGGTGGGTCTTGACGCCGCCATGCTCACCGACCAGAGCCATTGCTGCATCGAAGCTGCTGCGGCATGGGGCGTCCAGCACATAGTCGTCTGCGAAGGTCAGCCGATCATGATCCGGCGCAATCGCGTTCTGCGCCACATTTGCCGCCTGTTCCCGGTAGTTGATCTCAAAGACATCTCCGAAGACCTTGCCACGCTTGACGGTTTTCGGGACAATGACGCGGGCAACGCACTCGTCGTAGGTCTGTTCCGCATAGAAACGGAAGGTGTTGTGATCTCGCGTTCCCTGAATAAAGACCTGATTTTCATTGAGGCAGTGCGTTCCGTGCGGACGGCAGAACCACATCAGCGTTTTGTCTTCGGGATTCTGGCTTTCGGCGGCGCGGCGGATGATGCGCTTGTCGATGTCGAAGTCTTCCTTGTAGCTGTCTACATGACTGTCCACGAGCTTCTGCAGCTCCGCAACGATGTCAACATCTGTGTATTTCTTCATGCGTCTCCTTTCTCACAACTCCATGTCGTGCGTTTTGGATTTGACCGGAGACTTCTTCTCCGGCTGCGTTTTCGCGGCAGCTTTGAGCTGATCGCGGATAGAGGGCTTTTCCTGCTTCTGCTCCTGCTTGACGTATTCCAGCGTCGGCATCAGCTCACGGTAACAGCCCTGTGTTTTCCTCGCTGCATGACGGCGATGGATTTTGAACAGCGGCTCACCGTTCTGCGTGACCGTGTTGCCCTCGATCCTGACGCCGTTCCGCGCCAGCAGATTGAAGGAGTGGTTAGAGGCGCGATAGGACGCCCGCATTCCGTCGTTGTTATAGGCAATCTGCCCCTTGAGCGTGTCCATGACGGCGGCTTTGATTTCCTTCTCTTCGGCAGTCAGGCGGTGCGCTTTCGGTGCTTTTGCCGCTTCCTCCGGCAAGGGGGCAAAGGGAGACTTGACCTCCACGGTTTTTACCTCAATCGAGGTAATCTCATCGTTCTCCCATGCAACGACCTCCGGGTCTCTTTCCTCCGTTTTCTCAGAAACAGCTTCCTTTTGAGCTTCGGTCTGCTGGCGGAACGCATCGACGAAAAGGGCGGTCAGTCCGGGATTGGGTTTATCCACAAGGAAGCGAGAGGCATTCTCAGGGCAGACTTCAACGCTCTTTGCCCACTCCTTGAGAGACTGCGGAATGCGCCCGTCGAAGTCTTTCTGCTGAATGGTGTTTGCGAGGACGTACCGGACGCGCTCCGGAGAGAATTGCTCAAGGACGCTTTTTACGGCAGCATCCGCATCCAGCCGGTTGTCTCCGTAGTTAGAACTGATTGCCGCCTCAATCGCACGGCGGCATTCCACGTTTGCAGCGAGAGAAGCACGATATGACTCCAGCTCACCGGCTTCATAGGCGTAATTCGCCGTCTCGCGGTAAATGGGGGCTTCCGGCTTTTTCTCCGGAACAGCTTCCTGCTCGACGGACTGTGCTTTCTCTGCCAGCAGCACCTTGAGCTTGGCGTCAATGCCCTCGATCATCTCAGCCGCCGTCTTGCGGATGGTGTCCAGAGAGCTTTTCAGTTCCTTGGTTTCCTTGCCGGATGACCAACCGGCAATGTAGCCGAAGGAGTAGTCCGAGGTTTCAATGCCGTAACGCTGGCAGACGGTGTAGGCAACGCTCTCCGCCTCAACTTCTTTGGTGTGACGATCCTTCTTATCTTCGGGAGCGGCTTTCTCGTCCGGCTTGAAAGCGTGGAGCTTTGCGTGGGCGATCTCGTGAATGGCGGTCTTGACCGTCTGGATTTCGCTCATGCCTTCCTGAATGGCAATGCGGCTTTCAACCGGAGAGAAGAATCCCTTTGCGCCGCCCGGAATATCCTCAAAGGAAACGGGGACGGGAGATTCCTGCTTGAGCGCATCGAAGAACGCCTCGTAGTTCTCGACGGTGCCTTTTAGTTCATCGACGATGATGTCCGGAAGCTCCTTGCCGTCCGTCTGTGAGACATCGAAGACACTCACCACCTTGAAGGCAGGACGCAGAACCTCAACCGTCTCTGTGACAGCCTTCCCATCTGCGCCGATCACCGGCTTCTGCGTCGCGGGGTCAATCTTCTCACGCTCTTCCTGCACCTTGTACGGCGCGGGTGCAAGAATCTTGATGCCCTTTTCGCCCTTCATGACCTGACGGTCAAAGTTGCGCTGCCACGAGGTATAACCGGCAACATAGGTTGCCTCCGGCTTCTGCATCGCAATGAGCAGCGTGTTGTTGAAGGAATAGTTGTAGAACTTGGACATCGTGCGGAGATATTCTTTGAACCGCTCGGATTCAAAAAGCTCCTTGATGCCCTGTTCCAGCTTGTCCGTGATTTCGCGGACTTGCTGTGCATTTTTGCTTTCAGCCATTTCAAACCTCCATTTCGGATTTGTTTCGGGGAGAAGAAACCCCCGTCTGAGATTTGCTCAATAAACGAGCCTTTACCTCAGACGGGGTTTCTCTGCGTGTCAGCCGACGATGAAAGATGTTATCCTCCTTCTCCCATTCAATCAGCCGGTCAAACAGCTCCGGGTGTTTTGTAATCATGTGCAACAGCTCTTCGTCGCTTGCGTTGGGACAGAACCAGCAGCCGTTTCTCCGGCAGTGAGTGTAGATTGGGGAAAGCAGCCCGTGTTCCTGACAGAGCTTGTAGGCGTCAACCTCGGTCATGCCGTATTTGGCAAGCAGACTGACCTTCTTCACGCCGTCCAGACGCGCAAGGCGTTTGGGTTCATCCTCCGCGATGCCGACATAGCTCACGGTGTCCGGAGAAAGCGCGGCATTGTACTTTCGGACGGGCGGGATTTTGCAGTCCCGATTGACCGCGCACATCCCGGCCCACGCAAAACCGCGAACCTCGCCCTTGTGCGGTCCGCGGGTGATGACATGATGGAACACCTCATCGTAGGTCTTGTCCGCATGGAGAATGGTGAACTTGATGCCCAGCTCCTTTTCGCAGAAGGGCTTGAGCCGGTCATAGATGAAGTCCCGGTGTTCCGGGACTTCACCGCTTGTGTCCTGATCAAACATGACTTCGCTGAAAACTGCCTCGTCCAGCGGCTCATTGTGCTGTGCTGCCAGCAGGAGCGTCGCTACGCTGTCTTTGCCTCCGCTGCAAGAGGCAACATACTTCGGACGGTTCATCGGTCAAACTCCATCTTGAAGCTGACGTATTTGCCGCCGCTGTCATCCAGCCGGATCACTGCATCGTAGAGCTGGGGCTTCTTCGGCGTGTAAAGCCCGGTCACTCGGCACCAGCCCTTGTCCAGCAGCTCCTTTGCAATCTTCTTGGTCAGCTTCTTTTTCTTGCTGGAAAAGAACTTGTTGTCTTCCCACAGGCAGAAGGAGCAAGCCTTGTTCGAGCAGTAGAAGTTGCCTTTGCCGACATAGACCGGAGAACCACAGCGGGGACACTTGCCGATTTCCTCCTTGCCCGTGCCGAAACGCTGGGCTTCGGCGTCAGACAGGAAGGGATAGGCTTTTACCAAATCGCCGGTCATCCGGACAATGCCGCTGAGGAATGCTTCTGCATCCGCATTGCCGCGCTCAATCTCCATGAGCGTGTTTTCCCATTCCGCCGTCATTGCGGGAGATGTGATCTGTTCCGGCAGAACACAGACGAGGTTGCAGCCGTCCTTTGTGGGAATAAGGGATTTGCCTTTGCGCTCTGCAAAGCCGGACTTCACCAGCTTTTCAATGATACCGGCGCGTGTCGCGGGAGTGCCGAGACCTTTCTTCTCGGTGTCATCGTCGAACTGATCGTTTCCGGCAGTCTCCATCGCAGACAGGAGCGTGTCTTCCGTGTACTGCTTCGGAGGCGTTGTGAAGTGTTCCGTGACGCTGGCGGACACACTTTCCAGAACATCGCCCTCGTGGACTTCGGGCAGGGACTTCATGGGATCGTCCTTTTCCTTCGTCTTGAGGGAGGACTTGAACAGCTCTTCGATGGCTTTCCATCCGTTTTGAACGACGGTCCTACCCTTGGTTTTGAACTCGTAGCCCTCGCAGGAGAGCGAGATCTGCGTTTCTGCGTAGGTGTGCTTCTCGCCGGTCGCACACAGAAGGCGCATCCCGATAAGATTGAGGATTTTCTGCTCCGACTGAGGAAGCGCCGAAACATCCTGCTTTTCAAGCTGGACGGTCGGGAGGATGGCATGGTGATCTGTGACCTTGCTGTTGTCGGTTACGCGGGAAATGTCCGGAGTGACCAAAACGCCGGAGAAAAGCGGAAGCTGGCGGCAGACAATAGAAATGACCTGACGGGCGGTGTCCTCCATATCGTCCGTGATAAACTGGCTGTCCGTGCGCGGATAGGTCAGGAGCTTCTTTTCGTAGAGTGTTTGTACGAGATCGAGCGTCTGCTGGGCGGTGAAGCCGCAGTAGCGGTTAGCTTCGCGCTGCAAGGTAGTCAGATCATAGAGCTTCGGAGGATTGACGGTTTTCGTCTCCCGCTTGAGAGAAGAAACGACGGCTTGCTTTTTCTCGCAAGCCGCCGCAATCTTCTTTGCTTCCTCTTCGGTTTTGACCTTTTCCAAATCGGCGGTCAGATCGCCCTTACCGACGTGGACGTTGAAATACTTTTCCTTCTGGAACGTGGAGATTTTCCCGTCACGCTCCACCATCATTGCAAGGGTCGGCGTCTGGACGCGCCCGACTACCAGCTTTTTGTGATAGAGCGTGGTAAACAGGCGGGTTCCGTTGATGCCGACGATCCAGTCCGCCTTTGAGCGGCTGAGTGCCGCTTCATAGAGGCGGTCATATTCCTCGCCGTCCCGGAGATGGTTGAAGCCTTCGCGGATGGCGGAGTCCTCCAATGAGCTGATCCACAGACGCTTGAAGGGCTTGGTGCATCCGGCTTTGTTGTAAACCAGCCGGAAGATCAGCTCACCCTCGCGCCCTGCATCGGTTGCGCAGACCAGCTCGGTGACGCGCTTGTCCTTCATGAGAGAGGACAGCACCTTGAACTGCTGTGCTTTGTCCTTCGTGACCTCAAACAGCCAGCTTTCCGGAACAATGGGCAGATCGTCATACCGCCACTTGGCATACCGCTCATCGTAGGAGCTGGCGTCTGCCAGCTCCACCAAATGACCGAAGCACCACGAAATGATGTAATTGCCGCCCTCCATGTAGCCGTCCTTGCGGGACGTCGCGCCCAACACCTTTGCGATGGACTGGGCGACGCTGGGCTTTTCAGCAATGACTAAGATCAATCTTCATCACCTTCCGTTTCGGCATCCTCCGCAATCTGCGGCTCATCATCCTCGTTGATGTACGGCTCTTCCTCGTAGCCTTCATCATCAAAGAAGTCCATATCCTCATCCTTGGGCTTTCTGCCCTTGACGAACTTGATGTAGTAATAAGCTGCACCCGCAGCACCGGCAAGGGCAAAGATGACGAGGATCATGCCGATGTTGGATTTCTTTTCGGGTTTAGGGGCGGGAGCATCGGTTTCTGCATCCTTATCCGGCTCAGGTGTAGCGGGGGCTGTGCCGGTGCATTCGCTCATGTTGGTCTTGCAGACCGGGCAGTCGGTGTTGACCTGACCGGCAGCGCATTTTTCCTTGCAGTTACAGGTAGTCAGAGCCGCCGCAGTATCATCATCCAGCAGCGCAAGCAGGTCGCTCTCATCGACCATGTTGAGGAAGTACGTCTGATACTGTTCCTCGTCCTCATTGATGGGTGCATCGTAGTCGATGACAACGAAAAAGGTATTGCCGTTCTTCGTCTGGACTGTGATGAACTGCTTGTTGGTTGCCTTGTCATAGAGCAAGTCGCGGGTGTAGGCGTTGCCCTCATCGTCAATCGGCTCACCCTTCGGCTTTTCCGGCGTGGGAGTGACTGCGGGCTGCTGCTCGGGCTGAGTTGCCTCCGTGACGGGAAGGTTCTGTTCGGTATCATCGGCGTAGGCAAACGCCGTGACCGAGAAGCAAGACAGAACCATGACGCAGACCGCAAGGACGGTCAGAAAACGAAACTTCTTACGCATTGTCGATTACCTCCGTATTTTCAGCGGGTTTGGTGCCGCCCTTCATGGAAGACAGGAACACCATGATCTGATCCTTGTCCATCACCATAGAGCGCACGGTATTGATGATTTCAAGGTTTTCCAGCTCTGTCTTCTTGTCGTACAGCTCCTTGAGCTGACCTTCGATTTCGGACTTCTTCTTTTCAGCCTTCTCAATGTCGGAGAGGACTTTCTGATACTTGGGATTCATGAAAAACTCCTTTCTTTTAATAGGCGGGTCTTCCGAAGGCGTAGAAATGCTGCTGCCAATAGGAAGAGTTGATAGATGTGTACTGAATGGGATCGCCGCAGTGGATCATGACCCCATCACCAACATAAATGCCGACGTGGGACACGCCGGGGGTGTCATACGTCCCGACGAAAAAGATGAGATCACCGGGCTGTGCATTCGCCTTTGAGACCGGCGTACAGACGTTGTAAAGCCCTTGTGCGCCCAGCCGACCGGTATTCACAAGACCGCTGTTCGTGAGAACGTAGCTGACGAAGCCGGAGCAGTCAAAGGATGTGTCGGGATTGGAGCCGCCCCACACATACGGATAGCCGAGATACTTTTCCGCCTCGGTGATCAGTGTCGCAAACTTCTCGTCGTTCAGGTATTCCGGGTTGACATCGTAGTCGGCGGGAGGATTTGTGATGTACTTGTCCACATAGGGAGAATCACCGAACAGATCCTCGCGGTTGCCCAGCACCGACATATACGTTGCGTACATGGAAAGCTGTTCCTGAGACATGATGTAGACCGGGACATGGGAGAGATTGAAGTTTTCGAGCTTCACGTTGCAGATGTAGTAGTCATACGGGACGCGGTAGGTTTCCGTGTGCGTGTTGCCGTCTGCATCCGTCCATGTGTCGGTCTCCGTGCGGTATCTGGTTTCGACGATAACCTCTTCGGTAAGGATGTACTGCTTTTCAAACAGCATTTGGAGCGTTCCCTGCACCTCATCCAGCGTGAACTCGCCCTCATGGAGAGCTGATAGAATGGAGATCAGCACATAGGGGTCATGCTCAATGTCATCCAGATCGAAGTGGTATTCATCATAGTTGTGAGTGCTTTCGTAGGTGTCGAGATAGCGTTGCAGCTCTTGCTCCATCCGGCAATACTGCGCCTCCGCGCCGAGCATCGCGTCATCCTCGCTGAGATAAGAGGAAGCGATAACCGACGAGCCGGTAGAGGTGAGCATCGAACACGAGCTGATTCCGGCACCGAGCAAAACGAGAAGGGCAATTCCGACTCCGACCCAGATGAAGACCTTCTTGTTTTTCTCAAAAAACTCCTTGATCTTGTCGGACGCCTTCTCACCGAGCTTCTTGCCGGTATTCTTTGTGGCAGTCCCGGCGGTCTGAGACCCGGCATTCCGTGCAGCGGCATATTCCTTCTTGATGTTCTGCTTCTGGTAGTGCTTGTTCATGTTCTGCTTCTTCATCTCAGGATGCTCCTGCTGATTTCTCTCATATTGGAGCTTTGCATCAGCAGCATCCGCCTTATGTTCCAGCTTGGAGACCTTCTCATAGGGCTTGTTGACGCTTTTTTCTCTGTGATGACTGAAATGCCTTGCGGCGGTCTCGGCGACAATCTCTGTTTTGTGCGCCGCCTCGACAGCCGAGTTTTCCTGCTCGACCTCATGGATTTTGCCGTGAATGCCGGAAGCGAGGGTGTCACCGACCTTGCGGACGGTTTTATCTGCCTCAAATTGCAGCTTGCCTTTGCCCGTGGGCTTTTTCAGCTCATCCTCAAAATGAAGGCGGGTTTTGCCCTTTCCGGTCTCTTCATCAAAGACGCGCTCTTTCTTGAGAACCTTGTGCGTGGGCAGCTTCTCGCGGGCAGCGTCCAGACGCTCATGCGCCTTCTCGGACTTCCTTTCGAGCTTCTGCATCCGCTTCGTGGGCGGGACGGCATCGTCCGAGAGCGGCTTTGCAGAGGCGGTTTCCGCCGCTTGAGTGAGAATGGCATCCGCGTCAACGGCTTCAACCGCAGAGGTCTTGCGCAGCTTGTGTGTGACAACCGTTTCGGCAATCACCGTGCCGGTATGCGAAGAAACGCCGTGCTGCTCCAAAGCAGGCGGCTTGAACGGCGTTTCCGATGAGGGCAGCGGTTCGGGTACATTCTGGGGTGGATTTTCTGCCCTTTTCTCTTCTGTGACAGACGTTTCCGAGGGCGGCTGTGTGTCGTTATCCTCGGCGTGTTCCGCCTGAAACTGACGCTGCTGGCGGCGCATCTGCACCTTTTTCTGTTCCTCCGGGGAAAGTGCCTCGGAAGGCTCGGCTGTCTCAGCGGGCTTGACCAGCTCTGCGTCTTCCAGCCGCTTTGACACACGCTGCTCGGTGCCAGCCGTCAGGTTTTCCTCGACTGCGCCTTCCCTCGTCATCCGCACGACTACCTTGTCACAGGCTTTAAGTTCCGGTTCCTTGGACATCAGATTTCACCTCCAATCCGCTTGTAGGCAAGCTCGGTGTACGCCGGATTCAGCTCGATGCCGATGAAATGACGCCCCATCTGTGAGGCAACCATGCCGGTTGTGCCGCTTCCCATGAAGGGATCAAGCACAACGCCGCCTTCGGGACAACCGGCGAGAAGACAGGTTTCAACCAGCTTCGGAGGGTAGGCGGCATAGTGACCGCCCTTAAAGGGGACGGTGTTGATCTTCCAGACGTCGCGCTTGTTGCGGAGCGGATTGATGTCTGCGTCCTTGATCTCGCCATGCTCACGCGGGCGGTTGATGGTCTGCGGCTGAGGCTGACCGGGAACGGGCTTGCCGTACTTGTTGCCGCCCTTCATGCCGCGCTTGAGGCGTTCTGCCGTTGCGGGAGCAATCGGCTCGGAGATTGCCTTGTAGTCAAAGAAATACTTCTTGGACTTGGAGAACAGGAAAATATGCTCATAGCAGCGGGCGCATCGGTCTTTCACGCTCTCCGGCATGGGGTTATCCTTCATCCAGATGATGTCGTTGCGCAGATACCAGCCGGTATCGCGGAGGGCAAAAGCCAGCATCCACGGAATGCCGATCATGTCCTTCGGCTTGCAGCCCTCAACCTTGTTGTTGAGAGCCACAGCCTGACCGTTTCTGCCGTTGGGGTTCTTCGGGTCAATGAAATCACCCTGATTGCCCTTTCCAGCGTAGGTGTCCGCGATGTTCAGCCAGAGCGTTCCATCCGGACGCAAAACGCGCCTGACTTCGGTAAACACTTCCGTCAGGCGCGAGATATATTCCTTCGGCGTTGTCTCTCTGCCGATCTGAGCCTCCATGCCGTAATCGCGGAGCGCGTAATACGGAGGGGACGTCACACAGCAATGAACGCTGTCATCGGGCAGGGTTTTCAGGATTTCAAGGCAATCGCCGGTATGAATGATGTCAAGCTCTATAAAAACCAGCTCCTTTCTTCGGATTTGAGCGCATATCAGTCGGAGTAATACTCGTCCGGCTCGTAGTCCTCGTCTTCCATGAAGTCCTCGTCGAGATTGTCAATCTCGTCCGCCCAACGGTCGAAGATTTCCTCTGCTTCCTTCGCTGCCTCACGATAGAGGCTCAGGCGGTTCTTCTCGAAGGCAGCGAAGGCGGGGACGAACTTGCCAAACTCGCGGATTGCCTTCACATCCTGCGTGCGCATATCTGCGACGCACTGAATGATTTCGGACATCGTGAGCAGATCGTCGATCATCAGCTCATACCTGTCCTTGGGGATAGATACGGCTTCATCATCCGCCGCGTCTGCGAAAGGGGTATTCTCGTCGCTGTTACTGCACTTGGGAACATCAACCTTGAAGTAGAAACCGATCATATCCACAGATACCTTGGTCATAATCTGACGCGCCTCCTTGACCTTCTCGTCGATGTCCTCCCTCACATGGAGGTAGGCGCGGTGATGCTTCTTGAGGTCGCTTTCCAGTCGGATCAGATCGGTCAGCTCCCACAGAGCCTTAAACAGCGCGGAGGTGTTCTCTCCGTATTCGATAGCGTCCGCATAGGGAATGGTAATCATCTTGTTGGTCATATTCAAAAATCCTCCTATCAGTTCTGTACGGTTTCTTCTAAGCGGGTGGTCATGATGCGGTAGAGCTGGGTGTCCTTCGGGAAATCGTCCTTGAAGGGAACGATGGTCGAGCCGTAGAAGATCAGCCCCTCACCGGCGTTGGAGTTGGTGATGTAGTTCTGCTGGCTGGGCGAGATGTTCAGCGCCTTCGAGAGAATCTGCCGGTCGCCGGATGCCTGATTTAGAAGGTAGACAAAATCCGAGTTTTCAAAAATGTTCTCCACCTCGCGGGAGGCAAGAAGATCCTTGACGTTCTGCGTGATTCCGGTCGGGATGCCGCCCCATTTTCTGAAACGCTTCCAGATTTCCACGCTGTACGCGGCGGTCTGTTCCTCTTTCAGCAAAAGGTGGAACTCGTCCATGTAGTAGCGCGTTGCCTTGTGCTGGGCGCGGTTGATGGTAACTCTGTTCCACACCTGATCCTGCACGATCAGCATACCGAGCTTTTTGAGCTGCTTGCCGAGTTCGCGGATGTCATAGCAGACAAAGCGGTTGTTGACATCCACATTCGTTCTGTGATTGAAGACGTTCAGAGAGCCGTGAACATAGATTTCAAGGGCAGTTGCAATGCGCTGTGCCTCCGGCTCCTTCTGATTTCTCAGAATGTTGTAGAGGTCTTCGAGGATCGGCATTTTCTCCGGCTTGGGGTCTGCAAGGAACTCCTGATAGACCATACGGACACTGCGGTCAATGATGGTCTTCTCAACCGGCTGCAAGCCGTCCTTGCCGCCGACAATCAGCTCGCACATGGAGAGAATGAAGTCGGATTTCAGCGTCAGCGGGTTTTCCTCTTCGGAGTAGTTCGTGTTGATGTCCAGCGGATTGATGTAATCCGTGCTGACCGGCGAAATGCGGATGACCTGACCGCCGAGCTTCTGCACGAGGGGGAAATACTCGGCTTCGGGGTCGCAGACGATGATGTCATCCTCCGTGATGAGGAAGGCGTTCGTCATTTCGCGCTTGGCGGAGAAGGACTTACCGGAACCGGGTGTACCCAAGATCAGCCCGTTGGGGTTTTTGAGCTGCTTGCGGTCAACCATGATCATGTTGTTGGACAGCGCGTTCAGCCCGTAGTAGAGAGCTTCGCCGCCCTGAAAAAGCTCCTGCGTGGTAAACGGCACGAAAACCGCTGTGCTGGAAGTAGTCAGCCCGCGCTCGATCTCCACCTGATTGACGCCGATAGGCAGAGAGGACATCAGCCCTTCTTCCTGCTGGAAGTCAAGACGCTTGAGCGCACAGTTATACTTTTGGGCAATGGCGGCGGTCTGGAACACCGCGTTTTCGAGCTTCTGGCGGTTGGTTGCCGTATTCATGATGAGGATAGTCACAAGGAACAGTCTCTCATTGCGGGTCTGGAGATCCTGCAACAGACGCTTTGCCTCACCGCCGAAGGTAGCGAGATCGGACGGGATGATGTCCATATCGTAGCCGGAGCGGACAGCCTTTTTCTGCTCTTCAATCTTCATCTTGTCGAGGTCGGTGATCTTCGACTTGATGCTCTTGATTGCCTTCGCCTGGTCAATCGTCCGGATATGAAAATTGACCGTGATGTTGCTGTCCATCTCAAGGAAGTCGGCAAGCATACGGTCATTGAGTTCCGGCGCGAGGATTTGCAGGAAGCTCACCGCGCCGATGGTTCTGCCCATCTTGAAACACTTGCCTTCACGGAAGTCAAAGGAAGTGGGCGAGATGAAGTCCTTCGTACTGAGTCCTGTCCGAGCAACCATGTCAAAGGAAAAGCGGAACGGCTCGTTGGTGTCCATGTTAAACACATCATGAAGCACTTTCAGCCGCTCGTAGCCGGACAGCGGCTCCGTCCTCACGCCGAGGGTTTTGAAGTTGTTGAGAATGTCGGTCTCGATGCGTTCGAGCTTCGGCTTTGCCGTGCGGAGGGAGTCTGCCTCAATGCCGAAGGTGATGTACTTCTTCTTGACCAGTCCGTTGTTGCCCTTGGTGAGCTGACTTTGCAGCATACCGGAATACTCGGAGCGGATGTCGTTGAAGGCGTCCTCCTGTGCCGGAATGTTGATGCGCTTGCGGAACTCATTGAGGCTTGCCTTCTGATTGATGAAGGAGAGCTGAACGAAAATCGAGCTGTCAAAGTAGTTCAGAAAGTCGCACCAGTTCTCAAAGATGGCAGTTTTGTCCTCGTTCTGCGCAAGCTGGTAGTTGATGTCCTCAAAGGCGATGGACTTCGTGTAGAGGCGGCTGTTTACCTTGCAGATACCGTCGCGGCTCATCTCCACATAGGGAATGGTCTGCTGGGCGGACTTGCGGACTTTCTTTGCCTTCCTGTCCTTTTTCTTCTGCATGACGAGCCGCTTCTTTTCCTGAGCGGAAAGGGCATCGCCGTAAACGATGCCGTTTTTGACGGTCATCTTAGGCTTTGCCTTTGCTGTGCTGTTGTTCAAGCTGCAATTCCTCCTGTTCTTTGATTTTCTGCTGAATCTCAGCGTAGAGGTTGTTTGTGCGATAGGGACGAACCTTGTCGCGGATGAACATGGACTGTACGATGTGGTACAGATACTTTTCGGCGGGCTGTCCGTCCTTCTCGTAAAGCGCGAAGAAGATGAACGGGAGCATGATGACCACCATCAGCATTGCCGCCGTAGACAAGTCGAGATGTGCCTTCGCCAGAAAGAAGATCGGGACGCCGACTGCCGCAGCGACGGAAAAACAAATGAGCTGCCGCTTGGTCAGGTTGAACATGACCTTCGTTTTGACGCGGTTAAGATCCTTCGGGACCGGAACAAATGCCATTGACTGTTTCCTCCTTTCTAAGCTGCTTTTCATAGCGCAGCTTCATTTGTGCGGGATATTGATCCTCCTTCGGTTGACGCTTGCCCGTCCAGCGAAGTCCACCCGCTTTGCCTTGACAGATCCAGCCGGAAGCCAGAAGGCTTGCGCCATTTTCACTTTCCAGTGTGTAGGTGATGATGCGCTTATAGCCCATAGCCGCAGCAGCTCTTGCCGCCGCGCCGTAGAGAAAGCTGCAAGCGTTCTTCGCCCCGTTGGTGCATAGCCTTGTAACCTCCAATGTGAAGCCGTCATCCAGATACCGGCTGACGGGACGCCCGGCGATGATTACACCGACCAGCTCACCGTCTGCTTCACAGCCGATGGAAAACTTGTGACCGGCAACCGGCTTGTGATGCCGGTGATGCTTCCGGACATACTCGTTGGCGTCTCGAAGAGAGATAGGTCTTAGCCGCAGCATGGTGTTTCCTCCATTGGAAGATGTGCCGTGCATTCGACCTCGTTGCCCCAAACGTCCCAGCCTTCGGGAGACTGTCGGGCAAAAAGCTCTACGCGGGGAAGGTCTCCCATGAGCCGAACAATGCGCTCCCGCGCTTCATCCGGCTTTTTGGAATGCTCTTCGATGTGGCTGAGGATGACCTGACGCACACCGGCGTCAACTCGCTTCGGGTGTCCCTTCGTGGCAAGGATGCAGATTTCCGCGTTTGCCCTTGTCCAATACCCCATGCCGGTGAAGAGGTCATCGTTCTTGCGGTTTTGCTTCACCCATACAAAAGCCACGGTCTTATAGGAAAAGCCCCATGCCGTCAACACTTCGAGTGCTTCACAGAGGCACGGGAACGTGATCCAGAGAAACAGAGTGCAGTCTTTAGCGGCAAGCTCACCGACCGGAAGTGCCTTGATGTCTTCAATGCACATTGTCGGGTAGTGGCTTTCCGCCGACCGTCCCTGTCCCTTCTTGGAGTAAGTCCGATACGCCCAAGGGGGATCGGCGTAGATAATGCTGTACTTCTTCATGCTGCCGACCTCCTTAGTGCGCATGGAAGATGGATTTTGCGAGGCTTCCGGTCTTGAACAGCGAGAAGCACAGAATGACCGTGTACGCTGCCACAGAGAACAGAGCCGAATGAATGTTGTCTGCGATGATCATGCCGTTGATCAGCACCGCATAGATGCCGACGCAGACCATGATGAGAAAGCCCTGAAATGCCAGAGCGAACAAGCCTTTCAGATAGTTCGTGCCGATGCTGCCCCATTCGCGGTTGCTCATGGTTGCGATGGGAATAGGCGCAATGCTCACGGTGCAGTAAATCTCAATCATGCGCCCGTAGAGGATGACCGTAATGAGGATTGCCATGATTTTGAGGCACAGGCTGATCAGAAGCGTTTCTATCGACAGTCCGAGCAGTTCTCCGACGCCCATGTTCTCCATGCCGGTACGCATCTGCGCAATCGTCGCGTCAATGTCAATGCTGGTGTTGCCGTGGATGACTCCTGCTGCGCCGGAAACCACGTTCTGCCCGATGTCGAATACTGCCATCACGATGTCAAAGGTGTGCGTCACGAGGTAGATCGCCACAGCCGCCTTGAAAAACCACTTGAAGAACATCCAAGTGTCCATGTCATGAAGGTTGTTTTTCTCGGTGATCATGGAAATCAGCTCGTAGCACAAAACGAAGGTGATGATGATACCAGCGATGGGGACTATCACGTTTTCGGATAGTCCCCGGATCATCTGGTACACGCCGCCGTTCCAGCCGGACGGAGTTTGCCCGACCTCGGCGGCAATCGTTCCTACCTTCTCGTTGACATCGGTGAACATATTGGTCAGGTTGCTCTCGATCCATCCGATCAGCATATCCTTGAGAGCCTGTTCGATCTTTTCTAAAATGCTGCCCAATATTTCACCACCCTTCGGTTAAGCTGGGCTTGCCGTGGATTAGCCGAACAAACCGGAGAGCAGGGGGATGAGGGTCGTGCCGATCAGCACCACACCGCCGCCAGCCATGAGCTGCTTGATGCCCTGAGACTTGGCGCCGGGGTTGTCGTTGCCGTAGCCTTCCATGAGGTTGACAACACCCCACACTGCGAGACCTGCGCCGAGGGCGATAACGAGCGTCTGAAGAACCGTGACAGCCTGATTGATGAAAGCCATAGATTTTCCTCCTTGAATCGATGAAAGTTGAGTGTGTATTTTTGAAAATGGGCATAAAAAAAGAAGCCCCGTCGCTGTTCTGCTTTGGGATGAGCCATCAGGCTTTACCCACTGCGCAGTGCAGCGACGGGGCTTTAATCTGCATCGACCTCGCCCATATCATAGAGGTCGAATGTGTCATCGGGCTTGACTACCAGCTTGTGCTGCCGGTACTTCTCGATGTCAAAGGTGTTCCGCTTGTCGTAGTCGGAGAGCTGTCGGTATTTGGGATGCTTCGTAATGTCGTATTTGTTACTGAGAAAAGGTCTCACACCTCGAAGCTGCAAAATACACTTGGCTCCGTCCATGACGGCGATCTCATCCTGAGACATCAGTTCCTTGCCGGTCTTCTGATAATTCAAGCCGTAGGAGTTGTTGTTGGAACGGGTTTCTGAGGTGTTGTAAAGGTCGATTGTCTCCTTGCCCAGCACCTCGCTGATTTCCTTGAGGGTCGATTTTTCTTTTCCGCCGAGGAAAAGTGTGCAGTCACAGTTGCCCGTAATGGTGTCCGCCGCATCCTTGTAGATGGTTTTGAGCTGAGACTGGGACTGCAAGATGATTGACGCCGAGATTTCCCGGCTTCGGATGGTGGCAATGAGCTTATCAAACTTCGGGATTTGACCGATGTTCGCAAACTCGTCCAGCAGGCAGCGAACATGGACGGGAAGCCGTCCGTTGTAAACGTCATCTGCTTTGTCGCAGAGAAGGTTGAAGAGCTGAGAATACATGATCGCCACGACGAAATTGAAGGTGTCATCGGTATCGGAAATAATGACGAACAGCGCCGTCTTCCGGTCTCCGATTGTGTCCAGCTCCATCTCATCGTAGCTCATCAGTTCCCGCAACTCTGCGATGTCGAAGGGCGCAAGCCTTGCACCGCAGGAAATCAAAATCGACTTAGCAGTTTTGCCCGCCGCCAGCTTGTATTTGCGGTATTGCTTGACCGCAAAGTGGTCAGGATCGCGGGCTTCCAGCTCATCGAACATGACATCCACGGGGTTCTTGAAGGTCTCATCGTCCTCTCTGGCTTCCGAGGCATTGATCATTTCGAGCAGAGTAGTAAAGTTTTTCTCGTGGTCGGGTGCCTCGTACCAGATGTAGCCGATGAGAGCTGTGTAGTAGAGCTTTTCCGCCTTGACCCAGAAATCTTCGCCGGACTTATCGCCGTCTCCCTTCGTATTGACGATGATCGTATTGACCAGCTTGAGGATGTCCTTCTCGCTGCGGATGTAGCTGAACGGGTTGTAGTGCATGGATTTCCGGAAATTGATGGTGTTCAGCGACTTGATGATGTAGCCGCCCTTTTCAAGCATTTTGCCGCATTCCAGCAGCACCGTACCCTTCGGGTCAGTCACAACATAGCTGCTGTGCATCTGCATCAGGTTTGGCTTCACGAAAAAGCGCGTCTTGCCTGAGCCGGAACCGCCGATGACAAGGATATTTTTGTTGCGGGCGTATTTCGGCTGCTTCGGGCGGCTGTTCATGGTCAGGAACTCCGTCTGCGTTAGGATGACGTTGTTCGAGAACTCCGGATCCGTGTACGGCTTGATGTCCTCCGGCTTGCCCCATCGTGCAGATCCGTATTCTTCGCCCTGCCGGAACTTCTTGCGGTTCTTGCCTTTGACGTAGACCGCCAGCTTGAGCAACGCACCGGCAATCAGACCGATGAGCAGATCGACGGGATGAAAGCTGGGCAGCGGATTTGCAAAGGCAGTGCCGAATACAGCAAAGCCGTTTGTCAGCTTGTCGATGAACTCCGTGCCGGGAGCGAGACGAAATACGGCGGCGATCTTATCCGCAAAGTAGAAGGCGAAGACATACGGTAGGTTCAGAAGAACGAGCTTCTTCACATCGGGTTTGTTCACAGCTCCACACCCCGATCCTTGGTCTTGACCTTGACCTTCTCCTTATGCTGCGCCTTGCTCTGAACTTTCTCCTGATCCAGCTTGTGCCGGATGGACGGCTGTTCCTTCTGCTTGACGGTTTTGGCGGAGAACTCCTTGAACGCGGCGGTCATCACATCAACATCCCGTCCCTTGAAGAAGACAAGGTAGCTGGGCGGTTCTACGGAAACGTCCTTCTTGAGCGCAAAGTCCAGACCGTATTTGCTGGCAGTCCGCTCAAAGGACTTGATGTTGCCATCCGTCACTTCGATGTTGGAGATGGCGGCGTTCTGGCTCATCAGATGCTTGATGGACTGCTTGCCGCGATAGGTTTTGGGCTGCTGCATCTGCTTCTGCGCCTTCTCGATCTCCTGAACGAACTTGTCCAGAGCCTTTTTCAGCACCTCGGCTGAGATTTTGCCGCCCTTGATCATGATTGCAACAACTTTGGTGTTGACTTCATCCTGCATTGCGGCGTTTACCTCCTTTCGTTGGAATGATTATTGGGACTGCTGCCACAGCTAAGGCGGCACAATCCGGCGATAGATAATTTTCATTTACACTGTCCTCCTTTCCGAGCATTGCTCACGATGGTATTCATTAAAGAGTGTCTTCACAAAGGCTATAATCGTAGGTCTTCGGCTTCTTTGACCCTGCCGATCTGTCCTGCCCGTAGAAATCATGATTGACGAGGGCGGAGTAGTAATTGTCTATCGTCATAGAGGCGTTATACAGAGAGGTCAACAGGTACGCCCGGATATTACGGATGTCTGACGGGTTCTTGTTCATTGCTTCCAGAACGTACTCAATGTGGCTGCTATTCAGCTTGAGAAAGCGGGATTTGACTACTTGCTGCGGCATATCCTCGCCATTGATGCGGATGGTCGGCGCAGTGGAACAGACGGCATCCAGCATGATGTCCATGATCTCCCGGAAGCGGTCTTTATCGAACTTCGGATTCTGACAGAGAATGTCGTAGTCAAGATTCTCTTTGATAATCTCTTCATACTCGCTTCGCTCATCCATCCTGTCCATCCCATCAAGATTGATGGATTGATAGTTCTTTGAGAGAGTATTTCTTTCTTGGGTAATTACTTGATCAGTATTTATTTGTGCGGACTTATCCCCGCGTGGATTATCCACATCTGGCTTCTCCACACATGGATTTTCCGTGTGTGGTATTTCCCGTTCTGGCGTGGACTCCTGCGGCTCTTCGTATATCTCAAAGATTGTGCTGCTCATCCTGCCTTTACCGTCTCTCTGCCGGTGCCGGACAAGGTAGCCGTGCTTTTCAAGCTCACGGAGCGCGGAGAGAATGGCATCCGGACCTTCCTTGCAGATTGCAGAAAGTCCCTTGGTTGAGAACTTCCAGCCATCATTGAACGAGAGCATCTTTGAGAGAAGACCGACCGCCTTGAGTGACAGGCTCTTGTCTCGGAGGTGGAAGTTCGCCATGACGGTATAGCCACGATTTTTATTTACGCGATAGACTGCCACGAAAATCACCTTGCTATCTTGGGAAGCAGTTCTTCGCCGCACTTTTTCTGGAACTTCATTCGGATGACCTCCTTGCCCTTCGGCGTGAAGTAGGTCTGAGAACCGGTGTAGCAGAACGTCACAAAATCGCGGACGATGAACAGTCCGGCATTGCTGTCCTTGTTGTAGGGAAGTAGCTGCCCGGAAGGAGAGCGGAACAGGTACTTTTCTTTGAGAAGGAACTGGACGAACTTGCGCTCCGGGATTTTCAGTTCCTTCGCCGTCGTTCGGATATTGGTGCAGTCATCCGGATTGATGAAGGCGTCGTAGTAATCGGCTTTGGGCTTCGCCGTGTTCAGCTCACACTCAAGAGCCTTCACACGATTCTTTTCCAGAATCAACGCCTGAGCAAACTCCACAATGACCGCAGGTTCCTTCTGAATGCGTTCCAGAAGGGAGTCCGTCATGTAGCCGCCGGTCTTGCGAATGGTAGGAATGACCTCATCAAATACCCACAGTTCAAACTTTTCAGCCGCAGGAAGTTTGCTGCGAATAATTAGCCGATAAACGTCTCCTTCCGGGATGAAGTTGATACTCTGAACTTTCCCGCTGATAGGGGTAGAACGTTTCGTTATAGCCCTGCAATGGTCGTTGACCGCCTTGTTCGGGTTGGTGTAACCGAGTGCCTTTGCAACATCTGCTGCACAGAACAGAACTTTTTCTCCTTCGAGGATCGTTCTTACCTCACCAAACTGTTCATTCTTGAAGATTTCGATTTTGTTATCCATGACTGGCTTCCTTTCCGGCATCAGATGTGCCACTTTGATTTTTGAGGGTTGAAACGGGATTGCAGCAGTAGGGACACTCCGCAAACACGCAGGACTGATATTTCCAGAAGGGACGATGAAAGCGGCAGCTTCGGCACTCAGGGAGAATGCCATCCACACCGCTGTCATAATGCTCAAAGCCGGGTGTGGTCTGCATCAGCAATTCCAGTGCTTGCAGATCACCGGCTGTCATGCGTTTCATGCTTAAAAACTCCTTTCTTTCGCCGCATCGCCAGCAAATATTGCGGCTTTTGGGCAACAAAAAAAGAGGGTTTGCTTCTTACTCCAAATTGGAGAAGAAACAAACCCTCTTCGTTTACGATGTAGTTCAGATGATTTCTCGGATGGTATGAATGACACCGAGCAGCAGCCCGATGAAGAAGGCAAGTCCTCCGATAAGACCGCCTATGATTAAGTTCAATGCGAAGATGCCGACTGAGCCGGAGATACCGTAGCCGCTGGGAACGAGCCAGAGGCACATCCTCCGGATGCCGAATGGCAAGCCGACGCAGATCCACATAAGGAAGTAGTCACATACGCCGTCAGGCATATAGATCGGCTTGAGAAATGACGCGAGGCAGAACGCAAGCGCGATTGGAAGCAGAACCTCCTTCAAGAAGACTTTGATAGCACCCACTATATCCTCCTTCTGCCGGAAGTGTGCAGCAGCACCCTCCGGCTTGCTTGATTATTGTGAAAGTCCTTTGTTTTCGGTCAAAAAAAGAAGGGACTAAGCCAGAATGCCTTGATTTTCAAGGTCTTTCTGATTTAGTCCTATTATCGCACAATAATCCTTCGTAACAACGCAGTTGATTTTCCCGTCCTCAATGTCATCAATCATTCTCTGAAAATCCGGCCTGTCAAAGTTCGTTCCAGACCATCCATCGTCGATATATTCATCTATGACATTCAGGCCATGCTCGGCGGCATATTGCCGGAGCATCATGCGTTGTGTCTGAATACTCCCGCTTTCTCCTTGCAGTTCATCGTCCCGGCTCAATCTCATATAAAGCGCCGTGTTGTAAATCGTAGTATTGTAAGGTTGTTTCACCGTAAAAATCCTCCTTCTAAAGAAACAACCCACGCTTACAATACTTTTGCTCTATGGCAATTATATCATAAGCGTGGGCGTGTTATCAATGATGGGCTATCAGGTTGAAGCGGCTTTTTCTGCGGTATGCCGCACCACATCTACAATCAGATCACCGAGGGGCTTCCCGCCTGCGGCGAAGTGTTCGGAGATTTTTATACGGTTGTTCCCACATACAAAATACTGCGTGCCGTTCTCTGCTTGTATAACCTGCCCTGTTCGGGGTGTAAAAATATCGCTTTCACTTTTTGCCATCCAGTGTCCTCCATATTCAGTTTTCAAGGTACAATGCCGCACAGAGGCGGCGAAAATTTCTGCTTATATCTATCACCTTTCCTTTACCGTGTGCCGCTGCTGACGTTTCAGTTCCGCCAGTATATCCGGCGGGATACGGTCAACCAGCCGCTGTAAATTGTCCAGTTCGCTTTTCAGCTTTGCCCGTTCCATCGTATCTTTCATCTTTCCTTTTTCGCTGGCCTTTGCCCTTGCTTCCAACTTCTCATTCTCCGCCAGCAGGTCATTGATTGTGACCTTGTACTTTTTCAACTGCCCGGAGAAATTCTCCATCTGCGGGAACCACTTTTTCAGCATGGAGAGGGCTTCCTCTTTTTTCTTTCCGGCGTTCAGCGGGTTAATGCCGTCCAGTGTGGCTTCAATGGCTCTTGCCTGCCGGGAGAGGGAAACCGCCTGTTTGAAAAGCCGGGTGGGGATATGCTTCCGGCCTGTCCTGCTGGCGCTCTCCCCACGCTCCAAGTCAGGATATTTCTCCACCATATAGGCGTGAAAATCGTCCTGCCACTTCGTCAGGTTTGCCCGGTTGCCGATAATCTCCTTTGCACACAGGCGGTTGTCCTTTGTCAGCGGAACAAAGGTCAAATGCAGGTGGGGCGTTTTCTCGTCCATGTGTACCACCGCCGACACGATATTTTCCCGTCCTACCCGGCCAATGAGGAAGTCCGCCGCCCTCTGGAAAAACGCCTGTATCTCCTTTGGGGATTTCCCCTTGAAAAACTCCGGGCTGGCAGTTACCAGCGTATCGACAAACCGTGTGCTGTCCTTGCGGGTTCGGCACCCGGCCTGTTCAATGCGGTTTTGAATGAAATGATAGTACCTGCCCTCTGGCTTGACGATATGAAAGTTGTACTTGCTCCGGCTTGTGTCAATGTCGGGGTTGCTGGCGTATTGTTCTTTCTGTCTTTCGTGATGGGCTTCCAGCGGCCTTGCCGGGTTGCCCTTGTGCTTCTCAAACCGCAAAATTGCGTGTTGTGCCATTCTGCTCCTTTCCCCATTCCTTTCCTATCCGGGGTTTTCCACAGGGAAAATCCCGCAGAAATTAGCTCGGATAGGATTGGAATGGATAGAATATAAATAAATCTTTTTAATCTTTGTATTTCTATATACCGTCCGGTTTTCGTACTTCCGGGGAGTGATTTCCTCACTTCATAAGTACGGTTTTCAGCCCTCCGGCGTACCAGAACCGGATTTCTTGAAGTCGGTGTTTGGAACCGCTTCATAGGATTTTGGGAAAATGCGGTTGGGTTTTCCACAGCCCTGCTTCTGGATCTCCACCAGCCCGGCGTATTGCAGTTCCCGCAGGGTGTTTACCGCTTTCTGCCGCCCACAGTGGAGCAGGTCAACCACCTCGCAGATGGGATAGTACAGATAAATCCGTCCGCAATCATCCGCCCACCCATTCTTGCGGGATAACTCTGTCCGGCGCAGGATAAAGGCGTACAGAACCTTTGCCTCGTTGGACAAGGGCTTGAATGTGGGGGCTTCAAAGAGGAAATTCGGGAGCCGGGTGAAGCTGAACGCCTTTTCCGGCTGATGGATATAGATGGTATTTGTCATAGTGCGTTTTGTGGACGGTTAGAAGCCCGTTTTCCGGGGCGGGCGATACTTTATACCACCAGCCCCGGTTTGGGGCTTGCGAAGCCTGATAAATCAAGGCTTTTTTCGCTCCTAACTGTCCACAGCAGACCTCCTTTTCCGTTCACTTTCTGTTTTCTGCCGCCTGTGAACTCTGGCGGCACAGCCGGGGCAGTATTTTGCCCGGTTGGATTTGGGGACGAACACACCGCCGCAGACCTCACAGCGTTTCAAGTCCTTATCCCGGAAAATCTCCGCTTCCAGCGTCCCGTCCAGCGGCAAGACCGCCCAGCGGAACCACTTACAGCAGACCGAGAAAGAAATCGTCTGCGGACAGGTGCAGGTGTCCCCATCGTCAAGGACAATGCAGTTGCCGTCCTCACAGCAACAGCACTCCCGGCGTATCAGGCTGGCCGCCTGTTTTCTCTGCGCCGGGGTCATGCGGTAAAGGGAACCGTCCGGCCTGCGTTCCAGCGGCGGCAAGTCTTTATAGGGGTTATCTCTCATGCGTTCCCTCCATTTTGCTTTCCGTTGCCGTTCTCCCCGAAAAGGTTTCCTGCCCCATTCCTGCGGCGTGTTCCGGCGTTGGCACGCTCCTCGCAACTTCGGGACATTTTGTCCCGAAGTCCGACTCCTTGCGGTGCTTCCCCAGCCGGGGTATTCCTTTTCGGACGGTCATTCTGTTTTCAAGGTGCCGTCCATCGATGAACTACCCTAAGTCTACACGAAAAAAATGCAATTCCCGGAATATTGCGAGAATTGCATTTTGATGAAGTTTACACTTTGGAAATTGCATTTTTGCAATCATTCTGTATAATGGAAGTATGCGGAGGAGGTGCGTATCTATGGCTTTACCCGGAACGCCCGGACAGCGGATTTCCGATTTATGCAACGGGAACCACATCACACAAAAGGAACTTGCGGAGAAGATAGGCGTTTCCGCTTCCCAGTTGAGCCGCATTGTCAGCGGCGAAACAAGAACGGTCAGCAGTGATATTCTCATAGGTGTGGCAAAGGAATTTAAGGTATCGACAGACTACATACTGGGCTTGTCTACCGTGAGCGTTCGTAAAAGCTACGATATTTCTGAATTAGGCTTGTCCGAGGGAGCCGTGAGGGGGCTTGTGACGGGTGCTGTTGATGTGCAAATCCTCAACCGCCTGTTGGAACACAGGAATTTTCCTAAGCTGATAGATTTGATACGGATTTATTTTCAGGATACGGCGGCAAAGGGCATAACAGCAAGAAACCAGCTTATCGAGATGGCAACGGCTTCCCTGTCCGACCTGATGAAAGAACACCCGGAACACCGGGCAGAAGCGAAGCAGGATTTACAGCTTTTGAACGCCCAAAAGATAGGGGAACATGAAGCGGAGATTGAAAAAATCAAAAATGTGTTCCTGGCTATCCTGCGGGACATTAAGAAAGACATTGACAACGGGGAACAGCCGGGAGAAGCTGTGACCGCCGCTATGTTCCAAGCCATGCGGGACGCACTGGCGGAACAGAAACAAAAACCACTTTCCATTGACGATGTAACGGCGATGATAGCTGGACAGATCGGACAGCTTACACCGATGGATAAAGAAACTGTTGAAATGTTCCAGCAGTTTGCGAAGAAGATGATTGAGCAGGCAGGAACAAAGTGATAAATTTGAATTGTGAGGGAAAATACAGATGAATCAAGGAAGAATTATTGTGATTACAGGCTCACCGGGGACAGGAAAAACAACAACTGCGTCAATTGTCGCAAAGGAATCAGATATGGATAAATCAGTGCATATGCACACCGATGACTTTTTTCATTACTTAAGCAAAGGCGCAATACCACCACATTTGCCAGAATCCAACGAGCAAAATCTGGTTGTCATTGAAGCCTTTTTAGAAGCTGCAAAGCGATATGCTCGTGGCGGATATGATGTAATTGTAGATGGGATTGTCGGGCCATGGTTTTTGGAGCCATGGAAAGCTCTTGCCCAAGAAGATTACGAGGTACACTATATTGTATTAAGAGCGAGTAAAAAAGAAACTATGAAGCGAGCTGTGGAACGCTCAAAATTAGATAGAAAAACAAATATTGAATTAGTGGAAACAATGTGGGAGCAATTTTCCGGTTTGGGAGTATATGAATCAAATGTCATAGACACAACTACATTCACAATTAAAGATACGGTTTCCGCAATAAAAGAAAGAGTTGCATGTGGGACGTCTTTACTATCTTAGACATTCCCATTTGTCAGGAAGATAGCAAAGCCAGCCGAGCCAGTCAACGGTCAAGATGAACGGCGCATTTCATGCGCCGCCGTTGACAGTCCCGCCCGTCTTTGCTAAAGGGTAATCAAGGCGGGAAAGCCCTAAAATGGCTTCACACCTATTTCAATAATTGGAGGAGATAAAAATGAGATCAGAAAAGGAAGTTTATGATATTGTTTTGAATTTTGCAAAAACAGACAAACGCATTCGCATGGTTACTTTGGAAGGATCTAGAACAAATACAAATATTCCGCCTGATGATTTTCAGGATTTTGATATTACTTTTTTTGTTACGGATATGGACAGCTTCACAAGTGATGATAAATGGCTAGATATATTTGGTGAAAGGTTGATTCTGCAAAAGCCGGAAGATATGGAATTATTTCCAGCTGTAGAAAAGGGATTTTCATATTTAATGCTGTTTACTGATGATGTTAAGATAGATTTAACTTTGCTGCCGCTGGAACTGATAGACGAGTATTTTACATGGGATAAACTGGTAAAGTTACTGTTGGATAAAGACAACCGTATCGTAAAGCCGCCAATACCAACGGATATAGACTACCACTTGCAGAAGCCTACTCAAAGAATGTTTGACGATTGCTGTAATGAATTTTGGAATACTACAACATATGTAGTAAAGGGCTTATGCCGCAAAGAAATTCTTTTTGCTATTGACCATATGAATGATATAGTACGAAAAGAATTGCTTCGCATGATTTCCTGGCTGATTGGTATCAAACAGGGATTTCATTTCAGTTTGGGAAAAAACTATAAATTTATGAAGCAATATGTCCCAGAGGAATTGTGGGAACGACTTATGTCCACTTATAATATGGATTCCTATCCCCATATGTGGGAATCCTTTGAACAATGTATGGCATTGTTCCGGGAGGTTTCGTCAGAAGTGGCATGCCAGTTGGATTACCAGTATCCACTATATGATGAAAAAATCAGTAATTATGTGATTCGGCAAAAGAAAAAATATGGCATTGAAGATGATAACAAATAAAATTTTTTCAATCGAAAAAATTTATTTTGATTATTCAATTTTGAAAAACTGAATACCTCAAAATCAGAAAGAGAGCGGCCAAGCACTTTGAGGGATTGGCCGCCTTGTCCACCCATCCAGCGGGACAGCGGGCGGAGGTCAAGGCCGGGTGTAAACCCGTTCATTTCAGCCTTGACGGTTGCCCGTTGTCCTGCTACTTTTCCGGGAGTGTGGCCACAACTTCGGGACACTTTGTCCACAAGTTGGAGCGTAGGACGAGGAACTGGGGCTTTCATATACGCCCTGTCTGCTGATGAGTCCAGACCTGCGCTTGCGGCTCCACGCCACGCAAGCACAGCCCTGTTTTCCTGCCGCTTCAAATGCCCTTGCCCTCCCCGGCGGCAACGGCATTTTCACGGCAACGCCGGCAGAGCGTATAACACACTACACTTTGCTTCGCAAAGTCGTGTGCCAAATGGGGGCGTTGCCCCCTTTGGAAACCCCCACAAGAAAAGGCGGTACGCTACCCCTCCACGGGGCGCATACCGCCTTTTCTTGTTATCCAGCCCTCCGGCTGTATCGGTTGAGCAAAAGTCCGCGTGGGATTGATGTGGTATCTTTAACTTTGGGAAACTCCTGTTTCCCAACGAGAAACAGACTTGTTACTGACCCCGATTTTATCCGCCAGCTCACTTTGTGTATATCCTTTTTCTTTACGCAGCTGTGCTAAACGTTTTGCGAAATTTTCCATAACTGACACCTCTTTTCTAACTATATTATGACATATATATACACATTGCGCTATCCTGTATATCGAGAATTACTCCCGTTATATGAGAATCGCCTTATTTTAAGCCAATACTCAATAATGATCACCTGAACACAAATGATTTTTTAACCGCCTTTCCTATTGTTTCTTTTATCTAACTATTGTATCCTAGAGGCATGGAGGTGATCTTATGCAGGTAAAGAAAGAAGATTTACGCCAACAGATTTTAGAAGCCGCAAAACAGGAATTTTTAGATAAAGGTTATGAAAACAGTTCCATGCGTGTGATTGCGAAAAAAGCCAATACAACCATGGGGAATATTTATCATTATTTTGATAATAAAGAAGCTCTGCTTACTACCCTGCTAGATCCGGTTATCGAAAACCTGAATCATTTGGCAGAAGAACATTTTGTTCAGGATGATCAAGATTATACCATTGATGATATTGAAGAAGCATTTGATTTAATCAATACACAAATAGAATTGACCGAATTTCGTTATCTCATGGATGAGTGCTTATTGATTTTATTTGATTTAAAGACAACGCATTATGTAGAGCTGCGAGAAGCCTTCATGGAGAAAGCTAGAAATCATATGAAATTTCATATGAAAATGGAAAATGATGAAAGTGGTTATTTGGATATTGTCACCAATATGTTTGTGGATTGTATCCGTCATGTATTGGAAGAAAAGAAAAACCCAGAAGAAACCAGACAGGAATTTATGAAGGTGTTTCGTATGTTATGTACAGGACTTGTGACCATTAAAAAATAGTCAAAAAAGCATGTGTTTCACATACATGTTTTTATTATGCCAAAAAAGGAGGAATTTTTATGATTCAGGCAAACAACATATCTAAAATCTATCATGTAGGTAGTCAGGATATCTATGCATTAAAACAAGTATCTTTTACCATAGAAGATGGTGAATTTGTGGTAATCTTAGGTCCCAGTGGGGCTGGAAAAAGTACCTTATTAAATATTTTAGGAGGCATTGATGTATTAGATGAAGGAGAGATCCTTGTAAATGAACATGCATTATCGAAGAAAAATGAACAGCAGCTTTGTGATTACCGTGCCAAAGAAATCGGTTTTGTATTTCAATTTTATAATTTGATTCCAACCCTTACTGTATATGAAAATGTTGCCTTGATGAAGGATATCAAAAAGGATATTCTACCTGTACATCAAATCTTAGAGGATGTTGGTTTAAAAGAGCATAAAAAACAGTTTCCAGGACAATTATCTGGTGGTGAACAACAGCGTGTATCCATTGCGCGTGCCTTATGTAAAAATCCAAATATTTTATTATGTGATGAACCAACCGGTGCCTTGGATAGTGATACAGGCAAAATGATATTATCCCTTTTACAAAACATGTGCCGCACTTATCATAAGACCACCATTATCGTTACCCATAATGCGGCAATCGCCCCTTGTGGAGATAAAGTCATTTCTATTCATAATGGTACGATTTCTTCGATCATCACGCATGAACATCCCATGGATATAAAGGAAGTGGAATGGTAATGTTAACTAGAAAAATGTTACGGGATGTATGGAAATCAAAGACCAGTTTCCTTGCCATCTTCTTACTTATGTTAATGGGCTGTTATATCTTTTCCGGTATCAGTAGTGAATATCAGGGAATGCAAAAAAGCCTGGATACGTTCATGAAGGAATGTGATATGGCTGAAGCAACTGTGATGGCAGAAAGTTTTCCAAAACAATACAGTCAAGATATACAAGCACAGGAGGTCATGTCACTTTCTGCCTACTTTCAAGATCATGATGATACCTCACTAGATGTTCATATCATCAAGGAAAATAAAATATCCAAAATAAAAATCATAGAAGGAAAACCATTTGATACTACCAGTGATGGGGTATGGCTGGATGAACGTTTTGCGAAAGCACACCATTTACAGGTGAATGATACCATCACATTTACGATGCAAAGTAAACCAATCACAAAGAAAATCTTAGCACTTGTCCTGACACCGGAAAATATCTATCAAGTAAAAGATAATGCGATGGTCGCAGATCATATCCACAATGGTTTTCTATATATGAACACATCCCATGTCCCTTTCCCTTTCACACCTACCAAGGTACTTGTAAAAAGTAATCGTGAAGATTTAAAAGATGCATTATTGAAGGACTTTGATGGTAAAAGCGCCTATATTACCATGCGTAAGGATAATCCCAATTACAGTATGCTACAGGATGAAATTCATCAACATAAAGAATTGGGTATGATCTTTTCCATCACCTTTTTAAGTATCGCCTTACTAGTTTCCATCACAACGATTCATCGTTTATTGAACCAACAAACATCTATCATCGCTATATTAAAAGCTTTAGGCTTTCATAAAACACGTTTATATCTACATTATGCAGCGCATGGTACACTCATATCTTTTTGTGGCGCAATGATTGGATGTATCCTAGGAACCCTGACATTTTCTTCTATCACGTATCCTTTTATGAATGAAATCTATACATTACCAAAGCTAACCGCTTCTTCGATCATGTTCACATATGCACTACCTTGCTTATGTGCAGGTCTATCCTTTGTGATTGCCTTATGTATTACCCATCAACATTTACGTTATCCTGCAGCGATGATTTTATCCAACCGCCATACAAAACGCATGCATGCCATTCATTTACCCAAAATATTTCAACGTGCTTCCTTCATTACCCAATGGAATATCAAAGATATCACAAGAAACCCTTTACGTAGTATCATGAGTATTTTCGGTGTCATTGGCTGTACTGCCCTTTTGATTGGTGCCTTTGGTATGTATACGACCATGACGCATTTAACAACTTGGACATTTGAAAAGTTACAGACATATGATTGTAAAATAAATGGGAACTTTGATCAGGATACCATCAATACGCTTCAACAGGCAATGGATGGTGATGAAGTCATGCATACCTATATGGATATCAAAACAAATGGCAAAACCGATCAGCTTTTATTGACAGCATTATCGAATACGCGTTATCAACGTCTTGCCACAGATACAGATACATTTATCCATCTGACAAATGGAGTCGCCATATCAAAAAATATTGCGGATCAATATCATTTGAAACAAGGAGATGTGCTTATATGGAAGCCTTCCAGTATCTCCACATGGCAAACAAATCGTATTGAAGCAATCCTTCGTACCCCTATGGAACAGGGGGTTACCATCATGAAATCTCAAATGCTGAAACAACATCTGCCTTATCATGCAAATGCCATCATTGGCCAAGTTCCCGCAAAAGCATATTTACAATCCTCTCAAATCACTTCTATTCAATATCGTGAGGATATGGAAAAGAATTTAGATACGATGATGGATGCGACCATGATGATGATTTCTGTTTTTATGATTGCGGCAGTACTACTTGGCAGTGTAATTTTATATAATTTAGGAACACTTTCCTATATGGAACGATATCATGAACTAGCAACTTTAAAAGTATTAGGCTTTCAAAGTACAGCCTTGCGTAAAATCATGCTTCAGCAGAATTTCTGGTTAACCTTTATGGGTATCTGTTTGGGGATATTTGAAGGATACTGGTTGTTGAGCTTTATGTTAGGTACCGTACAAAACAGTATGGATGTCATTTTATATCTTCCTGTCTATGTTGTCATACTCGCCTGTGGTGGTACCCTGTTGTTATCTATTTTGATTATATTTATCGTATCCAAGAAAGTCACTTGTATTGATATGGTATCCGCATTAAAATCTGAATACTAAAAAAACAGGCTTTTACGCTATCCAAGTAGAAGCCTGTTATATATTTATCAGATAAGAAAGAAACATCATGATAGCTATTATGACACCGAGAACACAAGCACATAAAAATAGCACAATGAGTAGAAGAATCAACTTTCTGATAATCAGGTTGGGAAAATAACGTTTTAATTTATTTTCGATATGATGTGGAATTTCCTCTGTCATAAATAAGAAATCCAATATCTTCAACAAGCCTCGATGAATGGAAAACACATTCATATAAATTAAAATGGACAGAAACAATACGATGCCAATCACAACCATATAAAAGCCCTTCATTGTAACCATAAAATCTATATTGAAAAACAACCCGATCATTAACGTCCAGATTGCGCCAATCAATAACAAGCGCTTTTCATTCTTGGTACTTTTATAGTATTGTTGTTCCAAATCGGAATGAAAGCCATGTGTCTGTCCCCATTTTTCATAATATGATACCAGACCATCTTTTTCTTTATAATGCAGCTGGATATACGCACAAAAATCTCTTGCAGTCTTTCGCTCTTCTATTTGCTGCTGTAGTTTATTCATTGCCTGTGCCATAAATTCATCCATGGATTGCTCACTTTCGTAATATTGACGAATATCTTCGATTGGAATAAACAAATCACGAAATAAGCGTATTTCTTTTAACCGTTCAATTTGTGATGCATCATATTCCCGATATCCATTTTCACTGCGTTCTACATCTAATAATCCCATGGCCTCATAATAACGAATACTTTTGCTTGATAAGCCACATTGTTCACTCACTTCTTTAATTTTCATAAGCTCACCTCGAAGATATGATAAACCTTCCATGAACAGGAAGGTCAATATTTTTTCTTTATCTTCTCCATTTTATCATTTTATAGCTATGAAAACCAGTGTGAATCTTCTGATATGTAATGTGCATCAAATTCCACATAACGATAATCCTGTATCCCATGTAGATGCATAGGTTCATGATCCAGATATTCCTTTAATCTTTCTTCTGTATCACTTTTGATTAGAAAAACACCTCCACTTTGATCCTTTTTCAAACCGGATAAGAAAATCATTCCCTCATCCATTGCTTTTTGAGTATATGCCATATGCTGTTTCATAATTTCATCATTTAATTTATCCACATTTTTCAACATGCCTTCTACCATAAAATATTTCATTATCAAATCCTCCTGTTTGTTTCTATCATACAGAAGTATGCGTTCTTTTTCTATTCTCATGCACAAAAAAAGCGTTATAAACGCTTTTCAATACTTCTTATATATGCTTTTTCAAAATCAGAAATTGTATTTTTGATATGCTTCCAATTGTCTAATTCAAAATCAATAAATCCAATACCTAAAGATTTTCCTTGTCTACTACCTATTATTTTATAATTATATTCGTAATTAAGATATTTTATCATATTTTGATTCATCTCTGTTTTTAGTTTTATACTGTCAAAATCAGTACTTGTATTCATCCTAATCATGATTCTTACCTTTTTTTTCTTGAGATGATGCACTTCTAATTGAAGATATGTTGAAACTTCATCTTCTGGCTTTGTTTTTATTTTTCTTTTATTCCAAGTTAAGCACTCGAAATTATTTTTGCTTACATGCCCACACCATATAAAATCATGTAATATTTGATGCTCATATAAACTATCAAAAAACAAATAAGCATTTACCTCATGATCATAAATATTTATGAAGTTCCCTTTCAATAAAGCAGAATATATTGTTTCTTGATATTCATAATTTTCCTTGATTATTTGATAATAATCTTTAACATAATCTAATATATTTTCACTTGTTCCCTGAAAAAGGTAATATAAATCTTTTAATGTTAGAATGGTATACTTAGAATTTTTATTATTTATTGCATCACGTTCCCATTTATTCATATAACCGGATTTAACAAATGATATAAATAGATTATCATTATTATATAGCGTGCTATCCTCGTATAATACTGCTTGATAATATGGATATATTTGATGATGTTCCAACGAACTTACCTTATCTTCAATAATTAAATACAATTTTTCTTTATTTATACTTTTTTCTATAGTCAAAAAAATATCAAGTCTTCCTTTTCCTTTATTTAATAAAACTATTTTCTGAGTCCTAATATCCGTCACAAAATATTCGAATTGATCTTTTTTACCAAGCATTGCCTTTAAGAATTTCTGTGATAGAGAGAACGTATCATAAATTAACATTTTACCTTCCTTACTAGAATAACTTAATAACCAACAAAAAAATGCATCTTGTGATAACTCACTAGTCGCATAATGAAATAAATTATGACTTATCATATTATCTTCCATAATCAATTACCCTTTCTGCAAAATTATCATACTACTTTAACCAATATTATGAATAAATGTAAAATTTCGTTTCATATATGTACTTTCTTTTGATAATACTTTTTTAAGATATCCTTTGCTTGATTCTTTGTTAATATATTAGCTGCTAAAATACTATTTATCAAAAAACTTAGTTCACTTTTTGTAAATTGACGTTCATTTAAATAATAGCTTTTTTGATTACAAATATCATATCCTAAATCTGAAAGATTTTGAAGTACACTTCCAACTGCTTTTCTGGCTATTTCTAAATCATAATACTTATTTAATAATTGTATGATATCATTTTTTGTTAATGGATGAGCTTCATCTGAGTAATCTTCAAGTAATTTGAGTACACAGACTGGTAATAATTTTTTATCCATATGACACCTCCTCGTATTTATATCATACTCTTTTAAAAAAATATGTCTAACTGTTTATATAATTAGCCGCAATAATTGTTATAATTATTTCATCATCTAAATCTTTATTGATTACATACAACAAAAAAAGCGTTATAAACGCTTTTCAAAGTTACCACTGACATTCATGCCTTCTTGGAAAATTACAAAGGCTTTGGGATCATTTTTCTCAATAATCTTTTTAATCTGATTGGTTTCATATTTATTAATGACCGTTACCATGATATTGGTATCTGTTTTGGTATAGGCACCTGCACCTTTCCAATAGGTTACACCACGCCCTGTTTCACGCATAATATCTTCCTGTATGTTCTCGTTTTTTGAAAAGATCATACAGGTAATGTTGATGTTTTGATAATGCGTCTTATCTACAACAAGTGAAAAACATGCCATATAAATAATAGAATAGATTGCGGTAGATACATCAAATAAAATCGCACATACAATATAAACAAATGCATTCACGATAAGTGACAGTTTTCCTACTGAGAAATTATCAAATTTCTTTGTGAAATATACACCCAGTATATCCAATCCACCACCACTGCCACTGCTTCTAAGTGCCAATCCGATACCAAAACCACCAATTAAACCACCAATGACGCAGCTTGCCAATACATCGTCTAAGATTGCTGTCTGGGGAATCATAATCAACGTAAAGGATACTGTTTGTACAATGACACATAATAATGTTTTGATAAAGAACTTTCTTGAAATACTTCTATAAGCCATGATGAACAATGGAATATTGATTAAAAAGTTAATGATACCTGCGATATCAAATGAATTTAATATATCTAATCCTAAATACTGAATCATCAAAGTACGAATGATCTGGGCAATACCGATAATTCCACCACTGTATAGATCCAGTGGAACGATAAACAAGTTCACACTTAACGCAAATAAAAACCCGCCAATGATCACACCGGCAAACTGCTTTATATCATTTTTATCCATGATTTTATTTCTCCTCAAGTTTCAAGGTCATTTTATCATTTGTTGAAAAGATTGTAAATGCGAAATATTTGTAATTTTTATCCAAAAACAGGCAGAAGGCACCAACTTCAACGGCGATAAGTAAGTTGGAATACAAGCTGTACACCCTTCGCTGTTTTTTCGCGTTTGTTTTTATCACAATATTCCACATAATATTCGTAAGCATTTCCCCTCTTTTTGTGCTATTATCAGCTTAATTATAAAATAGAAAATAGATGAAAGGATGTATGAATTGATTTCGTACATCCTTTTTTCAATGAAATCTCCATTATGTATTTTCTTATTTTATGGTTGTCTATGATTGATTTGATTTTGAAATTCATCAAATGTATCACATGTTAAAATGAGGGCAGGTACTTGTTCTAATTGATCAGATGATAAAGATGATAACCAAGCAGAAGCATCCGTGTGATATTTTAATGAAAGCATTTGTTTTATGATTTCTTCTGTTCTTTCTTTTTTACCTTGTTCAATGCCTTTTTCCATTCCTTCTTCTAAACCTTCTTTTCTACTGATTTCAATCAAACTTTCTTCAATCATCTGCGCTTCTTCAAGTTTCTCGGCCATTGTCCATATAGATTTGTTTTGTTTCATTCTTTTATATCTACTCATAATAACATTCACCATCTTTCCTGGTTCTATTGTATCACAAGGCTCG
>NZ_QVFI01000040.1:0-269 GCF_003433845.1 Absiella sp. AM09-50
GTAAGCTTGATTTAACTTATTTACTTTTTGTCCAAATAATTGGGTTCACTTCAATTATGGCAGGAGCTTTTTATTCATCTTTTTGTAACCACTTGACACCTTTTTATAGCTACTTAACGGACCTTTTAACCTACTTAACGGCGATATTCTCATACTTAACACTTGATTTTTCCTATTATTTACTGCATTTTCAACATCTACTTGACACCTTTTTATAGCTACTTAACGGACCTTTGAGCTTACTTAACGGCGTTATTCTCATACTTAAC
>NZ_QVFI01000040.1:435-23459 GCF_003433845.1 Absiella sp. AM09-50
CCTATTATTTACTGCATTTTCAACATCTACTTGACACCTTTTTATAGCTACTTAACGGACCTTTGAGCTTACTTAACGGCGTTATTCTCATACTTAACACTTGATTTTTCCTATTATTTACAGCTTTTTCAGCATCTACTTAACACCTTTTTATAGCTACTTAACGGACCTTTAAGCCTACTTAACAGCGATATTTCAGGACTTAACACTTGATTTCTCTATTATTTACTGCATTTTCAGCATCTACTTAACACCTTTTCGTAGCTACTTAACGGGCCTTTTAACCTACTTAACGGATAATGCTACTTACTTAACAGCACCCTATGTTAATGATTTAATTCTAGCGTATATCCTCAATGGTGGTAACCTTTAAATTATCATAACTACCTTCCACCACATGAACATCTACATCACTACAAACTTCCACAAGCTGTGCATCATCAGTTGCTTCAAATTGTTTTTCAATTGCCAATTCATGACATTTTAGAATAAGTTCAGTAGAAAAAGCCTGTGGAGTCTGCGCCTGCCATAATAAACTTCTCTGCAATGTTTTCACAACCTTGCCATTTTCCACCTGCTTAATCGTATCTTTTGCTGGTACCATTAATAAACAGGCATCATGTTCTTTCAAGCATTCCAATAAACGATTAATACAATCCATACTTAACCATGGTCTTGCGCCATCATGTATCAAAACATATGGCATCGTTGTTTTTAATAATCCATGATATACCGATTCCTGTCGTGTTTTTCCCCCAATGGTAAAAGTGATTCTATCATTAATTAATAGCTTTTGATACTGTTCAATATCCTGTTCACTTCCTACAACCACAACCTGTTCACATCGCTGATCATTCAAGAAAATATCCACCGTTGTTTCCAAAATTGTTTTTCCATTATCAAATTGATATAACATTTTATTATATCCAAGTCCCATACGGGAACCACTTCCTGCTGCCACAATTAACGCTGTATATTTCATTACATATCCACTCCTTAAGTAACATTTTATCATAAAATAATCATTCAAACATAAAATATATGAAAAACATAAAACTCATACAGAAACTTCACTTATAATGTGATAAAATAAGGCGTAGAGAAAGGTGGATAAACATGTTTGATACAAGAAGAAAAAAATTATTGGAATCATTACCATCACATTCCATAACCCTGTTTTTCTCAGGGAAAGCGCCTTATAAAATAGGCGATGAGAAATATGAATTTTCAGTAGACCGCAACTTTTACTATTTAACCGGATTAGATCGTGAGAATATGGTACTTGCGCTATTTAAAGGCGAAGATTTAACAGAAGAATTATTGTTTATTGAACAATATGATGAAGCCCAGGCAAAATGGGTTGGCGGGAAAATGTTTCCCGATGAAGCATCAGAAATCAGCGATATTGAAGAAATCTATTGGGTAGAAGAAATTATGGAAATACTTGGTTCAAGAATTTCTCGTTTATATGACCATGAAGAACGTGTCCAGGTATTCGCAGACTTCACAAAACAAGAACCATATCAGGAGGATCGTGCATCTTTTACTTTCTGTCGTGAATTATTGAAACTGTATCCTTATATAGAGTTACGTAATGTCGCAGAAAAAATCACACGTTTACGTCTAATTAAAGATGATATTGAAATTGAACAATTAAAAGAAGCAATTCGTGTCACAAATGAAGGCATCCTACAGATGATGAAATATGCAGAACCAGAAATGGGTGAACACCAGATTGAAGCTTATTTTGACTTTGTGTTGAAATCAAATGATTGTGATCACAGTTTCCCTTCTATTGTGGCAGGTGGTGCAAATGCGACTGTTCTACATTATAGTGACAATAATCAATATGTGGATGACAATGAAATGGTACTGTGTGATTTAGGTGCATCTTATGAATATATGTGCGCAGATATCACAAGAACGTTCCCGGTAAATGGTAAATTCACAAAACGTCAGCGTCAGATTTATGATATCGTATTAGCTGGCAACAAGTATATTATGAGTCTTGTAAAACCAGGCTTAACCCTTCGTGGATTAAATAATGAATTGATTCGTTTCTATGAACAAGAACTTGGAAAGATTGGTTTATTAGATGAAGAACACAGTGTTCAGGATTACTACTGGCATGGAGTATCCCACATGCTTGGCTTAGAAACACATGATGTAACTTTATCCAATTATCTATTAGAACCAGGCAATGTCTTTACTATTGAACCAGGTTTATATCTGGAAGAAGAAGGTATTGGTGTTCGTATTGAAGATAATGTGTTAGTCACAGAAGATGGATGTATCAATCTATCAAAAGATATTATAAAAGAAGCTGATGATATTGAAAAGTTTATGCAAAGTGTAAAACAGGAGTAGGCTTATGAAAAACATTATAAACGAATTTAAAGAATTTATTATGCGTGGTAATGTGCTGGATATGGCAGTCGGTGTCATTATTGGTGGTGCCTTCCAGAAAATTATCGGTTCTTTGGTAAATGATGTGATTATGCCAGTCATTTCCCTTGTGACAGGTGGTGTGGATTTCTCTAATTGGTTTATTGCGTTAGATGGTCATCACTACGCTTCTCTAGCTGAGGCACAGGCCGCAAAAGCTGCGACACTAAATTATGGTACTTTCATTACACAGGTCATTAATTTCCTGATTATGGCATTTGTCATCTTCATGATGGTAAAGATTATGAATACCCTTGCGAATAAAGTGAAGAAGCCTGTAGAAGAAGTCGTGGAACCAGAAACCAAAGTTTGTCCTTATTGTATGAGTGAAATTGATATTCATGCGACCAGATGTCCTCATTGTACATCGAAGCTAAGTGAATCTTAATCATAAAACACACGGAAAATATGACCGTGTGTTTTTTATAATTTGTCTTAAGTGTACAAAATGTGTAAGCTTTACACATTATACATATGAAAAATGTGGTAATCTTACACATTTTCCATAGATATATAAAGTTAACACTTATTTTCCTTATAAAACAAGATGCTGTATTATATCATCTCTATCAATTCTCTTACACGTTTCGCTAATGTTTCAATGATGAAAACCACTGGTACCTGAGTTGTCACATTGAAGGTTTCTTCCATACGAAACTCTGGCATATAATAATTAAATGTATAATCACACATTCTTGCCAGGGTACAATCTTCCTGATTGGTGATTGCCACACTCATACAGTTTTCTCTAAGAAAAACATTCATCATACGAATTGGCTCTATTGTTTCTCCACTCACTGACAATGCAATGATACAGGAATGTTCACAACTGCCATTCGCTATTGGCGTAAAAGGATCTTCGATACAAAAAGAAAACTTACCATAATTATTAAATATGCGTGCTCCATACTGTCCTAATAATCCGCTGGTGCCAATGCCAATAAAGATAATTTTATCGCATGTGACAATTTTCTGCGCGACTTCTTCAATCTTTTCATAGAAGGAAGGCTGATTGATTTTATGAAAGAAATCCAGCATCAAAGAAATATCGTGATCACTGCGCAATGTTTCATTTTTTTGAAGATATAGTTGAAACTTGATTTTAAATTCCGCAAATCCATTACATCCTGCCTTCTTACAAAAACGTAAAATTGTGGTGGTAGATACATGTACCTCATCTGCAAGCTCCCGGATTTTCATATGCAATACCTGTTCCTTATGATGCATGATATATTCATAGATTTCCATTTCTAATTCATTCATACTTTTTAACTGTTCAATCGTCAACATTGCTTCATCACTCACTTCCATCCTCTATTTTACGATATATAAAAGATAAGGGAAAGTCTTTTTGTAAATTATAGAAAAAGAAAACTGCCAGGATTATTCATCTGACAGTTTCATATTTTGATATTGATAATAGGCACCAATTAAATTAGCATCATTACGGAATGCACATGGTACGATTTCTGGTACATATACTGGCTCATTTTTCGCAATCTGTGTAAATGCTGCTTTTACTTCTTCAATCAGTTTTGGCTGGGCTGAGATCCCACCGCCAATGGCAATGACTTCCCCATCATAAATTGCCTGTATATTAAACAAGGCAACGGCTAATGATGTCGCATATTCTTTTAATGCAGCGATTGCTTTTTCATTTCCTTCATTTACCAACTGGAAGAATGCTTCCCCACTTAGCTCTTCATCTGTTTCAAGATAGCGCTGTGCGATTTCACGTAATCCTAAGATACCGCTTATTCGCCACCAGTTATAGGTTTCTCCGATCGGATGATGTACGTTCATATGCAAAGAAGAAACTTCTCCAGAACTGAAATGTTTTCCATTATATACTTTGCCATCTTTAATCAAACAACCACCAATTCCAGTGCCAAGAATAATCACAATAGCATCCTCAACCCCCTGTAAAGCACCATAGCCAACCTCTGCGATAGCAGCACATTTGGCATCATTGCCAATCCATACAGGTATATGATATCGCTCGCTTAACTCTTTCGCAAACGGACGGTTTTCTAAATAACGTAGTGCTCCCCCAGTATAGGCAAAGCCATGCGCACTGTCAATAACTCCTGGCATAGATATCGCAAGTCCTTCCACTTGGCTTCCATAACGCTTCCAGATATCATCTAAACATGTGAATAATGCATCCATTCCATCCATCGGTGTTTTCACTTTATCACGGGTAATAATCGTATGTTTTTCATCCATTACCGCGATTTTGATACTGCTTCCCCCTATATCCAGTACTAAAAGATTCATGATAGATCTTCTCCATTTGTTTTGATTACTTTTTGATACCAGTAGAAAGAATCTTTTCGAGAACGATCAAAGCTTCCTGTGCCATCATCCTGTTTATCTACATATATGAAACCATAACGTTTGCTCATCTGTCCCGTGCTTGCGGCCACAAGATCAATGCATCCCCATGGGGTATAACCCATTAAATCTACACCATCTTCATCGACTGCTTTCTTCATCTGTTCAATATGTTTACGTAAGTAGTCAATACGATAGTGATCATGGATTTCACCATTTTCTTCTACTTTATCATATGCACCTAAGCCATTTTCCACAATGAACAATGGTTTGTGATAGTGATCTGTAAACCAATTCAAAGCATAACGTAAGCCGACAGGATCTACCTGCCATCCCCAGTCACTTGCTTCTACATGTGGATTTCTTACTAAATCATGTGATTCATCATAATCATAGTAGATATTTTCTGCCTTTTGTTTAATCGCAAAGGACATATAATAAGAGAATCCGATATAATCCACACAGCCTTTTTTCAAGACTTCTAAATCTTCTTTTGTGACATCCATATCAAAGCCTTTACGTTCCCACAGTTTTGTGATATTTGGTGGATATTTGCCAAATACATGCACATCTGTGTAATAATAACGTTTTTCCATGGCTTTATGTGCCATTAAGATATCTTCTGGTGCACAAGAATATGGATAGATAGGACACATAGCAATCATACATCCGATTTTAAAGTTTGGATTGATCTGATGTCCGATTTCGATTGCTTTGGCACTTGCGACAAGCTCATAGTGGGATGCCTGATACATTACCTGTTCACGATGATCCTCTGGTGTATAGATAATGCCAGAATCTCCATAGATACTGCCTTCACTATTATAGTTTGCCTGGTTGTTGATTTCATTAAATGTCATCCAGTATTCTACTTTATCTTTATAGCGTTCAAAACATGTTTTCGCAAATTTCACAAATAAATCAATCAATTTACGATCACGCCATCCACCATACACTTCTACTAAATGATATGGCATCTCAAAGTGGCTTAAGGTAATGACTGGCTTAATGCCGTGTTTTAAACATTCATCAAACATATCATCATAAAACTTTAAACCTTCTTCATTTGGTTCTTCTTCTAAACCGGTTGGATAAATTCTTGTCCATGCAATAGATGTACGGAAACATTTAAAACCCATTTCCGCAAACATTGCGATATCTTCTTTATAGTGGTGATAAAAATCAATAGCTTCATGATTTGGATAATATTCACCTTCTACAATACCATTGGTAATTCTTCTTGGGGTATCCTTCGTGCCGCCTGTGGACACATCCATAATACTTACACCTTTACCAGCAACGTTGTAAGCACCTTCTAATTGATGTGCTGCCACAGCACCTCCCCATAAAAAGTCTTTCTTTAAGCTCATATTTACACCTCATTTCTAAATGGCTTCTACTTGTGTATGCGCTAGATAATCATGGATGGCACATCTGTTTTTTGTAAACAGTAGACATGCGATACTGGCAATCGTTAATGCATAATGTATATAAGTAATGGTAGATAGCATTTGATCACTTGCAAAACATACCAGCTGATAGATCAGTGGTGATATTGTATAAACACTGCCTTCGATCACAATAATGCCAATGATTTGACGTATACATAACGCCCGCCATGAAATCTGTTGTTTTCCTTTTTCTGTAATTCTTAGTTTCATCAATTTCTTTCCAAGTGTCTGCCCATTCATACGATAAGGAAGTACCACATAATATAAGCATGCGATGATGAGGGATGCGAAAAGTGTGATACATGCACTTGTAAAGGGTAGTACACGGATATCTAATATCGTGGATTGTTGAGGAAAGTATTGATAATATGCGATAGAAACAGGAAGAGATACAAGAATACTTCCTAAGTACCAGTCAATGGCAAATGCCACAAAACGTCTGATGTGTGATGGTGAATGTGCAGAAATACTGCCTGCCTTTTGGCGCAAAGAGATTGTATTCATATACCTCATCCTTTCTCATATTTTATGTTATAGACCGCTCATATCGAATGCGTCGTCATCATCTTCCTGTGCTTCTAATTTTGCAGCGGCTTTTAAATTCGCAACAGCTGCGGCTTTCACGAATGGAAGATAGATCAATGTAGAAATACCAACACATAAGATACCAACAACCAAAGATAAGTAGTTTGTACCACCTGATCCTAAGAATGGAATCAAGAATCCTGGAGTTGTCCATCCTACATCCACTGCCACTGGTGGAATAATTTCAAAGACAGAAACGCATAGGTAACCAAAGATATTACAAATCACTGGGGCTAAGATAAATGGAATGACATAGATTGGATTCATAACGATTGGTAAACCGAAAATTAATGGTTCATTGATATTGAATAAGCCTGGTGCAGTCGCAAGTTTTGCGATTTGGAATTGTTGTTTATCTTTACGTGCAACTAAGTAAATAGCGATGATCATACCCAAAGTAGCACCAGATCCACCGGTATTACCGAATGCATCGTTGATACCAGCCCATGTGATTGGGAATGGTGTACCAATAGTAGTCCCATTTGCGCCATAGTAAGCTAAGTTATCAATACCCTGCTGAGCAAACATTACAGTACGAAGAGCACTCAATGTATTTGGTCCATGGATTCCCAGTACCCATAAGAACTGCTGTACAACGGCAAAGATCAGGATTGTGAAGATATTTCCACCTAAAGATGCGAACGGTGCCTGAATTGCGTTATAGATGACATATTGGATTCCACCATCCGCTAAGAATGAGAATAGATAGTTTAGGAAAGATGATCCCATCAGGATGATAATGATAGGAATCAATAAGTTGAAAGACTGTGCAACTGCTGGTGGTACAGCCTCTGGCATTTTAATTGCCAAACGTTTGTTTTTCTGTAAAGCTGTTAGGAATTCTCCTACAAGCAGACCCACAAGCAATGCGACAAACAATCCCTGTGCCCCCATGAAGTTCATTGGTAATGCGTTACCCACGTTTTCCACATTAACATAGTTTGGATAGATGATGAAGTACGTACCAATGGCAGTAACTCCGGATAATACCTGATCTCCTTTCTTTTCCCCTGCCAGCTTATATGCTGTTAAGAATACGATCAGGATAGACATAATGTTGGCAGTACCATTTAGTACTGGTGATAAGATTGCCTGAAAATCAGCTAAGTTAGGTATCAGATCTCCCAAATGTAAGATTTTAGCGATAAAGCCATCTGGTGAAAGTATTGCATAATTGATTAATGTGATAATTGATCCAGCCAGTGTCAGCGGGAATGCCAGTGTGAAGGCATCACGTACAGCTGCGACATGGCGTTGTGCGTTAAGTTTTGCGGCAAATGGAACTAAGGTTGCTTCCATTTTTGACTGCATGGTTTCCATTACACTCATAAATTGTTCCTCCTCATTTTTGTTATTGTTTGGCCCAAACTTCAAAGAGTATGTGGTACATATTTCCTTGACACGCATATTATAACGAAGTCCCTTTTGTTTTGAAAGGGTTTCCAAGCGTAAAAAAACAGGGCAAATTTCCCTGTTATTTGTTACAATGATGTAACATAGTGTTACACAGCTTCTGTATCGCGATTTCTTTGTAACAGCTCGTGTGCCATCATCTCTATCAGATAGACTGCTGGAATCTGTGATGAGAAGTCTGTTTGAGGCTGTGTAGCACGATATTTTATATGATAGGCAATTGTTAAATCCGCTAGTTTACATAAAGTCCCAGAAGATGTTGTGGATATTGTTATCATGGTACATCCTTTACTATGATATCCTGATACCTGTTGAATCATTTCTTTGGTTTCTCCTGATACACTTAATATAATAATCACGGGATTGCCTTTAATACATTTGGTGTTGTAGAATGGATCATCCTGACATAATGCATAGGTACCGGCGTTTGAAAAACAGCGTGCGCCATAATGTGCAATACCACCAGAATTACCAATCCCCACAAAAATCACAAAGTCACTTGCTTCAATGATATCCGCAGCTTCTTCAATCAGCTCTTTATAATATGGAGTATCTAATTTTTCCACACACTCCAAGATCTCTTTGGTATGATACATTGTGGTGGCTGTATGCTCTTGTTGATGACACCAGTATTTAAAGGCATTATAGTTCTCTAAACCAATCTTTTTCACAAAACGTAAAACAGTAGCTGTGGAAACATCACAAGCCTGAGCAAGTTCACGGATACGCATATAGCCTGCTTTTTCTTTGTTGGCTTCTACATATTGATATACCTGCAGTTCTTTTTCATTAAAGCTATTGATAATTTCTTTACTTACCATGTGTATGATCTCCATGATTTTTATGGTGCTGGATATGATAGCTGCATTCCATTAATACCGTATCTGGTAGTAAGCGACAGGCAATACGACTTACTTTCATCAAGATACCTGGCACTATCAACAGATGATGGCAAAACATTCCCCAAATCGCAGTTGCGGCCACTTTTTCACTGGAAGTTCCCTCCATCAGGAATGCCACATTGGCTACCTGATCAAATTCGGTTTTTACAGGTCCTGGGCATAATACAGAAATAGATACATGACTGCCTGCCTTGCGTAGTTCTTTATGTATGGCCATGCTTAAATGTAAAACATAACTTTTTGTGGCATAATAGGTTGCCATTAAAGGACCTGGCAAGAAGGCCGCAGAGCTTGCGACATTTAAGATATAGCCATGATCACGCTGTTTAAAGTCTTTTAAGAAAAGCTTTGTCAGAATATGCAAAGCTGTAATATTGGTATCAATCATAGTAATATCTTTACTTAATTTTGTTTCATCAAAGTTGCCATAATCACCTAGTCCTGCGTTATTGATCAATATATCAATTTGTTCATTTTTTAATCGTTCATACAGCAAGATACAGTTTTGTTTTTTAGAAAGATCCAATACCATCGTATGTACAGGAACATCAAGTTCCTCTTTTAATTCTCCTAATCGCTGTGCTCGTCTTGCGACCAGATACAATTCCACACCCATATTCGCAAGTACTCTTGCCATATCACGACCAATTCCACTGCTTGCACCTGTGATTAATGCTTTCATTTTTTCACCTTCCTTTAATATTTGATTCTTCATCTGTTTTACTGCCCGGTACACATATTCGTTTTACATGCGGACATTATCTTTAAATGATTAGCCCAGCTCGATTGTGTCACCAGTGGGGACACTTTTTCATTATTTTATAAAATTCATAAAACTGTTTCATTCTATAAAGTCCACGGCGATTGAATCCTTTTCATTCTGAATACTTTTTGTAAAAAAATCAGCTAATTTCTGTACAAAAGCATCTTCGTATGTGGTATTTTCGCATTGTAAACTAATGTATTTACCAATATCTTGATACATCAAAATTCATTCTTCATTTACTTTATGATATGCGCGTTCTTTTGCGGTTTCAATGATATCCACAATCTTTTGAAACTGCTCACCATCAGGCATGAATTCTTTCATCGTTTATACCTTTCTGCATTTTGATTTTCCTTATTAAATAATAAAAGGCAACACCATAGTCGCTAATCCCAGAAACAGAAAGAACCCCATCACATCGGTAACGGTTGTCACAAAAACACCGCTAGCTAATGCAGGATCTACATGGCATTTCTCTAGGATGACAGGAATAAAGTACCCCGCAAGGTTCGCTAAAATCATATTTAAAAACATCGCAATGCCTGTGACCAAGCCAAAGATTGGATTGCTCTCCATCCACATCGCACCAAGCGCTACAACACTGCCGATCACGATACCACTTAAGATACCAACACCAAGTTCTTTCAAAAGAATTTTCATGGCGTTCTCTTTGGTCAATTCACCAAGAGATAGCCCACGTACGACAATGGTCAATGATTGTGTCCCGGCATTTCCACCCATTCCTGTCACAATTGGCATCACGGTGGCAAGTGCTACAACTTTAGATATTGTCGTTTCAAACATGGAAACAGTTGCGGCTGCTAGTACTGCTGTAAACAGATTGACAATCAGCCATGGAATTCTGGACTGGAAAGATTCTTTTAAGGTGGAATCCACACGTTCTTCTTTATTGACACCACCTAAATGGTGGATATCTTCGGTATTTTCTTCCTGAATGACATCCATGATATCATCAAATTCAATAACACCCAGCATGTGATTTTCTTCATCCACAACTGGCATTAAAATGAAGCCATACTTTTCAAACTTATGTGCGACCTGTTCCTGATCTTCATCATATTGTATGGTGATAACATTGGGATTGGTAATAGAAAGCATGGGAGTATCAAAAGGACTTGTGACGATATCACGCAAAGAAACAACACCCTTCAATACATCATTTTTATCGACAACGTATAGATAATAAGTTGTTTCTTCATCAGTATTTTTCTGTAAAAATTCTAAAGTATCTTTCACGGTATTTTTCGCAAAGATACGGATATATTCTGTCGTCATGATACCACCAGCACTGTCTGGCTCAAATTCCAGCAGCTTCTTGACATCATCACGATCGTCTACATCCATTTTATTTAAAATGTTTTCTGCTTCATCTTCTTCTAACTCACCAATTAAGTCGGTAATTTCATCACTGCTCATTTCATCCAGAATATTACGCTGGCGGTTGTCTGAAAATTGTTTTAAGATTTCATATTTATCTTCATCTTCTTCTTCCTCAACGATATCCGCTAAAATATCATCAGGAAGCCTGTTTAAAACAGCTTTCGCATGTTCTGGGTCTTCGTGAATTAAATCCAAGATGTCCGCAGGATGTATCGTATCAATAGTATCTTGTAAATCCTTTGGTGTTCCATGCAATAAAAGCTCTAATAGATTATCTTTTGTTATTTGTCTTTTCATATTGTTCTCCTTTTTTGTTTAAAAAGGATCATATTATATGCGATGGTGGCAAATGATCCTGGGATGATGCTTTTGAGGTTTTCGAATTGGGTTCAGGTTTCATTTTTACCACCACTCTTTCCAGGCTCATTGTACCACACTTATGCATGAAAATACAGGAATTCTCCTAGGCTTTCACGATTTTTTTACGAAGATGCTTACCTACCTCTTTTAAGGAGCAATTACTTTCCACAAGCTCTAAGATTGCATGTTCATCTAAAGATTTATTCCATTTCTTTAACAGCTCTTTAACTACTTGTACACGCTCCTTTTTATTTAAATCTTCAAACATAAACACCTCATCAACCATAGATAAAAATTCCTTCCCCAACATGGCTTCATATCCTTGTGTATTCGTCTGATCTTTGGAAAAGCCAATATTTCCCTGCAGCACAAAAGCACCTGTCATGATGATAATCGCATGGGCTAAAGTAGCTTTTACCCCCTGTGCTTCTAGTTCTCCTTTTTCTATGCTTTGCGCAAGATATTGTAAGATTGTATTTGTTGCCATATGCAGGTTGATCACATGTAAAATACCATAAGGATTTCTTCTGAGTTTTGCGATGACTTTAGGTAAAACACTATCCAAAGCTGCGATATCAAGTTCTATGATTTCCTGATCATTGAAATATATCCGGTTAAATTCTTTAATCAATGTATGTTTTCCCACACCGCTGTTTCCCACAAACAACCATACGCCAAGTGGTCTTGAAGAAAGTACGCCCTCTTCAATCCATTTTAATTGATGCATCAGTTTATTTTTTACATCCTGTTGTCCTATCAGTGTTGTATCTAATTGAACACGGACTTCCTGTAAACGATTCTTAGATGCAAGTGGAATATTGGTTAACTTTTCCACAACCTCTTTGATCATCTGTTCTTTTACACACTTTGTCTGACTAGTTTTTGCCATGACACAGGCCAGATCCAAAACATCGATGGCTTTATCTGGAAACTTTCTTGCGGGCATATAATAGTCACAATACGTTACCATTCGTTCCAGCATTTCTTCTGGAATCTTTACATGATGATAATCTTCATATTCCTTGCGCTTAGCCTTTAACATCAAAAACGCTTCTTCTTTTTTAGGTTCTTTAATCATAATAATCTGAAAACGACGTTCCAATGCACGATCTTTTTCTATATATTTCTCATATTCATCTATTGTGGTAGCGCCAATGCAGCGAATCTCTCCGCGTGCCAGATATGGCTTCAATACGCTGGAAACATCAATACTTCCTTCACTTTTCCCAGCGCCGATCATCTGATGAATTTCATCGATAAATAAAATAACATGTGGATATTTCTTCAATAATTTGATAATATTTTGAAGTTTTTCCTCAAAGTCACCACGATACTTCGTACCAGCTACTAGAGTATTTAAATGCAGTTCATAAATAACCGCATCCTGTAATGCAGGCACCATTTTGCGCTTGATCATACCTGCCAGTTTTTCCACCATCGCAGTCTTGCCTACGCCAGGCTCTCCAATTAGTAAAGGATTGGCTTTATCTTTACGGGATAAAATATCAATCATAAACTGAAGCTCCTCCTGTCTGCCACAGATATCCATATTATTGCCACAGGTATTTAAATTTCTTAGCTCTTCTACCTTATCTAGTTCATGGATCTCTCCATTCTCTAATTCCCGCAGTACACTTTCTTCTTCTAAATCATAACGATGCAATATCTCAATTGCGACACATGAAGATGTCTGAAGCAATGCAACACTTAATGCACGAACATCAATGCATTGCATAGAACGTTTGACAGAAAGACTTCTTGCACGTTCCAATATATCATCCACTACCTGTGTAATGGCAATCTCACTTACTTCCTGATCTTTTAGACCAAATAATACCATTAAATCTTCTTTTAACTGAAAATAAAATAACCCATTGGAAGATAATATCTTAGAAAGAGGGGTACTTGTATCTTTTAAAACTGCCAGCAGTACATGTTCACTGCCAATATAATTGTTTCCCATATCCTTCGCTTCTTTTCGCGCATCCTTCATGATATTGGAAACCTGTTTATCCAGGCGATAATCCATAAAATCACTCCCATCATTTACAGCATATGCTTTCTCGACTTCGCTTTTGTTAGTATTGCCATTTTCTTTTTTCACATGCAATACTTGTTGTATTTCTTGTGAAAGCCATGGTAAAATGAAATAAGAAAGTGGTGATAGTGTGAAAAAGGATATTCGTGTACGCCCTGGAAAAGGACAATCTATATTAGGGCTGGTTGTAGGATGTATTTTTGTATGTATTGGTATATTTATTGTTGTGCCAACATTTGGATTGTTTGGATTGTTATGGACTGGTATTGCGATTGCCATCACTGCAATCAATGGAATCAATGCCTTCAGTGATAAAGGAATTGCGACTTCTCATATTGAAATACAAGAAGATCATGAGGAATACAAATCATCAAATTCCATTGAAGATCGATTAAAGAAAGTGGAGGACCTTTATCAAAAAGGATATATCACAAAAGAAGAATATGAGAAAAAACGCAGTGATATTTTAAATGATATATAAAAAAACATAAGCATATCTTGCCATATTTAGGGAGTCTATCTTAAGGGCTTCCTTTTATATAGGATAAATAGCCTATGTTTACTTTTTCGTACTTTCGATAAACCAGCGATTTCTCTCATAAAACAAGTTTCTTACACGACCTTGAATTCTGCATTTATACAATATGCCACATCCACCCACCACACTGGAAGCCTTTCGGATTTCTAAAATCCGCTCTATTGGATATTCCACATTGTTTTCCCATATCAATACCTTTGGCATCATAACTCCTTCCTGATCAATATGAACAAGCATATCCACGTAGCGTTTATACAACATCAGAAGAAGGATACCGGGTGAATGATATGGTCGTGTTTAGGATCAAAGTCAGTTAATTTCTGATCAAGCTTCATGCTGCACCGCTGTATTTTCTCAAAGCCAAATTTATTTCTTATCGCATCCATGGTTTCCTCCAGTACTAATTGTTTTTCTCTTTGTTTTTCACTGGTAAACAGATTCATTTGAATATATCCATCATCTTTTCTAAGTCCGCTGATGGATACTCCAATTGTTCGAAGTGGTATCTGAAAATCATAATGCTTTTTCAATAGATCTAATACAACCGGCATGATTTCCTCACATAAATTGGTTGGCTGGGTAATTGTTTTCTGCCTTGTAAAGCTGATAAGATTCGTATTTCTTAACGATAGATGAATGACATTCCCTTTTAATCCTGATTCACGAAGCCTGGATGCAACGGACTCTGTCAATACATAATATATTAATTTCGCCTCTTCAAAACTGACGATATCTTTCACAGCTGTTATAGCATTTCCAATTGATTTTATTGGTGCCTGCTCTGTGGTTTTGGCGACAGGAGTTTCATCCCATCCATTCGCAAACGTATGTAAGATCTCACCCACCTTGCCAAAATGCTCACTCATAAATCCACTTGGAAGACTTGCAAGCTCCCCAATGGTATAGATTCCACATGCTTCTAATTTAGAAGCTGTACTTCTTCCAATATATAACAGCTCAGAAACTGGAAGTGGCCATACCATCTGTTTATAATTAGCCTTTGTGATCTCCACAAGCCCCATATGTTTTACCATATCACTGCCCAGTTTTGCGAATATTTTATTAAAGCTTACCCCAATCGATATGGTAATACCGAATTGTTGAAGAACCTTTTTCTGAATCATACGGGCAATGCTTACCCCATCGCCATATAACCGTGAACTTTCACTGACATCCATCCATGCCTCATCCAATCCAAAGGATTCTACACGATCGCTAAACTGACGATAGACATCTTTAATTTGTTCAGTATAATACAAATATTCTTCATAATGAGGATGAATGATGGTAAGTTGTGGACATTTGGCATAAGCTTCACGCAGTGACTCGCCGGTTTTTATATGAAATGTTTTTGCCAGGTCATTTTTTGCCAGGATAATACCGTGCCGTTTTTCTTCAAAGCCACCAACAGCCATTGGAATATGGCGTAAATGTGGATTCTTCATTTCTTCAATTTGTGCATAACAATGATTGATGTCACTATGCAGTATGATACGTTCCATGTCGATCACCTCAGCGATATTATAAGGGATTTGTTCCAGAATACAATAGATTTTGGAACGTTTACAGGAATTACCAGAGGTCTTAGAGGTAATTTGTTCCAATGCTTGTATATGAAATATGTGTATGATATCCTTAAAAACAGGTGATGATATGGAATTAAAAGAAATTATACAATATTATCGTAAGAAACATGGATGGAGTCTGGAAACAATTGGGGATTATGTCGGTGTATCGAAATCTACCATCAAACGTTGGGAAGATGGAGAAAGCAAGCACATACCGGAAACAAAATTAGAAAAGCTCTCCGAACTTTTTGGCATTAATGTATCTGCCTGTATTCATGGTACGATCAAGCCGATCTTAGGATATGTAAAGGCTGGATATGATTTATATGCTGAAGAAAATCTATTGGGATATGAAGAAGTCAGTAAATGCGATGCAGGACTTGGCGATTATTATTTAAAGGTACAAGGGGATAGTATGAATGGCTCTAGAATTTATGATGGAGATCTGGTATATGTAAAAAGCTGTCAAGATGTTAAAAGTGGCGATCTTGCTGTGGTGTTGATTGATGGTCAGGAGGTCACGATAAAAAAAGTCATTAAGAAAAAGGATACGGTAATCTTGATGGCAAGCAATCCTGCCTATGAGCCAAGGATATTTATAAAAGAGGAAATCAGGCGATTAACAATTCTAGGAAAGATCTTACATGTAAAAGTGTATTTCTAGGTATGAAAAACAAAAAACAGCGCATCCTTTAGATAACATACGAGGAGGAGAGCTATGTACGCAATCAGAAGTAAGAAAACAAATCGATGGTTTCAGGGAGTAAATTCAAGTGTTGGACGCTGCAGTTCTCATCATATCATTCTAGATGAAGAAATCCCGGCCTTATTTAAAACAAAGGACAGTGCCAGAATTGAATTATTAAGTGACTGTTTGAATGTAAATGCATTTGATATTGTTGAGGTTGATTTACAGGTAAAAGAAGATGTTGCTTATTTAGGGTAAAAGAAAAGATGCGTGTATAAACGCACCTTTTTATTTCTTTTGATTAGATATCCATGAATTTTTGAGCAGCAGTCACGATTGCCATTTTGAATACTTCTTCAGCGTTGCATCCTCTTGACAAGTCATTGATTGGTGCATTTAATCCCTGCAGGATTGGTCCAATTGCTTCATACTGACCTAAACGTGCCGCAATCTTATAACCGATATTTCCTGAATCAATGTTAGGGAAGATAAATGTATTGATATTGCCAGCTACTTTTGAATCTGGAGCTTTTAATTTTGCTACTTCTGGTGCGACTGCACAGTCGAACTGAATTTCCCCTTCTACACCGAAATCTAAAGGCATACGTTTTAAACGTGTTGCAGCTTCGTTTACTTTTGCAACGCTTGTACCTTTTGCTGAACCTAATGTAGAGTAAGATAATAAACCAACTCTTGGTTCAATACCGAACTGACGTACTGTGTGTGCTGTCTGTAATGTGATTTCTACTAAATCATCAGCAGTTGGATCGATGTTGATAGAGCAGTCACCCATAACAAGTGTTTCTGCATTGTCCTTCATTAAGATAAAGCAGCTGGATACAATAGAGTTACCAGGTTTTGTTTTGATCAGCTGTAATGCTGGACGTACTGTATCTGCAGTTGAGTATGTAGCTCCTCCTAACAGACCATCTGCACAACCTAATTTTACATACATTGTACCAAAGAAGTTAGTTTTTAAACATGCTGCACGAGCCTGCTCTTCATCCATCTTACCTTTACGAAGTTCGATAGCTTTGCTTACCATCATATCCATGTTTTTATATTCAATTGGATCTAATGTTTCAATACCTTCAATATCCCATCCATGTGCATTTGCAGTCCCCATAATTTCTGCACGGTTTCCTAATAATACAGGAACCAGGATATCTTCTTTATGTAAACGGATAGCCGCTTCCAAGATACGTGGGTCAGATCCTTCTGTAAAAACGATTCTTGTTCCCTTGCCTTTAATTTTTTCAATCAGTGTGTTAATCATAATACTTATGTCCTCACTTTCCTAATACCATAGTTTATTATATACCAATCATAAGCTTAAAAAAAGGATTTTTTCACAAATGAAAAATTTCACAATCTTTTCCAGCGTTTTCCTGTATAAATATAAAGAATTTCGTAGAAAACCCTGCTATATCTACATAACAGGGTTATTTTTTAACTGCTATTCTTCAGATTTTTTCTTGTTTGTGTACAATAACATAAATGCACCAGAGATACATAAAATGATAGAAACGAATCCATATAAGTTATTTACATGATTTGCAGTATCCTTGATGACATCTTTATTGTTTGTGCTAGGTGCCATATTTTTATCATTGATAACAATGACATAATCAGATGCATGAGAGAAGCTAACAACTACATTTCCGTTTTCGTCAATCTTTCCAGCATTCATATATACCATCTTGCCATCACTGTCATAATAATATAGATTACCATATTTTCCTTTATATTCGTTACCAACGTTAATTTTCAGATTTGCTTTAAATCCAAAATTACCATTGTGCGTTAAGGAAAGTTGTTTGACTGGATTATCTCCTGCCAGCTCTTTTACGATATTGCTAGGCACTGCATGACTATCCATCTTGACTTCTAGGTTAATATCTTTAAGATTGCTTGCTAAGATATCCTTTCCGTTGATTTCCCAAGTGTAGCCCCCCATATTCAATTCTACAACAACATCTTTACCTTTTGCGGCTTCTAGTACTTCTGTAGGTACGACTGTCGCATTACCCATGAATACTTCAATTTTCTCTTCTTTATCGGCTTTTGCGATTTCTTCTACGATTTTGTTTGTTTCTTCTTTTGGTAACACAATTACTTTATCCGTTGTTGATCCAGAAGTTCCTGTATCTGTTATTTCTTTATCAGGTTCTGATGGTTTATCAGGCGTGATTGGTTTTTCAGGTTCCACTGGTGTTACCGGTTTATCTGGAGTATCAGGCTTCTCTGGCTCTTCTGGAGTATCAGGTTCATCAGGCTGATCAGGAGTAACTGGGGTGTCTGGTTCGTCTGGAACATCTGGTGTTTCTTCTTCGATACCTGTTCCTATTCCATAATAATAAAGATTACTTGTGACCATAATCACATCACTTTCAGGACCTTCATACCATTCAATATCTTTCATATTAAATTCAGGTACCTTAATTTCTTCACCATCATCCGCGACAGTAATATAATCTACGCCAATTTCAAAACCAGTTGTTCCTCCACCAGGACCTATACTTGAATATGGTTTATTTCTATCATAAAGTACAAAACGAACTAAATGATTTTCATAATCTGCGTCATATTCAAAAGATTCGTAATTAAAAACTGCTCGATCCATTGTATTATCAGCACTTTCACCTGTTGGAACCCATTTTGCAAAGCGTAATCCTTCATAAGAATTCACTTCATACTTAGATAAAGAGTCAAACGCTTCACTTCGAAGCAATGTTTCTTTTACAAATTCAGTATTCGTTTGCCATGTTGTTTCACCATCTACATTTATATAAGTATAAGAACCTTGTATCACATTCAAATCTTTAAATTTCGCATAAGCTTGTATAGAATAGTTCCAAGGTTGAAATGGTATTTCTTCATTCAAATCAATATTAGGGTCAAAACCAGAATATACCCATTTATCAAATTGTTTGCCTGTATATAAGTCATCAACATTAGGTTCATACTTATCAAAAAGCTCTTGATATGTCATATCAGTAGGTACCGTGATTGTTTCACTTTGCCATGAAATATCTTCATCTTTATTTACATATGTTGTACTAAAATTTATAACATTCTTATCATAAACTGCAAAGAAGTTAATATAGAAATCTCCTAACATCTCTTTTTCACCATTATAAGGATTATTATCATCATCCACCCATTTTACAAATTTTAAATTTTCAAAAGATGTACTTCCATCAGGCATTTTTATATCCATATCTTTAAATTTTGTATGTCTCTCTATATCATTTAATTCCTGTCTTGAAACTCTAAAATAATCTCCATTCTCATCCAATGCATAGAAACTAATATTTAAAGAATACGTTGGAGTAACATAATTGTTGTCATTGTTTACTTTAATATAGTAAGGATTATAGTCACCGATAAAATCATATAAAGCAACACTATTGCCTGATGTATCCCAAATACCTAAATAATCTATATACCATTCACATGGATATGTTTTGGAATCAATTAACCAATGACCAATAAATTCATCTTTGTTTTCATCATATTTTAAATCTACTCTATGTTGAGATGGATAGATACTTGCTTCAGCTTGAAATAAAAGAAAAGTATCTTCTTGAGTCCGTAAAGCTACATTATCGCTTACTTTAATATGTATTTGAATATCGTCACCAGGCTTTACAAATTCGCCTTGTTTATCCATGACAATTGATTCAATCTTTGGATTTTCTTCATCTTTGTCACCTTTATAATCAAAGAAAATTGTATCCATTTTATCATAACTTATATCAATTCTTTCTTCATCATGCGCATAGATTTCATTTAGAACCCAATGCCCTCCATAGAAATACAGCAAGGAATCATATGATTCATAAACATTGGAATCCCCTACTTTATGACAAGAAAGGCTACTATATCTTTCTTTTTCTTTGTTATAAAACTCTAAATTAATTGAAGAGAAGTATTTACTGTCTTCTTCTGGTACAGTAATTGAAATATGGACTTGATCTTTATCTGTTAAAGTTTGCCCATTTTCTTTAAATTCCAAGCTTTCGACTTTACTATGTTTAAGATTATTGTTTTCTCCACCAGAAATTAAGAAATAATATTTCTCAGACTCATAAATTTCAGTTAAATTATGATTTTTATCGACAGCGTAAATCCTATTGATTAAAGCTTTGTCATAGCCACCATTAATCACAGGAATTTTACCTTCATACAGCTTTGTAACTTCATTATAAACTAAAGTTATTTCACTCCCATTATAATAATTATCATCATCACTTTGAGTATAATAAATATTAATTTTCACAAAGTCAATTCCGCTTTCTGCATCATAAGCTTTGATTGAGATAGGTACTTCTTCTCCAACTTCAAAAGTTTTCCCAGCTTCAAAATTAATGTCTTCTATAACTGGCTTTGTGACATCAATACTTTTGATATTAGACAGCTCAGCATTATTTTCTTTTTCTTTGACTTGTTCCTGTGTATTTGTTTCTTCTGTTTGTGGTGTTACTGTCCCTTCTTCTTCTGCGTAGATTGCATATGGCAAAACTAATGTAAACATCAATCCCAGCGACAATGCAAAAGCGCCCGCCTTTTTAATTAGCGGAATCTGTTTTCTCATCCTCTTTTCCTCCCTTGTTTTTTAAGAAAACTATATTATAAATACCAATTTAGGTACTCATAAACGTGTATAAATGGACTTTCCTTACATAATTAATTATACACTTTTATTTATTAAAAGCAATATCACGCATACATCACAATGAAAAAAATGATTTTTCTCATCATCAAAAAAGCCATGAAAAAAGATGGACATTACATCCACCTTTTTAACTTTCGTTTTTAATTACCCAATAATTTTCTGAGCGCGTAAAACTTCTTCGATAGCAGCGATAGCAGCTTCTTCGTCATCCCCGTTACAAGAAATAGTGATTTCTGACTGAGTAGGGATACCCAAAGACATAACACCCATGATTGACTTCATGTTTACTTCGCGTCCTTTGAAAGATACGTTAACTTCGCATTTGAATTTGCTAGCAGCGTTAACAGCTACAGTAGCAGGACGTGCGTGTAATCCAACTGGGTCGATAACTGATACAGTGATTTGTTTCATTTTATATTCCTCCTATAAACAACTTTTTAACATACTCTATTTTAAACCATTTTGATACCACTTACAATGCCGAAATTGCTTTTTTTCAATAAAATCTTCATTTTTTTGCTTTATCAACGCTTACATCAGACTTTTAAGAAATTTTTGTTAAAAATTCTTCAATATCCATGACTGGAATATTGTGTTGCAACAAGAGTTGTACGAATTTTCCATTTCCTTTTGTAAGTTTTTTTGAAAATGTTCCATCATAAACTATGCCTTTTCCACAGCTTGGAGAACGTGATTGCGTAATCACTAAGTCTACTTGATTCTCTAAAATCTGATCAAGTGCTAATTGTGCACCTTTCTCAAATTGTGCAGTAACATCTTCCTGCAACGTGTTTATAACTTTATCATTCACGATTTCACTACAAGCTCTTGGAGTTGGTAAACCACCTAGTACTTCAGGGCAAACAAGAATATAGTTTTTGTCTTTCATAAAAGATATCAACTTTTCATTTCCATTGTTTCCACCACTATATTTACAATTGACTCCCATCAGGCAGCTACTGATTGCATATTTCATAATTCATTCTCCTTCACAAACACAAATTCTCTTTCATTACTTAATTCTTTCATGAACCGATAGCCTTCCTCATTAAATTCCTTTACGCCTTCTAACGCTTCAATCTGGTTGGTTGATAAATAATGAATCATCGCACCTCTTGCCATTTTAGCTTGTGTAGATTCCACTTTTAATTTTCCCTGTTTTCTTATTTTGAAGGTTAATGTGATATAGGAATCATCAGGAAGATATGGTAGCACCGCTTTCTCATACTCTTTACTTGCCATATTCAAAATAATTGGTAGTTCTTGATTAGAAAGCTCTTTTTGTAAAGTGCTAGCGATGGTATCCTTCCAAAAATCATAGATATCTTTACTGTCATTTACAGGCAGTTTAGCCTGCATTTCCAGACGGTATGGATAAATACTGTCTAATGGTTTAATTACTCCATATAGCCCTGATAAGATACGTAGATGCTCTTGTAAATAAGCAATTTGTGATTCATCTTGTATGTTCATACGTTGAAACTGTAATCCTTGATAGGTGAATAATGCATAGCTTCCATTTTTATCAAAATGAATATTTCGATAACGCTCTAAATTCTCTAAAGCAATTTTCTCATTTACCTTCATTAAAGTCATTATTTTATCTTTGTTTAACTTACATAATTCTTCTAAAATCATCTGACTGTTTTTTGATAATATAGGTAAATCCTGTGGTAAACGTTCTCTATACCACTTCATCTGTTTCGTAGGTGATACGATGATTAGCATAATAATCACTCCTAACAATCCCTATTATAATGTAGATATTTATTAATTACAATTCTTATCATTATATGGTATTAAAAAGTATGATTCGAATATGATAATGTCTTAATGAAACCAAATTGATTTTGTCTT
>NZ_QVFI01000041.1:0-22143 GCF_003433845.1 Absiella sp. AM09-50
ATTTGAAAGTATAGTGTTTATACGGATAATCAAAAATTAGATATAAAATTTAAATGAAATTATTCATAGGTCTTCTTTTTATGAACAAACTATCAACCTGTGTAGTCTTTATAAAGACAACGTAAATAAAGGTGTTTTCAAATATAATTTATAGAACAGGAAGGAGTGGTATTTTTATGATAAGTTATAAACCTTTTTTCGAAACACTTAAGCGCAAGAATATCACTCAATATCAATTGATTAAGGATTATAATATTCGTACAAGTTTATTGGATAAATTACGTAATGATAAAAACATATATGTGAGTACGTTAAATGATCTATGTAATATGCTAGAATGTGATTTATCTGATATTATAGAATATACTCCAGATAAAAATTTAAGTAACCTTGACTAACAACTCTCATTACTTCAATAATGTTAAGTTCCTTTTTCATTAAAAAACTTGATATTTTTTCCTTCACCGCATATAATAAAGATGTACATGAAGGTTGCATAGAAATATGCACAGAAAAGGAAGGTATTGGCGTACCTTCCTTTTTATATGTATTCGTTCAGCATAATATCTATGTTATTTCTTCTTTAACTCTTTGATAATTAGAAGAATAACGATTAACGTTAATGCTTCTGCGTACATTACAAAGGTTACATAGAGATATGCTTACTAAAATACATTCTGCCATTTTAAACCTATCGGTGGTTGAATACTGAGGCATAATACACCTCCACCACTTTCGTGGTGACTGTATTATATCATATAATGCTAAATGATAAAGGAATTATATTCATACATTTGCTGATGTATCTAATAAACCATTTGAGAAACAAAACCATCTTTTGCTACAAATAACGCAGTCAAATTCAATCGTTCTATAACTTCTTCAGATATTGATTTCCAAAAATCATGCTCATCCTTCGTACTTTTGAATATGATAGAGCATTTATAGAAATTTTCATCTATCATATTTATCGATGATAAAAATCTTTCACTAGCTGATTCATTATTGTATTTTGGTATTATCCACAATCCATATGGATCTTTTATTAAATACTTATTATCCAGTTCTTCATATTTGATCTTTTCTTTTCTCATCCAATTTTCAACAGACAAATTTATTTCATTAGTTATCCCATTTGAAGGAACATCAATTTTATTTCTATTCTTTGATCCAACAGGTCTTCCTCTTTTGCGAACAGTATGTAGGCTTTGTCTTTTTGACATATCTAAAATATTGTATTTGATTGTTAGTGCTGCTGATACTCCTGACTTGTTCTCCCTATCATATATAATTTGATCTCCTTCAAGCATACACTGTTTCATTGCAGAGCAACATTGTATTAGCGTTGGTGATCCTTTAGTTCCACACTTTGCATGCAGTTCTCCTGCTTTTAAAATTAAATATGATTCGTTTTTTTCTAACATTTCTTGCTTCTGTCTGTTGATTTCTAAAATATAGTCTTTTACTTTAATTCCCATGATATCCTCCAAGTATCTTACCCAATATAACAGTTATTTGAATATACAATATATATTAAAATTTACATAATAGCAATATCTTATTGTATAAATCCATTCATACTTCACATGTTTTAATGATTTCATGCCTCCTTTTAGATCTCTCTCAATTTAATCTGAACGATTTATTCCTTATTGACAAAATAACTTCATATGTATTCTCATGATTTCTTCTCTGTAAGAATACCTTAGATAATTCATTACAGATATGACACTGTGACAGTATCCATATGACACCATATATCGAGTCTTATCCCACTACCCATAATCAATTTAAAAAATACATATTGCTAGTAAAACCATTATTTTCTCTCTGCCTTGGTATTCGTAGAATATATCCATGTGATACAAGAACATTTAACTGCCTCCTAACGGTCCTTTCTGATAATTTAGAATCATGTGCAATCGTTCTTACCGAAGGAAAACAGCACCACGTTGTCCGATTAGCATACTGCAACAATACTTTATACACATTTACTGCATTTGCTGGAAGATCAGACGAACAGATTTTGCGATAGAAGTACATATAGTCCTTATCCAACTTTTACACTTCCCTTCATGATCTTCTCTTTGATTTTTTCTATATTGGCTTCATCCATACTTGATGGTTTTCCATATGTTCGTCTGATTATATCTTCCAACTGCATCACATTTGCATATTCTACTGTTCTTAATGATCTTTCATCATTCTTATATACCTTATTCAGTTGAATTCCCCACTTACTGAACAGTTTCAGCTTTGTTAAGATAGGGTGCGTTCCAGTTTTCATTAACACGAATGTTCCTTTCGGTAATGCCTTAAGCTCATCAGTTGTTAATAGATTACGCTGGATCATCTGCAAGGATTGAGAAGGATCATTCTTGCCTTTACTGACAGATCCGCTCAATACTGTTTTATAGCCTAGATTTTCACTCATGATCTTTGCTGTTTCACTGTTAGGTGCAAAGCCCCCAAATAAAGTGTCCTGACAATTATCCGTAATAATAGCAGCACCTTCCTTGCCATAGTTTTTCTCTAACTGTGCCAATGACTGAATAATGGCCACTATACTGACACCACGTGATCTACTAGCACTGAACATCATTTCTGCGGACTGTATCTTTGGAATCGTTCCTATCTCATCCAGAAACATAATGACCTTATTTGGTAATCTTCCACCTTGCTCATCTGCAAACGCTAAGATCTCACGATAATATTCCTGAATAAACAAAGAAATCAAAAAATGCTTTGTATTATCCTCTTCTGGCATGACCAGAAATATAGCAGACTTTTCTGAACAGAATTTCTCTATATCGATAGCCGTTTCAAAGCATAGGATCTGTTCAATTTCAGAATCGATGAATGCATTGAGCCTTGAAAGGACTGTTGATAGCACTGACTGCATCGCCTGTTCCCCTGTATTTAATGCCGAGCCTGCAAACCATTTTGCTTTATGGTCTTCTGGCAATAGATCCAGTAATAATTGAAATCGTGTTTTACCCTTTACTGGTGATGGCTGCAATAAATCCTGAACCATCTTAAACACACTAACGATATGCCTTTGATTATGTGGGCAAAGTTCTGCAACGATCAGAATGACAGATGTCAGCAAACCTTCAGCTGAATCATAAAAAAAGCTATTCTGCCCATAACTTGAGGTATCCCCATCTGAGAAGATGATCGTTTTTGCTATGATCTTAGCATACTTCTCTGTTTTTGCCTTAATCGCAATATTTGTCTTATCTTGCTTGTAAAGATCCATATACTTATTTACTAAATGAAGCATATTGTTTCCATCAGATGACATGGGATTTCTTAAATCAATCACAGCGATATGATAGCCATAATAATCTCTGGCTATTGCTCCATAATTTCGATATAAATCTCCCTTTGTATCTGTCGTAATGAAACTAACACCTGAAGCACAAGCATATTCCAAGTTAGGGTATAAAAAATATGCTGTCTTACCTACACCAGCAGCTCCGATCATCATCAGATGGACATCATCAACATCAACATATGCATGTACCCCATGACGAAAATCTCTTGTTCCTACGATCATTCCCTGATACTTTGGAAGATCTTTTCCTTCTCTCCATTTATTAGGTGTGTAGTTGATGCATTTATATGCGCACTGGATTTCTTTTGTTGTTGCAAATCTTGCAGTCCCATGTTGACCATCCCCAACTGTTTTTGATTTGATATGATTCAGATTGTAATTATTTCCAAAATAAACGGCAATTCCTATAATACAAAAAAATAAGCATCCTAATAAAATAAATGTTAATTTAGGTTCCATATGTCCTCCTATATAAAAAAGGAGGCAGACGTTTCTTCATCTGCCTTAGCCTTTCTTCAAATCATTTGCTGATTCATTTCTATTTGATCCATCTCGTTTACATCCACCGGTTCAACATAATCCACAAGAATATTCAATGCTTCTTCATAGCTGCCTGATTTAGTGACTCTCTCAAACATCTCTTCTGCTTCTTTATCCATACCAACTTCCTTGAGAGATTTAGTAGCAATTCCCATAAGATTAAAAATATTGCCATTTGATCCAACTAATGGTGATTGTGGTTTCATCTTTTTACCTACTTGATTATCTTCCTTTATTTCTTTCTGCTGTATTTTATTGAGCTGCTGCTGGCTATCAGTTATCATCATAAACGACTCATTGGCAAGCTTACGATACGCATTCGCAAGTTCAGTTTTTGATCCCTGATTATTCATTACCAGCTTTACAGATTGAAATGCTTTTTTGATTGATTCGATCCTGTTCTTTAAGCTTCCTTTATCCTTATATGAGCGATAGTCATCCTGTAAATAATCATAGACAGCACTGTTTTCATGAAATGCTGTATCTGGATAGAGACATTGATGTTCTAAACGAATTGCACAATCTGTAATGGTCTGAAAATCTTCTTTCAATTTCTTGCAGTCATTCTGACCTTCATGATTTAATCCATAATACATATTGGTGAACGCTTTGGATAAGTCTTTATGCTGGATCATTTGAGATGGTGCAGCAGATTTCTTTAATTCTCTAATCATCTCACTTGCAAGCTGAAACTTAGGATTATCGACACCTTTCTGCGGTGTAAGTCCATGTGCTGCCTTCAGATCTTCATTGAAATCCTTATACTTAGGCACAGCGATGGCAATCATCTGATAACCCAATTCATTTAAATGATCGCTCATCCGCTCTACTCCTTCACTACCTGCTATATCATGGTCAGCACATAGTATTACAGACTGCAGATTTGGGTTTTCTTCCAACATGGTTTCCATTGATTGCATCCCTAAGCCGCAAAGTGCAACATAACTATGCTGCTGCCAGTTGTCTTTATGTAGGGAGATATAAGAAAGCATATCAATCGGAGCCTCAAAAACATATAGACTTTCATCGGTTCCTCTGTAATTGAAACTGTAGCATGGATCGGATCCTTCTACATTACCACGATAGCTTCTTTCTCCTTTTGTATATGTACTTTTCTTATGTGCATGTCTGGCAATTCCTTCTTCATCTGCACCTACAAAAACAGCATTATGATATTTTGAGTCTTCATAGATCAAACCTTGCTGAACAAAGAAATCTACAACTTCCTTATTGATATACCTAGTTTTCAACAAATAGGCATATGCTTTTTTCATATCTGGATTATTGGGCGGTAGTTTAAATGGTTTGACTTCTTTATTCTCTTGATGCTCTTCCTTGATCTGAGATCCTGTATCATTTGCATAAGATAAAAGAAGTTCCATGGCATCTGGATATTTATAGCCATAGAACTCCTCTAAAAATTTAAGTGGATACCCTCCCTCCTGTGTTTTATGTTTAAACCATTTATTGTCCCTAATCGTCACACTGGTATATCTCTGCCATCTAAATTCTCTACCGGATTTAATTAAAGTTTCTCCATTCGCTCTTAAATAATCAACTAAGTTGATACTATTGGCCAGTGCTATCTGCTGATCTGAATATTTTCTATATTCTGCCATATTTATTACCTTTTCCTTTCACATGCTCTATTTTTAAATGTATTTTTTTTGACCGCCTTTGATTTGGCCTTGACCAGACCGAGATTCTTTATTTTGTGTAGATCATATTTCTTATGTTTCATACATTCACTCCTATCTCATATTGATTTCATGATCTTTGGCATTATGTCCCTGTGCTATCTTCTTTTCCTTTATCTTTTTAGCAAGTTTTTTATCCACACCTGCAAGAGGGGACTTGCTGTTATCAGGAACTGTTTTTGTAAAAATCCTTGATATATGATGAAGCAGCCTTGTAGTCATCAATACCAGTGGCTGATGATGATAATCATCCATATGCTCCAACAGATACATGGCATATGTATTTCCTTGGATTGCTGCTTGTTCTAAATAACTTTTCGCCTTCTCCTTATCTTGTTCCACCTCTTTCCCAAACAAAAAAAGTTTGCCTAACATATATTGGGCAAACGAATTATTCTTATCACTGGCCATTTGTAGGTAGCTTATTGCTGCATCTACATTCTTTTCAACATGCTCACCTTTTAAATAGATATTGCCGAGCATTATCTGAGCATATTCATTTCCAAGTGAAGAGGCATTCTGTAGATATGAAATACCTTTATCAGGATCCATATAATTAATATCATTTAAGAAAACTTTAGCCAATGCATACATGGCATAGCTGTTTTTTTGTTCTGCACTGAGTGTCAGATAATGTACTGCCTTTTTCTTATCCTGTTCTACCAGTATCCCTTTTAAATACTCCTTTCCAAGTAAGTATAGTGCCTGTGGATTCTCTGATTCTTCTAGCCATTTGATTGCCTGAGGAATATTGGCATAATCATATTCTTTCAAATAGATCGTTGCAAGAAGATATTTTGCATTCTTATTGTCGAAAGATATTGCTTTTTCCAGATATTTCTTAGCACTTTCTGTATCTTTTTCTACCCCCTTCCCATAATAGTTCATCTCTCCAAGACGATAAAGCAGGTTATCATCTTCGCTATTTTTTAGCATTCCTTCAAACTTACGATAGGCTATCTCATAATTAAGATTCGCCTGTTTCTCATCTTTTGGTACTGCAGTTCCGCGGTCGTAATAAGTTCCTACTTCATAATTGGCGAATGCATTTCCTTTGGTAGCTGATTTATCAAAGTATTCGAATGCTGTTTTATCTGACTGTTCTACATAATAACCTCTTTGATACATCCTGCCTAGACAATACATTGCATATTCACTGTCACTTTGGCTAAAGTGATGATACGCTTTTTCATAATCCTGTTCACAGCCTTTTCCATAGTAATAAAACTTTCCTGTTTTATATTGGAGATAGGACTGTATAAAATCGTTCTTATCTGTACTCAAGATTTCTAACGATCCTTGCAACGCCTCTTTGTATAGATCATAAGATTCAGGATTTTCTTTATTCTCTATTTCTAATACTTTTGCAAGCAATTCATAGCCTAGTATGTTATGTTGATCACACTCTTCTTTAAGGAGGGATTTTGCCTGTTCGATGTCTTGCTGCACATCATCAGAACCATAGAACAGCTTACAAGCCATCTTATAATTTTTGCTCCATTCTAGACGATATCTTGCTGATAGATTTGTTGTAAGATTCTGAGGTATATCATCCACTTTTTCACTTTCAACATCCTCAACCACTATATCTAATTCAGGCACCTGAAGTGAGGGAAGCTGTTCATCATAAGTTACTGCGTTTACATCATAGTTCATTACCTCCTTTAAGATCATATTCTTGATGCTCTTGAATTCTTTCTGTTCAAGCAAGGGGAGTTGTTCTTGTAATGATCCATTGTAGGTTTCAAATACACTTTGCCTATACAAATTCCATTGCTCATAAAGTTTCTGAACATGCTCTTCTTTTTCTAGTTCACGCACGATGTCATTGACAAGCTGCTTAGATTCTTTTGGTATATAGGCAAACATCAGCCTACCTTGATAATCTTTTAATGATTCCTTTAGGGCAAGAAATTTCTCTATGATGATACCATTTTCCAGATGGTCTTTTTGTCCTATTTCTTTCAAAAGTTCCTGTACAGTTTTCTGACTGTAATTCTTTAATTCATCTCTGGCTTCTGTTTGATTTTTATAAATATTCATGAGATCCTGATGAAATATCTCACTTGCAAACATCTTCCTTATTTTTTTGATACCTTGGTTAGTGACGAACCCTTGTCTTGGCTCCTTTGAATATACGACCATATGAATGTGTGGGTGGTGCCCTTCATTATGAAATGCCGCATACCATTGCAAATTATTAGAATCAATACGCATAGCTTCCGCAAGTTCATTCCTCTTGGCACGACAGAGATCCACCCATCCCTGTGCATGATCGTAACCAAGACGAGAAGCATCTTCCCGTTTCAAGGAAATAATATGTGTCCAAACTGTTCCTTCATGTTTACCTACTTCTTGAACTACCTGAGATAAGTCAATTTTCTTTCCACTGTCGCTGAACAATCCATGTTCTCCCAAGCGTTCCACTCTTGGGCGATTTGCAATATAGTCGACATAGTTTTCTTTGGTAGCTATATCAGTAAGATTTTGATCCATAACAGCTGAAATAAATTCACTGGCATTCCTACGTGTAGGTTCATTTATATAATCTTCATATTCAAAGATTGTCTTGCTGTCAGGATAATCTTTCAAAAGATTTTCTATCAGTTCCTGCTGTTTCTTTGTCACCGGTTTATCTCCATGACTCATCTGAAACTTTTCGACACCATCTCTTGTAGCGATATAATTTAAATAATACTCTTTATGTCTTTGATTTTTTAAATACTTTGTTTTAACGATAATTTTTGGTATGCTATCACTCCTCAACTGATGAAATTAAAAGAAAAGCAGATACATTGATCTGCATTTCCATAATACTTGCATATTTGTCAGCTATTCTTCATCATTTAATTCTTTTGCCAATCGCATTCCCATTTTAAATCCCTGTTTAAAATATGCAGCAAGTTCCAAATTCATTTTAGTGAAGCATGCATGTTCTAACTCTGCTAATTGTTCCTCAAGCAATGTAGTATCATTTTCATTATGCGTCTTTAATATATTCTCATGTAATATATCAATATCATTTGCTGCGTTTCGTAATTCCTCTCCTTGCAAAAATGATTTCGGCATTTCTACACCATAAGTTTGAAGAACATCAATAACTGATAACTTCATAATTCATCCAGTTCTTCACGAAGCTGTAAGCCAAATTTGATACCTTTTTTGAAACATTGAATAAGTTCTTCCGTAGTGAAATTGAACCATGCATTCTTCCATTCATCAGATAATGTTTCTGCATCTTCAACTCCATTTTTCTTTAGTTCATCAACGATTTTCTGATTGATTGCTAATGCTTTCCCAAGTGCCTCCTGATACTGTTTGTCTGTTGGAGTTTTCATCGATTCCGCACAGTATTGTCCATGATAAAGTTGACTCAATAATCTCTCCATGAGTATTGCCTCCTTTCAGCAACACACAGTATCACAGACCTTTTGATTTATCTAGCATTAGTTCTATGTATTTTGATATTTATACACTTCTTCAAAATTGATCTTTCCTAATGTTCCTTTCACATCTTTAATACATTTCGCTCTCAGTTTGCGTAAAGTCGTTTCATCAATTTCTGCGGTAGCGGATAATACATTCATCATCATTGCGAGTTCCACTGCATTTTTGAACAGGACTCTTGCAATGCGATCTTCGCTTGTTTTAACGATACCATTTAATGCCGATGATAAAGCAATGGGAAGATACTCGTTCTCTTGCGAACGAGTATACCCATCATAAAACTTGATTGCTTTTTCAATCAGTTCACTCCTGCTTCTACAGTTATTTCTTTCTGTTATGCTGTCAAGAGAATCAAATATTTCTGGACTTAACCATATCGTTGTTCTTTGTTTATTGGTTGTCATCTTCACTTCCTCTCCTTTCCTTAAAATCATTTTCTTATGCATGTACATTCAGATGATAATTTATGCTCAGAAAAACTGCTTGAAAATTGCCTCAAGGACATCTACTACGATACTGTTCCCTGCCTGTTTATAAAGCTGTGTTTTACTACTTACTTTAGCCGCTTTTTCATAATCCTCATCATTGAAGCCCATCAGCCGCCAGTATTCCAATGCGGTTAATGTTCTTACATAAAATGCTCTGCCATCATTCATCTTAGATACAACTGCTACATCATGACTGGCTGTTTTAAGTGTCTGAATCATCCCTTTCTGTACGACACCTCTTTTCTGATGTGGACGATCAATATAAACTCCATCTCCATCTTCAGCTATTGCATAACCTTTTTTCGTATTTTCTTTCATTGCTATACACTCAACAATACTTCTTGTTTTTGATGCCAAGATCATTGGCACGATGCCATATAGAATATGTTCATTTTCTAACTTCATTTCAGAGTCAATTTCACCATATATTCTTTCTGGCTTTGTAGTTAAGGTGCTGCAGAGTTTGCTTATATCCATGATCCTTCTATGCTGATCGAACTTTCCGCTCAATACTTTTACAAGCTGTTCTCTATTCAAAAAATAACTTTCATCAACAGTGTCTTCTAACATATCTTTCAGGCATAGTTCTAAAGGTTTCGGCTCTGGAAACTTATAGAAGTAATCCCCCAGTATCGACACCATATATGCTCGGTTTCTTGTCTGAGGAATACCATAGTCTTTCGCATTCAGACACTCTATGTAGTTGCTGTAACCAAGACTTTCAAGGACAGATTGCCATTGCAAAAAATCCTTGATATTTTTTTTACCAACCACATCTGGGACATTCTCCATCAAAAGAATCTGAGGTAATTCCACACATTCTTTCAGTAGTCTTTCGACCTCCCAAAGCAGGCCTGATCTAGTTCCGCTACCTTTGCCCATACCCAAACCTTTTCCTGATTTAGAAAGATCCTGACAAGGGAATGAATAGGTCACAATATATTCATATTGATCTCTATTTACTATATGCAGATCATCAGCGGTAATCTTGGTGATGTCTGAAACATTGAAATCAGTATTGTGAATCTCATTGTAACTGTCGACAGCATGTTGATCTACTTCAATGACACGATAATTTTCATATCGTACATGCAGTCTTTTCAAAGCTGCTGCCTGTGCACCGATACCTGCAAATAATTCTATCAAACGGATAGGTTTTGTAATCTTATAAGGTTTCTTTATTAATTCAAATAGATTTAATTGATTCATTTTTTAACCAACGAATCAATGCATGCATCATTTAACTAGTATTATATCTTTCCTTTCTGATATTTCGTTAACATCCCTTCCCTGTTACCAGATGAAAAGACAATGAAATGATGCATATCCTTTGAAAACGCCATAACTAACGACCTTAGAAATATCGAATACTTGGTCTATATTTTGCTTAATCATCAAGACCAACGCCACACTTGACTTCTCATGGACTGTTACGACGCTTTTCAATTTTTTAAGAAAGCCTTATAACAGTGGGCATTGCCCGCTGTTGTCTGACGTATCGGCGACATCAGACGCCGATACTTTAACCTGCAAAGCTAACCTATCCTCAAATTTATGACTAAATTTCCATTTGCAAGTCTATCTATTTATAATCTCTACGATTCGCTTCACCTCCTTGTTTATGTGACGATAGGCATTATTACCCTATTTCATTTACAAAACCGCACACAAGGCTCACAAATCGCCGACAGGGTGATACATATTAGTTTCAGGATCCTCAATTCATCTTCATGCCAATTTCGTTATGAACGGATTGTTCCAGATTTTGCTCATTCATCATCATTTCCCTTAATCGTTCAGCATTGTTTACAAGATTTTGATATTCATGCAACTCTTTTAAGGTGTATGAGCCTTTCGCTATCTTTTGTTCATGCTGCTTTAATGATTCACTAAGCCATTTTTCAACATTATTGAATGTTTCCCAGTATATTTCGTTGTCACTGATATCCCTGAAATCTGTCTTACATTGAAACACAGTACCATCCTTACAAGTAATATCAACAACCTCTTCATATCTATCGTTCACGTATTCATCTGACATTTCTGCCACTTCAAAACCTGCATTACGTTCGATAATTGCGTGCCACAATTGTCCCATCCTTTGTGCTACGATGATCACCTTTTGAGCCATGCATTCCACCTTCTTTCTTTAATCTCTCTCATTCATCATGTTCCATTTCTTCAATGAAATTACGTACTTCTGGCTTGACGATTTTCTTATATAACTGATCCAATAAGCAATTCATTTCATTGTCTAATGTCGTATCTTTTTTTGCTAACACAGAATTTAATGCTCTGATACGTGCAGCAGGATACTTTAATTTTATTTCTGTCATCTTTAACATAACTCATTTCCTCCTTCACAGATGATATAAAAAATCTTATTCAAATCCATAAATCTTGTAGCAAATTTCTGGAATATCTTCCTGTTTCAGATCTTCGATTTGTCCGAATCTTTCCATATACAATGCAATATCCTCTTCACTTAACGAACAGAAATCTTCACTACCATCCGATCCGACAATCAAAAACGTACCTACCAGAACATCATTACCGAAACGACGATTTGCTTCTAGACCGATATACTTTCCTTCCTCATTACAGATCAAATCAGCAGTATCGCTTAATTCTACGAGTTCGATTTCTCCTTGAACGATTTCTCGTTTTGCATCAAGTGTGTTCTCTATGACTTCGACTCGTGGTTTTTTCTGCGGTTCTACGACTAACACTTTGATTTTTTCTTCCTTCACGTGATGAAGATCGTAGATATCTTCAATCAAGTTTGCTAATTGATTTTGCTTGATGAAAGCTTTTGTGTTTGGCATGAATGCTGTGTATCTAGCATAACTCGCCCCTGAAGAATCTACCAGAATACCATGCTCATGAGCATTACCGATCACTAGCAAACAATGACGTAGATCATCAGAATCTTTATACATCAGCTCTCTATTTTCCTTTAGAAATCCGTATTCAGAGAGTAGATGTCCAGCAAAATGATTGAAATCATCATGATTCAATTCGATGATTTTTTCAATCCTGCAACGCTGAGAATTGATTTCAGTATCCTTGCATGAAAACACCGCATCAGTATATTGCTGTTCTTCTCTTATTCCATAACGAAAATGTTTCTGTAAGTCTTCGACATATGGTATATAGCAATAATTCTCTACCGTATTTCTTCCATCTATTTGGATGATCATTGCATCTGGATCCTTGCTTCCCTTAATTAACAGATATTGTATGGAATGACCATTCTGGGATAATATCTCTCGATTATCTCTGATAAAATTGTAATTTTCATTCAAATGTTCTTTGAAATAATGGTAATCCTCATCAGATAAAGTAATAACATTATCTATTACGATGTTATTCAAGGACAGCCTTTCTTTTGCACTGCTTAACTTGAAATTCATGCTGTGCGCTGTAACTTTTTCTTTATCATATTCCATATATGTTTCCATGATATGAAATTCATCTTCTCCTTCTATGAGGCCTAATCCTCTGCCATTGTCCCAAAGCATATGGATCGTACCTGCATCATCAACATGTAGCACCGTGCCCAATGTACCATCCGGAACAGCTTGCATATCCTCCATGTGCTTCAACTCGATTCTTGTTCCTACAGGATATTTTTTTCTGAGTTTTTCTGTTTCTTTTTGTGTCATGATTTTAACTTCATCTCTTTTCTATTCAAATTTCATTTCTTGTTTACATACGATTTCTTCTGGTTCTTCATTTAACACCTGTGCAAATGTTTCATTTATACGTTTAAAATTATTTTGAACATTGCTGATTTCCTGTTTCTTGATGCTTATCTTATTTTCCAGTTCTGCAATTTCATCTTGTAATTGCTTGATGGTATTCTCTTCGATTTTTGAAAGATCAGACATTCTCTCAAATTCAATCTTATTTGGGTAATATCGCTTTCCAAAATCTGAATGTTCAAATACTAAGTCACCATCTTGGATAATTGTGATCGTTTCATAAAATGGAGAGCCATGATAAGACATATCCTTTCCCTGACGTTGTTCAACGATATTACCGATATGAAACTCTGCATTTTCCTTTTTTAATGCTTCTATAACATTCTTCATACGTTTCTCAACATAGATCACTTTTTCTAAATCAACCTTAAACTCATCTTCACTAGGATCGATTGCCATAGGCATACCATTCTCCCAATCCATGTGTATCATTCCTCCATCATCTACAAAATCAACAACACCATGTGTACCTTTAGGAACTGGATGATCATCACACATATGAAGCATAGTGATTTTTGTTCCACTTGGATATATTTGTTTCAGGTGCTCTATTTCTGCTTTTGTTCTAAACACTAAGATCACGACCAATCTGCATATCTTCTTCAAGTTCTTCTTCTCTTACACACTTTAGAAACTCATCGTTTTGTACAACGACTTCTTGTCCAAAGACCTGTTTCATAAATCTCTTCACTTTCGGTAAAGGATCAGGGAAATAGCCTTCCTCTTCCCTGAGTTTACACAATTCATTGGCAATATAATTGGCATCTTGCATTGTTTCATTTGTTCTTGAACCCCATGATATTTCTGGCCATATTCGATCAATATAGGTACCGCATGTATTCAATAATGTATCTCCATCTTCATTCCTTACGATGATTACATTTGCATATCGTCCTACATTTTGGATGAAATTGTTGATATCCTTTAGATAAAGATGACATCCAACATCGTAGTTATTTACAACGAATCCTGTATAATGTGTTTTCAAATATCTATCCAGCCATTTAAAATCTTCTTCCATATCTTTTATCCTTTCTTCTTATCTGTCCTTCATAATATTAAGACGACAGTAAAGATTCCAATACGATACAGTATTCATAGAAACATTGTTATCTCCTGCATTTTCATGGATCCATACTGCTTCTCCCTTATCATTTTTGCCTGCGTAGATTCCAACATGTGTGGATGTACCTCCTTCCATTAAAAACGCAAGATCTCCTGGTTTTAACTCACTTGGGCTGATTTTCACACATTGTGCTATCTGACCTGTAGTATTCGTATTGCCAAGGTTATTGTTCATAACTGTCCAGTAAACCCAATCAACAAAGTGTGAACAATCCATTCCTTTTAAACCTCTACCTGCCTCATCTGGGGCAACAGGTTTCCCGAAATCATTGCCGTCATAACCGGGATATGAGGCCGCACCTCCCCAATAATAAGGTATCTTTCCAACTGCATCTGCTGCTTGGATCACGATTTGTTTTCTTAACTCACTTGTATCCTCAGGTAAATTTTCTATTAATTTTTCTATTTGCTCTTTAGAAAGTGTTGTTACCGTTCCTGATGTTCCTGCACCACCTCTTAATCCCTCCACAACTTTTAGCATTAATTCCTTTGTATCTTGATTCAATGCTAAATTCATATTATGTTCCATCAATGAGAAGATAATAGCGGTGTCATTCACTGGATGCTTTTTTGTTTCATTATGTTCCTCTTTTTCTCCTGTTCCATTTTCAGATGGTTCAATATAGCATTGCATCCAATCATCTACATTTTCTTCTGTCAGGTGAAATTGCTGATTAGAAAACATAATGCCTATATAAAAACCTTTAACAAGGTACGCATCGACTGATTCCCCTTCTGCAAAACCAATATTCTCTGTATCTATTTTCTGATTCAGTATGGGTATCATTCCTTCTATTTCATGAATGAATGCTATCTGATTCGATTCCATACCTGTTATAGAAACAGGTACACCATTAAACAGATCAAATATCAAATTATGGTTGAAATTGATTCCATCAGAAAAGATTCCGCCAACCAAAAAAACAAAAGCGATCACAGGAGAAAGAAGAGCAATCATGATCTTCTTTCCCAGATTCTGTGTACTTTTGTTTTTCAACATAGTGAATGCTTTGACTCCTTTGAGTACAGCTGCCCACATTACTTCATCCCCATCTGCATTGCTTCCATATCCAACTGCTTATGATAGATATCTCTACTCCTTTGAACAGCATCATCCAAAACATCACAGTCTAGTCCGCAGTCCCTATATCCCTGCTGGATCGTTTGATAATACGTTTGTGAAGGAACACCGATTTCATATTTAGGATCCATAATGTATGCCATAGCCTCTGCACTCTGTCCCTGTATCTGCATTGCGAAACTCTTTTTGTAATACAGATTGGGATACCCTTCGTAACGATCCAGTGCCAGCTCATCCCGATCACTGATCTTCCATAGCCCAAAAGGAACACATTTTCCCTCCTGTGGCTCTATTGTTGCAACTGCATTTCTGCCTCCACGAAACAAAAGCTGATAGTTGGGAATCTCTCCAACACCTACCAGCTGTGCATCAGGACAGCGAAATTTCATTTGCTCTTTATTCAGATTACTGCCATATGCTATATATAATTTGCTCATCTTTTATCATCTCCTTACATGCTCATGACAGGTCCTTCCTCCTGCATCATATCTGCTTCAATCGGTTCAGAAATGTCTTGAGCCGCGAGTTCCTCTTCCCGCTTGATTCGTAATCGCTCCTTTTGTCTTTCTGCCTGAGCAGGATCTTTCCATGCGATACAACCATCAAGATTTTTTAGCAGATGTAGTCTTGCGGTTTTAAATTCATCACCTATCATTCCGAGTCTGAGGAGCCAAGTGCGAAACGTGTATTTCTCATTTGTTGATTGTGTCTTTCTCCTGCTTGCCTTTTTTTGTGTCAATGCCTGATTGCTAATTGCCAGACAAAACTGAATATAGGATTTGATTTCTCCTGCGTGAAGTGTTCCATTAAACAATCTGAATTCAATCGTTCCTTTTGAAAAAACACTATGTAGATTCAGCGCATGGTAGCGGGATCTATCATAGTGTTCATTAGCTCGAAAGGTATTATCGTTATACCAGATCTTTTTCACTTTATCTAAACTGTCAGGTTTAGCTCTATTTAATTTTTGGATAAATGCTTCATCAACTTTTTTACAATAACGATTTTCTCTGGAAACATCAACTTGTAATGCCTTATAGATCAGATCCTCTTTTGAATACATAATATTAGTTATATTACGCAAGGATCTGGCATCATGCTTAGAGGCATCTATATGAATATGAATACCACAGCTGGAATTGACCTTCGCATGACCTTTTCTTAGCTTTCTGGTTATTTCCTGTATGGTTTCAATATCTTCATAATTGCAAATTGGACTAACAACTTCAACCTTATATTCTGAATCATATATCCGATTCCTTCCTCTATATGGTGTAATACTTGAATCGAACATAACCTTCCATTTACGTCCGTCTTGATCCTTTACCGTATATGTATCATAGTAATCATGTTCTTGACTTGCCTCACTTTCAAAGTGCTTTGCGATAATATTAGCGGCTGAAGATCTTGTGAGGCCAGTCATCTCGATTTCGATTCCAAAATGCTGATCCTTCATTATAAGCTACCTCCATCATCTTCCTCCCTGTTCACCGAACAACCTTTCTTTATATTCAGGAGCATGTACTGCCAGATTATAACGCTCATTTCCGCATTTATATAAACAAACACCACGCTGTGGATATTTAATCAAATCATATTCACTTTCCTCCAGCTGCAATGTATCGATATAAAACTTTGAATCCGTATTACCGGCATTGAACAGAAAAGCATGAGCAGGAATGGAAAATAAGGGTTTTGTCAGTTCACGAATACCCTCGATATTGAAATCCTCGAGGTTTTGTGATGCTAGGATTACTGCACTTTCTTTTTTACGAACACGCTTCATGAAGTTTCGGATATATTCCACAGCAGTCATATTGGTAAGGAAAAGATACAGCTCGTCAATGGATGCTATAGTGTGTCCATTCGTCAGCAGCTCATTAGACATGAATGACAGAATATTGAACAGTAAGGCATTCCTCAAAGCCTTATTCGCCTGTAACAATCCCTTAACACCAAATGTTAAACATTGATTTCCTGTTATATTCGTATGTCCATTAAAAAACTTACTGTCGCTTCCAATACAGATGGAATGAAGCAGCAGTAAGATTTCTCTCAATGTATCTCGCTTAAAGATATGCGTTCCATTATCCTTGAAATGCTTATATTCTTCATCGATATAGTCATAAAGATCTGATAGCATGGGATATCCATCATGACGCAATTTTGTTAGATCCGTCTTCTCTGTAATATCAAAATGACTATATAATTTGATCAACATGATCTCCAGTGTATCCAGCTGTTCATCACTGAAATCCTTATAAGTTTTGAAGAAGTCCTTTAAGAAAGAAATATGTTGGGACAATATCGTTGTTTGTTTAAATGTTTTAGGGATTGCATCATCTTTTTCATCCACTTCGTAATCGGCAGTAGTCCATTGTTTAGGTTCCAGTACATTGATGATATATCTGCCTGACATCATATCGATAAACGTTCCTCCAAGATTTCTTGACAATTCTCCATAGTCGACTAAGTCAGCGAGATTACTCCCGCTTTCTCGTCTAAGAACCGTACGTGATAGTTTCCCATCATACGGCTCAAGCATTTCATCACTCTTTCGAGCGGCTCTCAATATAAAGCTGTTGACAGCTTTTATGGACATATGCCATATTTGGAACTTCGTCCTTTCCACCATTTGTTTTAGGTACTTTAAAATAGATTTCTCTATCTTCTGTAATTTCTAATGGCATTCCACAGTGATAACAGCACCCGTTTTGATTTTTCCAAATCAACTTAAATCGTCCTGATAGTCTTCTCATACCTTGTTTGAATTTTCTGTCTTGAAAATATTCAATATCAAGGTATGGATTCACTGTAGTTTGTACTTTGACGTGCCTTACAATTGGAATATGGTCAACCCGAAGTAGTTCTTTATTCTCGGTAGAGAACACCCAATTGCGACTGCCTCGTCTATGCCAGTAATTCGTTGATACCCACCATCGTCCTTTATGTGGATGTCTACGCTTTGCCCATCTCCATAATAATTCGTAAAGAATGTAATCAATATAGGCAAACGCTTCACTTGCACATACACTTTGATGGTAATTCGTCCATCCTCTAATTTGTTGATTTAGCTTTTCAATAAGAACTTCCTGTTTCCAAGCCTTACCACGTTTGAGTATGGTTTCTGACAAACTTGCTACAAATGCTTTTATCGATGTTTTAGATGGTTTGATAATCAACTTTCCGTTGAATTTTCTAAATGTCCATCCTAACATATCAAAGCCTTCATCAATGTGTGTTATCACTGTCTTTTCTTCTGACAGTTTTAGTCCTCTCTCTTTTAGAAATGATTGTATAACCACTTTAGCCTCTTCTGCCTTTTCTTTGGTATTTGCAGATACAATAAAGTCATCGGCATAGCGTATGAGATTTACCTTATTGTGTCTGTGTGTTTCTGCATTCACTTTTCCTTTGCTATTTACATCAAAGTATTCGGCTAATGCTCTTTGCATACCATCTAGTGTCATGTTTGCTAATATTGGTGAAATGACTCCGCCTTGTGGTGCTCCGTCCTCTGTAGGAAAAAGGTCACCTTTGAATACAAAACCAGCTTTTAGAAATTGTTTTAAGATTGATTTATCCATTGGTATATTTTCTAACAGCCATTCATGGCTAATGTTATCAAAACACCCTTTAATATCTCCTTCTAAAACCCATTCAGGACTATATCTTCTTGAATAAATTTGGAAAATGTATTCACACGCATCATGAGCAGAGCGCCCCTTACGAAAACCAAATGATTTCCTATCAGCGGTTGTTTCTGCTATTGGGTCAAGACCCATTGCATATAATGCTTGCATAGCTCTGTCATACATACACGGAATACTTAAAGGTCTTTTTGCCTTTTTATTTTTCTTGTCAATATAAACTCTTTTTAGTGGTTTTGCTTTGTAGTGTTTATCACTCAACGATAATACAGCTTTCATTTTAGAGGCTGGTGTACTCCACTTTTCTCCATCTACTCCTGCTGTATTCTTTCCTTTGTTAGTTGTTACTTTTTTAACAGCTAACACTTTGGCATAATACGAGTGTGTTAAAAGATATTGAAGTCTTTTAACTAAGTTCCATTTCTTTTCTTGAGTTGCCTTAGCAATTCTAGATTGTAGCCTATTAACTTCTAGTTCAGCTTTCTTCCAATCAATGGTCGTCCATTGTTGTTCTAACTGTTGTGTGTTTGATAATCTCTCAGTTTTCACTGTCATTGAATTATTATCATTCATAGGTTTACCTTCCTTTCTTTGCTATGAAATACCATAAGAGAAGTCTGCACCCTTTCGGGTTAGGGCAAATCTTGAACCCCTATGCACCGCCATTACAGCAGTGCCATTCGCTTTCTCTCCCTTTCCTTTACCCTCTATACCGTTTCTTCCCCTTACGGGGTCGATACCTTGCTAAGCAAGGAGCATATAGGGCTTACCAAGTTCCACATAGTAAATAATTGTGAATGTGTTAGGAGCTATCCTTGAGCCGAGAGGTCTGATGTCCATTTGTTGCTACGTACACGAAAGACACAGCAACCAACCTCCGCACCTTTTGGTGTAAGTGTATCAGCCTGATTTCACTTATTCCCTGTAACGACCCTGCAATAGTTCACTTTACGTTCTCCATAACATTCTTATCCCACAGTACGTCCGCTTTAGGCTAGCAGATTTCCCAGTGTTTATCCCGTGAGCTTCACACCCAAGCGTTACCACTTACGCATGTCACGGTAGGATTACCCCAAATGGATAGGGTAGCTGACAACCAGCAATTTACTATGCGACTTCTTGTCGCACCTCATGTTCAGGATCTAAGGTTATCAGTGTGAACCCCTGTTCACGCAGATTACAGAGAATGAGTTTCAGAAGATATGATTTTCCCTGTCCTGAGTTACCAAGAATCAGGATATTGGCATTTGTCTTATCATCACTTCGTCTATTAAAATCTACGATGATATTAGAACCGAATTTATCGGCTCCTAGATAGATGCCATGTGGATCTGTCTTACCAGAATAATTGAAAGGGAACAGATTCGCTACACTTGTTGCAGGCAGTACCCTCTCAAACTGTTCTTTGAACATATCTCTACCGCTTGGCATAACTGCGTGAAATCCTTCCTTCTGTCGTAATATCAGCCTGTCTACGTTCAGCTTACTTCGTACCAGTTCTGTAAGTGTTTCCGTCTGTAATAGTTTCAATGCTTCATAATCATTTGCAGTAAGTTCCAAATATACAGCACAATGGATGAGCGGTTCTCGAGAGCGATGCATATTCGCAATTAGATCCATAACATCCTGTAGATTGCTTTGTGCAGTGATGGACTCCTGCAGATCCTGTGTGTTTCCTTGCTTCATACGGTTCTTATTAGCGGCATTCCCAATAATCTTTTTTTCTTCTGCAGGAGTCACCTGTCTGGCATAAACATGAAGTGTTAAGCCATCTTTTTCGCCAAGATAACGAAGAAGCGCTTGTTCTTCTGTGGCTGTTGGGTATTCTCTTAATGCCCACACACAGCGATATGTATTGCCACAGATATAATACTCACTATAAAACCGAATCACAGAGGGAGAGATCATGTCCAAAAATTCTTGGATATGCACTTCTTCTGGGGGAATTACCTTTTTCTTTTTAAACAGTTTCATCTGTGTACCACCTCTCTCCATCAATATCTTCAAAACGATCTGTTGTCACATTCTGTTCAAAATACACAGCCAGCATTCCTTTCAGATCATCTTTAGAAGCACGTTTTACTGTTAAATTCTGTAGTTTGATTAGCTTCTCGATTCTATGAATCAGCTGCATGATTTCCACCTGATCATTCGGCTTGATCCGAACAGCAAGCAGGAACAATCGAGCAGTTGCAGTCTGAATCTGGATCTTATCCAGATGTAATAGATCTTTATTTAACAACTGAATCACTTTCTCATTCTTTTCTTCCTCGATTCGCTTTCTTAGAAAAATCTTATTTTCCTCAAAGTTATCCCTGCTGTTCAACGAGATCATTTCCAGATCTGCCAATCCTTTTAACACATTCGTCAAAGCAAAAATCTTACTTCCGATATTCTCATGACTCATTACGGACAGGTTCTGAGGCTGGATAATAAAAAAGACAATCTCATCTCCGCCATACTGCTGTAAGCTGAAGTCTGTGATTGTCTTCGTATTCACCAATTCTCTCGTTGATTGTTTTTTCTTCTTTTTCATCAGTGACCTCCCTTCTTGCCAATCTCCATATCAATTGAATCAACATTTGATAATGACCAATGAAAAAATTGCTGGCTGAAAATAAAAAAGGCACAGGCATATTTGATAAAATCAAAGATACTTGTGTCTTGATATCGTATTGTCAAAAATGCATAACAGGCAACCAATGCAACAGGCAGGTAAAAGTTTACTTGCGTGATTGCCATTACTGAAAAGATAGCACCTATTCCGATGATTCCAATATCTGTCAGATACCAGAGCCATAAAGTTGGCTTTCCTTTCAGATTATCTGGATACATATACATCTTTCTATCATTCCTTTCTGTATATTTAAATAAAGCGACCATATTATGATTGCTAATCTTAATTTATAAACTGTAATTTGTTATTCTAAAACAAATGGCTCAATATATTCTCTTATGAATTGAACTCTATCAAATACCAAAGGCTTGAATGTTGCCGTAACAGAGATTACAAT
>NZ_QVFI01000042.1:0-5592 GCF_003433845.1 Absiella sp. AM09-50
GGATTTGAAGATTGCTTTACTGATGAACCAAACGTTCCATTCAGATCAATTCTGTAGGAGATAAGCGATATATGTTAAAGGAAATTATTGAAAGAAATCATTACACATTTGAAGAAAGCTTTGACAATTGGGAAGATGCCATCCGTGCAGGCTACAAACCATTGTTAGCTGATAATACAGTGGAAGACATCTATGTTCAGGCAGTTATTGACTGTGTAAAGAAATTTGGACCATATATCGTGATTGTACCAAACATCGCCATGCCTCATTCTACGGAAGGGGCAGCGGGATGTAATGGTACAGCGATCTCATTCATGAAGGTTGAAAAGGAAGTAGACTTTGATCCCGAGGATCCAGATAAAAAAGCTCGTTTGTTTTTCTCTCTGGCAGCAACCGATCATGAAAAACACTTAGAAAACATTCAGGCATTGATGGATACATTGATGAATGAAGAAATTGTGGATGCTTTACTGGAAGCAAAAACAATTGAAGATTTAAAAGCAATCGCAGAAAAGTACGAAGCATAGCACACACATAATAATCGTGTGAGGAAAGGAAGAAATATATGGACTTTTTAATGAGTATATGGAATTTCTTCGCAACAAACATTTTGACACAGCCAGCATACTTTATCGGCTTGATGGTATTCGTTGGTTATATGTTGCTGAGAAAACCACTTTATGATGCATTGGCAGGATTTATTAAAGCGACAGTAGGATATATGATATTGGCAGTTGGTTCTGGGGGATTAACAAACAACTTCCGTCCTATCCTGGTTGGTTTAAAGGATCGTTTCAACCTTGACGCAATGGTTATCGACCCTTACTTTGGACAGAATGCCGTTACAGCTGGTATTGGGGAACAGTTTGGACGTACATTCTCACAGGTAATGTTATTGTTACTAGTTGCATTTATCATGAACCTTGTATTGGTTCGTTTAAAGAAATGGACAAAAATGCGTGCTGTATTTACAACAGGTCACGTACAGATGCAGCAGGCATCTACAGCATTCTGGCTGATTCTGTTCTGTTTCCCAAAACTTGGAGATACTCAGATTCTGATCGTTATGGGCTTGATCCTTGGTTTATATTGGGCAGTTGGTTCTAACTTAACCGTAGAAGTAACACAGGAATTAACAGAAGGCGGCGGCTTCGCTATCGCTCACCAGCAGATGTTCGGTATCGCAATTTTCGCTAAATTAGCTGATAAATTCAAGAGTAAAAACAAAGAAACAAAACGTTTAGACGACTTGAAATTCCCTGGCTTCTTATCTATCTTCAACGAAAACATGGTAGCTACATCTGTATTGATGTTCTTATTCTTCGGTGCGATCTTACTTGTATTAGGTAAAGATTACTTAGTATCTATGGAATTCATGAAAGCAGATGCTAATTTCTTCTTCTATATCATGACAACTGCATTAAACTTCGCAGTTTATCTGGCAATCTTACAGTTAGGTGTACGTACCTTCGTTACAGAGTTAACAAACTCTTTCCAAGGTATTTCTAATTCATTCTTACCTGGTGCTGTTCCTGGTATCGACTGTGCAGCTGTATTTGGATTTGGTAGTGCAAATGCTGTAACTGTTGGATTCTTGATGGGTGCTTTAGGACAGTTTATCGCCATTGGTATCTTGTTGCTGATGAAATCACCTACCCTTGTAATCGCAGGATTCGTTCCAGTATTCTTCGACAACGCTGTTATCGCAATTTACGCAGATAATCGTGGTGGTATCAAAGCCGCAATGTTGTTCCCATTCATTTCTGGTTTAATTCAGGTATTCGGTTCTGCATTAATCGCTGGCTGGGTTGGACTTGCTGGATACGGCGGATATCTTGGAATGTTTGACTGGGCAACTGTATGGCCTGCATTCACAGTCATCATGAAGTTTGCTGGTTACTTCGGTGTTGCTATCGTTGTATTGATTCTGTTGGCTATCCCTCAGATTCAGTATCGCAAACACCCAGATACTTATTTCTTAATCACAGAAGACTACGACGCTTATCTTGAAAAAATAAAAGAAAAAGACGAAGCGACGGCTTAATTTACACAAAAAAATAAAAAAAGATTCAACCAAAAGACACATAGTAAAATGTAAAGGAGAGTAATAACATGGCTGGAAAATTAAAATTATTGGTTTGCTGCGGTAATGGCGCAGGTACAAGTATGATGATCAAATTGAACGTAGAAAAGGTCACAAAGAAAATGGGATTAGATGTTGCGGATATTCACCACTGTGCAGTATCTGAAGGAAAATCTGCAGCTGGTCAGTATGATATCGTATTATGTTCAAGAAACTTCGTTCCAATGTTTGCGGATGCTGAAAAGAAGGGCACAAAAATTGTCGGATTGAAAAATGTAATGTCCGCAAAAGAAATTGAAGAAGGGCTGGCAGCCGCTTTAGAAAACAAGTAAAAAAAAGAAAAAGCTGCCTTGTGCAGCTTTTCTTCTACAAAAAATACGTGAAAATGGAGGAAAAAGGACAATGAAAATTGAAAAAATACATTTAGATGACGTAAAACGATGCTACTGTGCAAGCAACATCAATATGAATAACGAAAACCATATCCTGTTCGCAAGTGAAGATCCAGATGTGATCTGCGAAATGTTCAGTGGTAAAAACTTCGATAAAAAAGAAGTGGTATGGACAAAACCAGGAGGCTGCATGTCTATCATTCCAATTCCTGGTAAAGAAGGGGAATTCCTTGCAGTACAGGAGTTCTATTTGAAAGTATCTCCAAGTTTGGCAAAAATCGTATGGGGCAAATATGATGCAGAAAAAGGATGGATTGTAAAAGATGTTCTTTCTATGCCATATATCCACCGTTTTGATATCTACCATGCAGATGGTGTTAATTACTTCATCGGCGCAACTATTGCCACAACCAAACAAGACAAAAACGACTGGAGTGTTCCAGGACGTATCTATACAGGTATCCTTCCAGAAGACCCATCACAGGGTATTGAATTAAGTATCTTGGCAGATGGATTATATAGAAATCATGGATACTGGCACGCAAAAGAGGATAGAAAAGATGTAGGTTACTTTGGTAGTGATCAGGGTATCTTACGTGTAACACCACCATATGAAAAAGGTGGAGAATGGACAAAAGAATTTATCATGGAAGGCCAGATTGGAGAAATCGCAACCATTGATATCGATAATGATGGTGAAGATGAAATTATGACCATTGAAGCATTCCATGGGGATACGATTAAAATCTATAAGAAGATTGATGGCGCATACAAGGAAGTTTACAAGTATGACAACAAGATTGATTTTGCACATACATTAGTTGGCGCAAAATTAGCTGGTGTGAATACATTCTTAGCTGGTGTACGTCGTGAAGAAGCAGAAATTTTCTATGTACAATACGTCGATGGCAAGTTTGTGACAACCGTTATTGAAAAAGGTGCAGGTCCTGCCAACTTATGTGTCGTAAACGAAGATGATCGTGATCTGATCGTTGCGGCAAATCATACAAAAAATGAAGCGGCAGTTTATGTCGTAACAAAATAGAGGAGGATGCTTATGCTGGAACAACTAAAAAAAGAGGTATTAAAAGCGAATCTGTTACTACCTAAACATGGCTTGGTAACATTTACATGGGGTAATGTATCCGCTATTGATAGAGAAAAAGGAATCATCGCGATTAAGCCAAGTGGTGTGGAATACGATGAAATGAAAGAAGAAGATATCGTATTGGTAGATTTAGAAGGAAACGTTGTGGAAGGCAATCTGAAACCTAGTTCAGATTTAATGACACATTTAGAATTTTATCGCAACTGGCCAAATATCGGAGGTGTTGTGCATACACACTCTCGTTGGGCAACGAGCTTTGCACAAGCAGGAAAAGATATTATGGCATTAGGCACAACACAAGCAGACTATTTCTATGGTGCCATTCCATGTACCCGTTTGATGACACCAGAAGAAATTCAGGGTGAATACGAACTAGAAACAGGAAAAGTAATCGTAGAAACATTTAAAGAACGTGGCCTGAATCCAGATCAAGTACCAGGGGTATTGTTACACAGTCATGGACCATTCGCATGGGGTACAGACGCAGAAAATGCAGTACACAATGCAGTTGTTATGGAAGAATGTGCCATGATGGATGCCATCGCTTCCCTATTATGCAACAATCAGATTGAACCAATGCAACAGGTATTATTAGATAAACATTTCAAGAGAAAACACGGACCGAACGCTTATTATGGACAAAGCAAATAGAACTTACCAGCTTGGATTATATGAAAAGGCAATGCCTTCTGATCTGAGTTGGGAAGAAAAGCTGAACCTGACAAAGGAAAGCGGTTTTGATTATCTTGAAATGAGTATCGATGAAACTGACGCAAAATTAGCACGCTTAGAATGGACAAAAGAAGAACGCAAAGCAGTTGTAGATGCTATGTGGAAAACTGGAGTTAAGATCAATTCCATCTGTTTAAGTGGACATCGTAAATATCCATTTGGCGCAAGTGATCCGAATACACAAAAACGATCATTAGAGATCATGCAAAAAGCAATTGATTTGGCTAGTGATCTGGGTGTACGCCTGATTCAGTTGGCTGGATATGATGTATATTATGAACAAGGCAATAGTAAAACAAGGGCAGACTTTGCGACCAATCTGAATAAAGCAGTATTGATGGCTGCGAAAAAAGGAATCAACCTTGGATTTGAAACAATGGAAACACCTTTTATGGATACCGTTGGAAAATCTATGTATTATGTAAATATGATTAATTCTCCTTATTTGGGTGTATATCCAGATATTGGAAACTTAAAGAACGCTTCCTTATTATATAGTAATCCTGTAAATAATGATATGCGTGTAGGACAGGGACATGTCTTTGCGGCACATTTGAAAGAAACAGTTCCTGGGAAATATCGTGAAATACCATTTGGCACAGGACATACAGAATATATTGAAAACCTACAGCTGTTGAAGGCAATGGGTGTTCGTATGTTTGTCGGAGAATTCTGGTATATTGGAAGTGAATCATGGAAACAAGATTTAAAGGATGCGAGTGCATTCTTAAGAGAAAGATTAGATAGCGTATTTGGACAGGAGGAAAGCAATTGAAAACAGAAGAACTAAAGCAACATGCTGCACATATTCGTGAGAATATTGTCCGTATGGTCGCTAACGCAAATAGCGGTCATCCAGGTGGATCTTTATCCGCAGCTGATATATTAACGGTATTATATTTTGAAGTCATGGATATCAATGAAGACAATGTCAAAGGTATCGATCGTGATCGTTTTGTATTATCAAAAGGTCATGCTTCACCTTTACTGTATGCGACTTTATACGAAAAAGGCTTACTTCATGAAGATTTAAATACTTTCAGAAAGATCAACAGTAAACTACAAGGACACCCAAATATGAACTATGTCGATGGTGTCGATATGTCTACTGGTTCCCTTGGTCAAGGTATCTCTGCCGCTGTTGGTATGGCATTAGCTAACAAAGTAGATGGAAATGATCATAGAGTCTATACCTTATTAGGTGATGGAGAATGTGAAGAAGGCGAAGTATGGGAAGCTGCTATGGCTGCCGCTCATTATCGTTTGAATAATCTATG
>NZ_QVFI01000042.1:5602-22001 GCF_003433845.1 Absiella sp. AM09-50
CGCTCATTATCGTTTGAATAATCTATGTGCGATCGTAGATTTCAACTCTTTACAAATCGATGGAAACATTCGTGATGTCATGAATCCTACACCAATTGATGAAAAATTCAAAGCATTTGGATGGAACGTCATCAATATCAAAGGACATGATTATGAAGATATCCGTTTCGCATTTGATGAAGCGAAGAAAGAAAAGGAAAAACCAACGATGATCCTAGCACATACGATCAAAGGAAAAGGTGTATCCTTTATGGAAAACAACGCCGCATGGCATGGACGTGCACCAAATGCAGAACAATGTGCACAGGCAGTAAGAGAATTGGAAGGTGAAGGCAATGAGTAAAGTAGCGACAAGCACAGCATATGGAAAAGCACTGGCTGAACTGATCGTAGAACGTGATGATGTGATCGTACTAGATGCCGACCTGACCAAATCAACGAAGACATGTGATGCGAAAAAAGCAAGACCAGAACATCACTTCAATATGGGAATCGCAGAAGGCAATATGATGGGAGTCGCTGCAGGATTAGCCGCAAGTGGAAAAGTTGTCTATGCATCCAGCTTTGCGATGTTTGCGGCAGGAAGAGCCTATGAACAGGTAAGAAACAGTATTGCATATCCTAAGTTAAACGTAAAAGTATGTGCAACCCATGCTGGTATTACGGTAGGCGAAGATGGCGCAAGTCATCAAAGTGTAGAAGATATCGCATTGATGCGTGCAATGCCAAACATGAAAGTATTCAATCCATGTGATGCCAGACAGGCAGAGATGATTGTCAAAGCAGTCGCAGATATAGAAGGACCATGTTATGTAAGACTTGGTCGAGGCAATGTGGAAGATGTATACAGTGATGATACAGCATTCACATATGGCAAAGGTAATGTACTAAGAAAAGGCAAAAAAGTCGCAATCGTAGCCACAGGTATGATGGTACAGGAAGCCTTAAGTGCATATGAAACATTAAAAGCTGAAGGCAAAGAAGTGACGGTCGTAGATATGCCATGTATCAAACCAATCGATGAAGAACTAATCAAAGAGCTGGCAAAAGAACATGAAGTGATCGTCAGCTGTGAAGAACACAGTGTGATCGGTGGTTTAGGCAGTGCGATAGCGGAAGTATTGGTAAAAAATGAACCAGTGAAAATGGTGATGATTGGTATGCAGGACTGCTTTGGAGAAAGTGGAACACCAGATGCCTTATTAGAAAAATACGAGTTAAATGCAGATTCTATCGTTAAGAAGGTAGAAAATGTATGGAACGATTAGAAAATATTAAGTTAATCGTAGCCGATCTGGATGGAACATTATTAGATGAAAACAAACAGATCGATTCCGATATGCCCTCTCTTTTACCAGCCATGAGGGAGCAGGGCATAGCTTTTACATTTGGTTCTGGCCGTAATATGCATATTATGCAGGACTATGTGTCACAATTGCAGGTGGACATACCGTATATCACTAATAACGGGGCCAATATGTTTGAAGGAAGAAGATGTATCTATGAATGCAGTATGTCTTCTTCCGACCTGCTGTTAGCTTTAACTTTGTTGAAACAACGGGGTATCCCATTCCTTGCATACTCCAACTTTGCGGTATATCCTGTTGGATCACACCCAGGCTTGACAAAATTCATGGAACGCCTAAAAGGCAAAAGTGATATTATTGAAACGAAAACCATTCATGAAATTATTGAACATTCTATATTTAAAGTTGTCATTATCCATGACGATGAAAGCTTGATGAAACAGGTCATGGATGAAATCAACAATAACTGTAAAGAAGCGCATTGTGTACGTTCTGAAGGTGATATCTATACACTTACCCATATTGATGCATCCAAAGGAAATACACTAAAGAAGCTGATGGAACTGATGAAAGTAAGCAGTGATCAGGTATTGGTATTTGGGGATAATTATAATGATACCAGTATGTTTGACGTGGTGAAATACAGTGTTGCGATGGGAAACTCTACCAAAGAAATTCAGGATAAAGCAACCCATGTAACAAAAAGCAATGAGGAACAAGGAGTATCCTGGTTCATTAAAAACTATGTGTTAGAAAAGCTCTAGTGGACATGCTAGAGCTTTTTGTTGTATAGAATAGAGGAATGTCTGCAAGCGTGTTACAATAAAGTTGAAAAAGAGAGGTGGATTCCATGAAAACTAAAGAACGATATTGGATTGTTTTGGCGATAATAATTTTACTAGGTTTTTATGCATTATTTACATCTTATCAAACAAGCAATAAAATGACGATAGAGGAATTAAACGAAAAATACCAATTGAGTTTTGATCATATTAGAGAAGATCAGATTCAAAAAGAAAAAGATTCGTTATTATCCTTCACATACCATTATAAAATCACAGATACAATCCATGGATATTACTGTCAGTTTTACATTGATAAGGATGTTTCCAAGATATCAAAAGATGCTCAAATACTGGATCAGAAAGATATGAAAATAGAAGGTATTGATATAAAACTCATAAAGTATATGTTTAGCCCTGATTCACCCGAAGAAGCAATTGAAGAAAAAACGCCTACAGATATTGTTTATCACTTTACAAAAGAGGGTACGGTGTTCAGCGGGTTCATTCAAAATAGTAATCCAGAATCGACATGGATTACTAAACAAGAAATAAATGATGTGAAAGATATCCTTTTGCGATTCATAAAATAATCATTTATATAATGCTTATATAGTGTTATAATAACCTTTAAAGAAAGGTGACTATCATATGATAAAAAATTATTTGAAATTTTTGTATGTATTATTGGCTTGTTATTATATATTGTATATGATTTATGCTTTATATAAAGTCATTGTTGGAGAAATAGGAAGCATATTTACTTTTCAAGGGTATATCCTTCCTGCTTTTAATCAAGAAAATATCATCAAGTTTTGCTTCATTTGAAAAAATGCCATCATTCATGATTTGAACAAAGACATATCATAATGTATACCTGTTATAAAAGGCTGAGATTACATTAATACCTACTAGACATGCTATTTTACTAAGTGAATCGATACAGAGTGTACTATGTATTATGACATTCCATTAATCATGTTTTTACTTCACTTATGTAAGAAGTCAAGATTTCATTAGCAATATTTAATTAAATATTGTTTTATTGAAAATACTTTTTAAACTTTATTCTATAGAATGGATTTTATTTTAATTCATCCGATTTACTATTCAAATTTTTATGCAATAAATACTCAGTAAGAGATAAATCCAGATAATTTAATAACATACTAAAGAAACCAAAGTAAAAATAATGGGGATATAACCAATTTTCTGAATCAGTTAAAGTGAAAGACATATTTGAATGGTTAGTTAACCAATTGGTTGGTGTTGAAACAAAGGAGATTAATGATGGATGATTTAATTCACATGTAATTACTGCGTTTTTTAAATCATCATTATTGCCACTATGAGAAAATATTAATAATAAATCATCTGATGAAATAAACTCAAAAGCCTTATTATTAACAGTTGTTCGATTAGTGGTTAAAGCTGTGGCGACGATTCCGTGTTTTAGAAGAATTTCACTAAGCGTATTTACTAGATGCGACTGCTGTGTTCCAGTCCCTAAAATATAGATACGCTTTGCTTTTAAAATTTCAGAAAAAAGTTCCTCTTGCTTAATTGTTGCAGAATCTAAAAATGAAGTTAATAAACTGGCCAGGGTTTTTGTATCAACTTGTTCGTTTTCTTTTGGCTTTTTTGACCAATTGACTTTATGCTTCATTTCTGTGAATCCACTAAAACCTAACTTTTGCGCAAAACGAGATATAGTTGATTTCGAAGTGAAAACTTTTTGTGCTAATTCAGTAGTAGACAAAGTAGGTATTTCTGAACTATGGTTGATGAGATAATTGCTAATCATTTTTTCTGTATCGTTAAGTTGTGAATATTTAGCAACAATAATGTCTTTGACTATCAAAATAGATCCTCCTCTCAAAAACATGAAACGTGTTTCAGCTTCTCGTATCAGTAGTGCAAACACCACTATATACTTGTATAATAACATACGAAGAGCGCTTTTTAAACAAATAAAACAAACAGAGGAGTATAACAAATGAAAACAAATGAAAATTTTGAAAGGGAACTACTACAACTTGTTGGTGGTTCAGAAAATGTAATTAGTGCAACACATTGTATGACACGTTTACGACTTAGACTAAAGGATGAAAACAAAGCAAAAACAGATGACATAAAAAAAATGAAAGGCGTTATAAATGTTCTGATCAGCAATGGTCAATATCAAATAGTGATTGGAACGCACGTTACAGAAGTCTATAGTGTTTTTGATACTCTACTTAAAGAATCAAAAGGTGGGGAAGAAAAACAGTCAAATTCGTCAGAAGAGGAAGTACAGAAGAATAAAAATATTTTTGCGATATTATTAGATGTTATTTCAAGTGTTTTTACACCGACATTGGGATTATTAGCGGGATCTGGTATTATCAAAGGGTTGGCATCTTTATTAGCAGTTACTAACGTAATTCAAAAAACTGATGGCGCGTTTATATTATTGCAAAATATTGGTAATACTTTCTTCTATTTCTTCCCTGTTGTTCTGGGATATACGGCAGCAAAGAAGTTTAAGCTTACTCCTTTAATGGGAATTGTGATCGGAGCATGTCTAGTAAATCCAGCATTTATTAACATATTAAGCAATAGTGAGCCGTTGTATACTTTATTTGATGGTTCTGTTATTGCTTCGCCAGTATATTTTTCGCTATTAGGTATTCCAGTTTTATTGATGAATTATTCGCAAACGGTGATTCCTATAATTTTTGCAGTTTTTTTAGCCGCAAAATTAGAGAAAAAATTGAAAGTTATAGTACCAAAAGTGTTACAAATGTTTGCAGTACCTATGCTAACCTTATTAATAACTATGGTTATTACATTCCTATTTGTTGGTCCCGTAATAACATGGATTAGCTCTCTTATTAGTGTTTTTATCAAGGCTAGTTATGATTTAAATCCTATTGTCGCTGGAATTTTACTGGGAGGTTTGTGGCAAGTATTTGTAATGTTTGGTGTACATTGGGGATTAACACCAATTGGATTAAATAATTTTAGTATTTTTGGATTTGATCCAATTATGTGTTTAATGTATGGAACACCTTTTGCTACAGCTGGTTCTGTTTTAGGTGTACTTGTAAAGACTAAGGATCCAGAATTAAAAGCATTATCATTACCTGCGGCACTTACGTGTTTTATCGGTGTAACAGAACCAGCTATTTATGGAATCACACTACCACGAAAAAGACCATTTATTGCTGGGCTAGTTGGTGGCGCGATTGGAGGTGGAATTTTAGGTGCTTTTGGTTCTAAAATTTATACTCCATTAGCTGGAGGAATATTTGCTATACCAAATTTCATTGCGGAAACAGGAATTGATGCAGGATTTTATGGGGCAATTATCGCGGTGACGATTGCTTTTCTTACAGCTTTTATTGGAACAGTGATATTCTATAAAGAGGAGATTCAATAGCATGAAGGCCATTATGTTGATGTTTGATACATTGATTAAAGATATGTTACCAAACTATGGCAATGAATGGGTTTATGCACCAAACTTTAAACGCCTAAATGAAAAGTTTCATACATTCGATAACTTTTATTGTGGAAGTTTACCTTGTGTTCCGGCGAGAAGAGATTTACATACAGGAAAATATAACTTTTTACATAGGAATTGGGGACCTTTGGAACCATTTGATTTCTCAGTAATTAAAGAATTAAAAGAGCAAGGCATTAGTACTCATTTAATAACTGATCACTGGCATTATGGTGAAATGGGCGGTTTTGGTTATCATAATCAATTCTCCACATGGGAGTTGATAAGAGGTCCAGAAGGAGATCCTTTAGAACCGATTTTTGGCAATCGACCATCAATCAGCCAACATAACTTAAATCAGCAAGGAACACTGGTTGTTCAGCATGCATATAATCGTCAAAAATTAATTGGTGAAGATACCATGCCAATCACACAGGTTTTTAATAAAGCATTATCCTTTTTAGATAAATATCACGGCTATGATCAATGGTTTTTGCAAGTTGAATGTTTTTCACCACATGAGCCTTTTATCGCTATGGATAATTATCGAAAACTGTATACAGATACTACAGATGAAGATATTTTAAATTGGCCTGTTTATCAGCAAGTGTCTACTTTAATAAGTGATAAACAAGATTTTGTCACTATACAAAAAGAATATGCAGCTTTACTTTCTATGTGTGATGATTATCTTGGCAAATTCTTAGATAAACTAGAAGATTTACAGTTATGGGATGATACCTTAATAATAGTAAATACTGATCATGGATTTATGCTAGGTGAACATAATTGGCTTGGAAAGAATGTAGGACCTCAATATGAAGAGATTGCTCATACTCCTTTTTTCCTTCATCTGCCAAAAGTAGAACCTAGAAGGATTCCACAGCTCACGCAAACCATTGATATCCCTGCTACTCTTTTAGATTTCTTTTCATTACCAATGACAGTTGAAATGTGTGGAAAATCATTAATACAAGTGATTGAGAAGAAAATAGACATTCATGAATCTATTCTTTATGGAATTCATGGAGGACATGTTAATTATGTCCGTTTACCTTATGTCTTTATGAAAGGCTCTGCCAATAAAGAAAATCAACCATTAGAAACATATACATTGCTGCCATTAAAGGGTAATTGTGGATTTGAAAAAGCAGAATTAGAAGAGGCTGAACTAGTTTATGATGTTCCTTTTGCTAACGGTTTTCCAATTTTAAAAATTCCGAAAAAAAATCATTATGATTCTTTTACTCAAGGTGATTTAATTTTTGATTTAAGCAAAGATCGTCAGCAGCTACATCCGATATCTAACGAACAGCTGCAAGAGAAATTATCGCAAGAATTAATCATGAAGTTAAAAGAAAATGATGCACCAGACAGTCTTTATGAAAGGCTATTTGGTAAGTAAAATGAAAGATTAGGATTGCTTTCTTTTAGATAAATAGAATCAGATTTTAAAAATATATTGGGGAATCAAGATATAGCCTGATCGTGTAAATTCAGAATAAACTGAGTTTACACTTTTTTATAGAGGCAATGATTATTCTCGTCACTTTCTCGTCATGCTCGCCAAAGTGGTGACGAGCATGACGAGAAAGAATGGTAACATAGCCTCTAAGGCTTGTAATGAAGTGAAAAATATCAATTTTTTTCTTTTGAGAAACTACTTTATTTCCATGAACTGTATTTCAAAATAATCTAGCATTTTGTCAAACATCTCTTCACTAGTAAACATATGATGTTCATCTTCAACAATGATCGTATATAATATACCATCTAATCGAAAATCGAAGAAATATTGAGGAAGTTGGTCTTCAGGATAATCGATATCATAATATACATCAATATTTTCTATAGTTTTTTTGTTGTTATATCCCAGATCTTTTAGTGATGCAGCTTCTCTTGAAAACTGCACAGTAGGATCATTCGCATTTTCTTCATGAACAATATGGAATGTACAGGACTGGTCCCTTGATGTAATTGGTACGATAATCACTAAATCTTGATATTCAGATATATGAATTTTTTTGTCGTTCACAATGTATTCTAATGGATCGTAAAAATCATAGAATTCGATATGTTCAACTGATTTGTATTCATCTAATGAATAGTAAAGATTGACCATTGAATCTTTTCCATAAAAATGGCCTCCATTAAAAGCATATAGTAAAAAAATTCCGATGAAAATAGCGATGATGATAATGGTTAGAAATACTTTTTTCTTGTTCTTTTTCATTTTATGTTACCAGCCTTTTTATTAGGGAAATATCACCTATATTATTCTATTATCATTTATTTATGGATAATGATTTTAAAAACCTTCTAATTAAATTATATAATGGAAAAAGAATTAAGCAATCAGGTTCCCATATTCATGGTCGTAAATGACTGTTTTGGGATAGCATGTATTTATATATAACGATTAAATTATTAATTTAAGATATAAAAGCTTGAAACTAAGGAAGTTGAATTATATCAAATATGATATAATATTACTGCTTTTGTTGTAAAAATATACCTGGGAGGTTTATACGATGAAGCTTACAGATATAGAAAAAGATATTATGCATTGTCTGAACATGAAAATCGCAGATCATCAAAAAGTTACGCTGGCACAGATCGCGGAAGAATGTCATGTAGCAAAGAGTACAGTGGTAAAATTTTCTAAGAAGTTAGGCTATAGTGGCTTTGTGGAAATGTATTATCAATTAAGTGATCGTCAAAAGAAAAAGGCATTTTCAGAAATTACATTAGCAGATACGTTGGTGGAACGTGATTTAAATGAATGCATTGATGAATTGGTAGATATATTATATCGGTTTAAAAACTGTAAAAATTTTGTAAATTCCTATGGAAGAGATGATATGCTCAGCGCATATATTGCCAGAAAACTAATGATGTTCGATTTGTTTGCGCCATCGACTTATGATTTCGCAATGGTGAAGAATTTATATCTTTCCAAAGGTGTTGCTTTATTTCCTGATTTAAGAAAGACACATCCATTTGAAGGAAAAGATATCATGAAACTGGCAAAACAAGAAGGCTATTATATCGTGGCGTTTTCGGATACTGAATTGACGTGGGCAAAAAAATATGTAGATTATTTTGTGAAAATTAAAGTCACAGAATATAAGAGTGCAGATTTCTTTGAAGCAAAAATCATCATGTTGATGGAAATGGTATTAAGTGAGTATTCACGAACATATTATTTCGATAAAGCGAATGATGAGGTACAGAAAAATGGATGAAATGAATTTTACTAAGACCGAAAACAGAATATATGAGGAAATTTTAAAGAACGTGAAACAGCATAAGAAAAAAACAGTGGCACAGATAGCGGAAAAGGTGGATGTGGCACCCTCCTATGTTATCAAGGTCGCCAAAAAGCTGGGATATTCTGGTCTAAATGAAATGTGGTACAGTTTATCAGGAATATATACCGATTCAGTATCTGTTTCATTAGATGATTTTGATTTAATGGAAAAGAATCTATTGGATGTGCATGTACAGATATTATGCGATATGCTCATTAATTATCGTAACGAACGTATTATCGTAAACTCTATTGGAGATAGTGATTATGTGGGAACATACCTCTTAGATAAATTATGGCACCGTGGATTTAATGCCATGCCATATAAAAGCCAGCTATTGGACCAGGCAAGGTGCTTAAAACCAGGAATGTTGATTGCCATTAACGAAAGTGGTGTGGTATTGCTGGAACAATGTCTAAAAGCACGAAAGCATAATTATAACATTGTATCCATTACATCAAATCGTAATTCCCCACTTGCCTGTAACTCCCATTTAACAATTGAATTAAGAAATAAAAAATCTAATTTTTATAATTATAATCCTAATTTTTTTACCGCCTATGTATTAATATTTATAGAAATATTGTTTGCACGATATGATGAAGAAATAGAGAAATATTATAAAGAAAATGAAGAAATGTGATGCTGAATATTATTTATTTAGCATTTTTTTTTGAAAAAAACCATAAATTGGTAAATTTTACGCACTTATAAGTTGAATTGATTTATCAATCAGTGAATAAGTTCACGCTTTGAGAGAAAGTATTGTAAACAAATTTCTAAACCGTATAATGGAGATGTCTTAAGAAAGCATGCGTCTTAAAGAAGTATTTGAAAGGAGAACGTATTACATGAAAACGAAAATTTCTGAATTGTCGTCTGTATTCTCAAAAGCGATCATTCAGCCTGTTATGTTCCTGTCAGTTACAGGACTATTATTAACTATTGGTGTTATCCTGAAAATGGATGTAATGCCAGCTTTTATCGCAAATATTGGTAACTTTGTCTATAACCTGATGATGAATGGGGGCATCAATCAATTATCTATTATCTTCTGTGTAGGAATTGCAACAGCTCTTGCGAAACATAAAAAAACAGATGCCGCAATCGTTGCAGTATCTGCCTTCATGATTTTCATTTACGCAAATAATGCATGGCTGTCTTCCAATGGACTGCTGGTTGAATCTGAATCATTGACTGGAACCGGTCAGGCAATGGTACTGGGTGTTCAGTGTATTGATATGGGAGTTTTTCTGGGTATTATCCTTGGTTGTTTAACAGGATATATCTTTAACAAATTTGGAGATAAAGAATTCCCAGATGTTGTAAGAATTTATGGTGGTTCAAGACTTGCTTATATCATTTCAATTTTCGCAACTGCCATTCTTGCAATCGTTATGTGTTATGTATGGCCACTTGTAAATGATGCAATTTCCTCTTGTCTGGTATTCATCAATAAAGCAGGACCAGCTGGATTATTCACTTATGGATTCTTAAATCGTTTCTTAATTCCTACAGGATTACATCACTTAATCTATATGCCATTCCTACTTACACCAGTTGGTGGTACTGCAGAAATTGCCGGTCAGGCAGTTAGTGGATGCTACCCTATTCTGATGGCAGAAATGGGAAATCTTGGAAGTTTAACAGCACTAGATCCTTCTGTGAAATATATGATGTATGGATTCTCTAAAATCTTTGGATGCATTGGTATTACCATGGCATTTATCAAAACCGCAAAACCCGAGAAAAAAGTTGCCACAAGAAGCTTATTGTTGCCATTATTGTTTGTCGCAGTTGTTGCTGGTGTAACGGAACCACTTGATTTCATGTTTCTGTTTGCATCACCATTATTGTGGTTAGTACATTCTGTATTGGATGGTTTGTTCCAGGTAATTATCTTCTTATTAGGCGCGCGTCTACAATTGATGAGTGGTATCTTAAATGCAATCCCTATGATTATCGCCATACCAGCAAATCTGTCAAAATGGTATATTACCTTTGGCGTAGGTATTGTTTCCATCTTTGTATGGTATTTCATCTTTGTATTCCTGATTAAAAAACTGAACCTAAAAACCCCAGGACGTGAAGATGATGTAGAAGAAATAAATGAACAAACAGCAGTTGAACAAGTAGAAAATATCAGTTGTATTATTGAAGGATTAGGTGGAGAAGATAACATAAAATCTATCTCTAATTGTTATACAAGATTACGTGTAGAAGTAAAAGATATTGAAAAAGTAAACGAAACAAAAATTAATGAGTATAAAAATCAGGGCATTGTGATCAAAGGTAATAATGTTCAGATTATCATTGGCATGAAAGTACAAAAAGTCTGTGAGCATGTGAAACAAGTATTACAGATTGTAGAATAAGGAGGAATAAAAAATGAAAGCATCATATGCAATATCCATTGTAGGAGGAGGTTCTCGTTATACACCGGGAATCCTAAGAATGCTGGTTGCGGAAAAAGGCCGCTTCCCATTAAGAAAAATCACATTATATGATAATGAGGCAGAACGCCAGGATAAGGTAGGCGCTTATGGAAAAATTCTATTTCAAGAATACTATCCAGAATGTGAAATTATTGTGACAAATGATGCCAAAACGGCATTTGAAGATATCAATTTTGCGTTCATGCAGATACGTGCAGGACGAATGAAAATGAGAGAAATGGATGAAAAAATCGCATTACGTCATGGCTGTTTAGGACAAGAAACATGTGGAGCCGGAGGCTTTGCTTATGGTATGAGAAGCATCCCAGCAGTATGTGATATCATCAAAGATATTCGTAAATATTCACCAGAAGCATGGGTATTAAATTATTCTAATCCAGCAGCGATTGTCGCAGAAGCAACAAAACGAATCTTCAAAGATGATTTCCGTATCATTAATATTTGTGATATGCCAATTGGTATCATGGGATTCTATGCAAAAGCTTTAGGAAAACGTCCAGATGAAATTGAACCACGTTATTTTGGTTTAAATCATTTTGGCTGGTTTACTCAGATTTTAGATAAAAAAACAGGCGAAGATTATTTGCCAAGATTACATGAATTCTTTAAGACACCAATGGCAGCTGTAGGTGATTTACATCCTACAGATAAAAGCTGGATGGATACATTCAAATTTATGAGTAAAATGATTCAGGATTATGAGGATTACTTACCAAATACCTATTTACAATATTACCTGTATCCAAAGCACATTGTAGAACATGAAGATTCTAATTATACACGTGCAAATGAAGTTATGGATGGACCAGAAAAGAAAACATTCGCGATGTTAGATGAAGTAATCGCAGAAGGTAAATTAAAAGGCACCAAATATGAGCCAAAACCAGATGAATTGGCTGATGGACATGCTGGTTATATCGTGGACTTGGCAACAGCTATCGCAAATAATACTGGAGATGTATTCTTATGTATGACAGAAAATACAGGTATTATTTCAAACTTAACAGAAGGTATGATGGTAGAAGTTCCATGTCATGTAGGTATTAATGGTGTAGAACCTTTAAATATCGGTGAAATCCCAACATTCCAGAAAGGGCTGTTAGAAAATCAATTCGCATATGAAAAATTAACGGTAGATGCATGCCTTGAAGGAAGCTATAAGAAAGCATGGAATGCACTAACATTAAATCGTTGTGTCAATGATACTGATGTTGCGAAAGCAATCCTTGACGATTATATTGAAGTAAATAAAGAATATTGGCCTGAATTGAAGTAGTATGGAAAAGAGTATAGGAATGTTGTTTCAGCAATTGAAACAGGGGATGCTGAATATATCTTCAGCATCACTTAAAACACAGGCGTTACTGGCATTGTGTCTGTTGATTGGCTATTTTTCACCATTAGCAGGAATTATAATCGCAGGTATTCTAACGATGAGAAAAGCGGATAAACGTTATACTTGTTTCCTTCTGCTTGGTGGTGTTCTTGCGTTATTCTTGTTTGTATTGAACTATTGCTTCGCATATTTATAAGAAAAAATCCCAAATCGGGATTTTTTTGCATATCATTGAAGCGATTATTGTTTGAATATTAGTACACCTGAACAGAAACTGATTTGTTGATACTCCATATTAGGAAAATCAGCTTTGAATTGATCAATAATCGGATATACTTCATCTTGATCCCATAGATTGCCACTTTCCTTTTTACATTTTTCCAATTCATTTTGTGTTTGAAAAGCAACATCACCAATCAATACGGCTCCATTTTTTGTGAGAAGTTGTAATAACTTTTGAATAAAAGCGACTTGTTGTGGATGATCTAAATGATGGATTGCATATGTGCAAATTATAAAATCGAATGTTTCATTTATGATACTATCAGGAAGCCCTTTTGTAAAATCATATTGTATCAATGCAGCATTTGGCATTTTTGATTTCGCTATTTCAATCATTTTTTCAGAGAAATCAATGCCATAAATATCACAGCCATCATCATATAATTTTTTAGATAATATCCCTGTGCCAAAGCCTATATCTAATATTTTATTCCCATTACCTTTTTTGATGATTTGATAGATGGTACCTAATACATCTTTATAGCCAGCGAAGGGATATTCGTTTGCTTCTTCACTAAGATTCACACTTTTATCGTAAGCGTTTGCCCATAGATTAAATCCATCACTTTTTAACATAGCACTTACCTCCATATTATTATAGTTTTCATTATAGCATAAAAAAGTGAAATAGAGGAAGATAGCATTCCAGGCACTTGTTTATTATTATATAAATTTGATTTTTAGTAGAATATTCAAACTTTGTTTAAAAATTAAATTTGTTGCCAAAATAAATGAATTTTATTGCTTTTTTAAAATATAAGTTGTCAAAAATATGGGAAAGTGTTGACAAAGTGTTGCTATATTGTTAAAATTTTATAAAAATATGAAAGTGGTGATATGTATGCAAGCAGAAGAATTGAAAATAATGGTTGAAGAAATTAAGCGACAAAAAACAGAAAAGCAATGTGTAGAATTAAAAGCAGCGCATCAGGGTTGTCCTACAAGATTATTTGATACGTTATCATCTTTTTCCAATCAGGATGACGGAGGAATCATTATTTTTGGAATTGATGAAAGCAAAGGATATGATATAGTGGGAGTATATGATGTACAAGACTTACAAAAAAAAGTAACAGAACAATGTAAACAAATGGAACCTAGAGTTCTTGCTTTATTCACAGTGTGTGAAATTAACGATAAGCTTGTTGTATCTGCAGAAATTCCAGGGGTAGATATATCAGAAAGACCTGTATTTTATAAAGGTGTTGGGAGAATTAAGGGATCTTATGTCCGTATTGGCGATTCAGATGAATTGATGAATGAATACGAGATATATAGTTATGAGGCTTTTAGAAAAAGAATTAAAGATGATATACGACTTGTAGAAGATGCTAAAATTAAGTACTTTGATCAAGAACAATTGGATAAGTATCTTTATTCAGTAAAAAAAGAGCGAAAGAATTTCTCAAATAATGTTTCTGATGAAGAAATTTTAGAATTAATGGGAGTGTTTAATGATGGCGTTCCTACTTTAGCTGGAACAATGGTTTTTTCTAAATATCCACAAGCCTATTTTCCACAATTATGTATTACTGCGGTTGTTGTACCAGGGACTGAAATAGGAGAAATAGGTGAAGACGGTGAACGTTTTATTGATAATGAAAGAATCACAGGGTCAATTCCTGAAATGTTAGATTTGGCTGTCGATTTTGTTCGTAGAAATAGTCGTACTAAAACTGTTGTTGATGAAAATGGGGTAAGAAAAGATAAAAAAGAGTATCCTATTATTGCTGTTCGTGAAGCTATATTGAATGCATTAATACATCGAGATTATAGTATACACACTGAAAATGTGCCTATCCGTTTGGAAATGTATCGGGACCGCATGGAAATTGTAAATAGTGGAGGATTGTATGGTAAGATATCAATTGATTCTCTAGGTAAGGTACGGCCTGAAACAAGAAACCCAGTATTAGCAAATATTCTTGAATTACTAAATATAACAGAAAATAGGTATTCTGGTATTCCAACAATACGTAAAGAGTTTGAAAAAGCTGGATTACCAGCGCCTATTTTTTCTGTAAAACACGGCGAATTTAAAGTGGTGTTTAAGAATAATATATATAAAAATGAGATGTTTCATAAAACGGGGAATATGCAAGAGGATATCATTAGCTTTTGCATGATTCCTCGATCACGAAAAGAATTAATTGAGTTTACAGGAATGAGTAGATATTATACAATGACTTTTATTATACAGCCACTTTTAGAGAGTGGTAAATTAAAGCAAACCCTTCCAGAAAAACCTAAAAGCTCAAAACAGCGGTATGTTAAAGCTTAAATTATAAGATGTAATCTCAATGGTTTATGTTGATTATATGTAAAATGAAGACTATTTTAAGGTAGTCTTCATTTTCTTAATATAATTCTTTTTTTGCTGCTTCAAATAAACCATTTAGATAAGCAGCACCTAAGGCACGGTCGTATAGACCATAACCAGGATTACCAGATTCGTTCCAAATCATTCTGCCATGATCTGGTCGAACATATCCTTTAAATTTATTTTTCACTAATATTTTAATAAGCATATACATATCAATATCCCCAGAAGAACTAAGATGCGCACATTCAGTAAAACTGCCATCATTTCCTAAAAGTTTAATGTTCCTTAAATGGGCAAAATGAATCCTGCCTTCGTGTGAAAAAGTTTCAGTAATTTTATAAATATCATTATGTCTACCTGCAGTGAGAGAACCAGTACAAAGAGTCATACCGTTATGTAAGTCAGGTATTGCCTTAAATAAACGCTTAAAATCATCCATAGTAGACATAATGCGAGGTAATTGAAAAATGTCAAGGGGAGGATCGTCTGGATGAATTGCCATATTTATATCACATTCCTTACATACAGGAATAACTCTATCTAAAAAGTAAATTAAATTATTGAATAATGTATCATGTGTAATGTTACTATATGATTCTAGTAGATCATGTAGTTGTTCTTGTGTATAACTTTCATCCCATCCAGGTAGATGAAGATTATTTTTATCAAGTTCTATATAATCAGAATACAAAAATGCTAATGATGTACTTCCATCCTTATTTTTATAATTTAGCGTTGTTCGAAGCCAGTCGAATACAGGCATGAAATTATAGCAAATACATTTGATACCATATTTAGAGAGTGTGCGTATATTCTTGCAATAGATATCAATATAATGATCACGGTCAGATGCTCCTAATTTTATATTTTCATGAACGGGTAAGGATTCTATAACTTCCAATGCTAAATTGTATTTTTTCAATTCTTTTTGTATAGATTCTACTTTATCCACAGGCCATAGTTCACCAACTGGAACATCATAAATTGCAGTTACAACACCTGTCATATTAGGTATTTGTCTTATTTGTGATAATTTGATAGGATCATTAAAACCATACCAGCGAAATAAACTGTACCCTGTAAAACGGACACTAGAAAAAAACCAATTGCTAGTACCT
>NZ_QVFI01000043.1:0-21372 GCF_003433845.1 Absiella sp. AM09-50
AAATAATCAGCAATCGTAGGAGCTCTTTGCATTTCGATATTGTAAAGGTTCCCCTTAGAATCTTCAGCTAAAATATCTAAAATAATTTTTTTGTTGCCGAACTGATCTGGCAGTATCTCAACGTTTAAGATCGTTGATTTTACGATTTTAACACCATTACCTATAGAATACTCACAAATATAATTGCGCATTTCCATAGAATCTAAATCATCCATACCGAAGTAGTCCTTAAAACAATAATCATTGTCGTAATGAACTACAATCCCCTCTAATCTTTTTACAAGTTTCCTTTGCTGTCTACGAAGATTTTCTTCTTTTCGCTTTTTAAGATTTTTCATCGTTGTCCTCTAACTTTCCAGGGTATTGTACCCTTATAATATTTACATACGTAAAAAAGGTCCAAAAATCCTAAAAAACTTTTACAAAAAGCAAAAAAACCTATATATAATAAAATCCAGAATACCAAAAATTTATATAGTTAAAAAAAACATAATCAAAAAGGCAGATATTTTTGATCTGCCTTTTTCATCCTGAATAATATCACAATCGCCTTCGATATGGTTAATTTGACAAGAGGAATCATATCGTAAGATACCATCACATTGAATGGAGTCTATGATACAATTTCACTCCCAGCACCATGAATAAAAACCTCTCCATAATCTCCTGCATGTATAGTTCCATATTTTCTGATTTCTATTGTATTTTTGTATTCATATCCCTTATCTAGTGAACTGTTCACATTCTCCTTCGATATGCTTGATATTACATGTAGAATCATAATGTAGGGTTCCATTACAATAAATATGATCCACTACACAATGACTTTCTAAGTAGATATCCGTTGCGGAAATACTATGACAGGTAATATTACATGCTTTTAAAGTGGTACATTCAATATTGTTTGCCTGATTCATTTTGGTCTGTAGTTTTTTTCCAAAAGAGAAGAAATTACTAAAATCATGGAATGCATAATTGATATATATTTCATCTCCAAACAAGTCATTGAAATTGATACAGCCATCTACCTCTACACGATCTGCATTCACTTCATCACCATTGCTTAAAATCCCTTCTACAATGATTTCATCTGCGTAGATTTTGGTATCTGCCGTTTTCATTACTCCTTCGATATCCAAACGTTTTACTTTGATATCGCCCTGTCCATTGAATACACCTTCCACCTCCATTACACTGCCTTCTAATCGTCCTGTTGCTTTACAGGTGCCTTCTACACATAATTTATCAAATACGATATCGCCATTGATCTTACCAACGCCTTCGATATCGATCTTGCCATATTCTCCTTCACTTATGGTGCCAATAGCTTCTATACTTACATTTCTTGCTTTAGAAAAATTTGTATTCATAATACGTTACCTTCTTTCCAAACAGGATACGACATCCCAGATAAATACAACATACAGCACCAATCAGCATCCATGAAATGCGAAAAGTGATCCATTCATTGGCATATGCCAACAGATAAGCGCCAAATAACAGAAAAAACAGATTTGATATTTTTAATCCATAATGCAACATAGAACTGATGGCAGGCAGGATCAAAAATGCAGTCCACCAGCCTGGCACAAAAATGGTGAAATCCCATAATTGTAATGCTGCGCCAAGATATCCAATACCAATAACAAGTAATAATGCGCCAAATAAAATACGACTACAATAAGTTCTCATATATTCTCCTCCTCATCAAATTCAAAATTAAAAATTCGCTGGTACTTAATTTTCATCACATTACTTAATTCTGAAAGACTTTCCCGAAATACAACCTCCATGCGTTTATCTAAGTAAATCACAAAATCATCAATGGGATCCATCTTCTGTGAAATAAAGATAATATAGCGTTTTTGATCAATCTTTAACATTAAAATATCTTTTTCTACATCCTTCATAACCACCAGATTTTTGATCATGTTTGAAATCATGGCATCTAAATCTTCATATGGAATGCCTTCTTTTAAACGCCATTCACTTAAGGTCATCATAACCAGAATTTCCACAAATGTGAATTCATCTTTTTCCATATGATCCATGAAGCAGGCCGCAACATCCACGTCGATTTCTTCAAACTTTTCTAAATCTTCTTCTGTAAATGTTCGATTGGTGATTTCCGGTGCCAGCATATTGGCTAATTCTTCTAACGAATATTTATCCTTTAACTGCTGGATTGCTTTGATACGTTTTAATATCTTTTCTCTTGGAAAAAAGGTTTCCTGTCCGGTATAGCTGGATTTTTTTATAAACCATGATTCCGGGATCAACCCTTCACGTTTCCATCGATATAACTGTCCATAAGAGATGCCTGTCTCTTTCAATAAATCTTTCTTTGATATATCCATAATTGTCCTTCTTCCGTAACATTGTTTTATTACACTATCATAATATCAAAACATTGTTACATTGTAAATAGTAAAAGTAAAAGAAATGAATTATTTTGCGAAAGGGATTACATTTATGATATAAGAAAGAGATTGAAAAAAAAGTCAGGCAAAGCTATTGACCGGTGGTCATTATGGGGGTAAACTAAATAAGTATGAAAAAAGGAAGTGCTATTTTTTTACATGGAAAACATCAGTAAACGAAATCGAATACAGCTTGCCGCTATGCAGCTGTTTCAGGAACAGGGTGTAGATTCTACTTCTGTGAATGAAATCGTAAAAAGAGCAAATGTCGCAAAAGGAACGTTTTATGTATACTATAAGGATAAGAAGGAACTGATTTCCCAAATCCTTACAAAGAAACACGGACGCATGTTGAATGATCTTTTAAACACTTCATACGAAAAAGCGATGAAGGAAGGAAAACACTGGATGCTGGCATTGGTAGAAGAAATGATTTCTTTCTATGAAAACAATCCTGACATCTTGCGGATGATACAAAAAAATATCACCAATACACTGGATACGATGGAACATCGTAATCAGGTATTAAAAGAGATTGAACGTTTACAGGATATCCTTTCTATATTAAAGAAGGAACATGAATCAACCAGACAGGCATTAAACAAATTTGTACTGATTATGGAAACAACCAGTTTTCTATGCTACAATGCCATTTTTTATCAACAGCCGGATTCCTTGAAAGAGATTAAACCACTCATCATGGATACTGTTGAAAAGTTATGCAAATAAGGAGGTTACCATATGACCTATAAACTAGGAATTGATGTAGGTTCTACCACGTTAAAGGCCGTTGTCTTAAACGATGAGGACGAAATCATATATAAAAGCTATGAACGCCATAAATCAAAAGTAAGAGAAATGAGCGTTGAAAAAATAGAGGAGCTCTCCTCTGTATTATCCGGACATGATATTGCGTTAGCCATTACCGGAAGTGCCGGTCTTGGTGTGGCAGATGATGGAGGATTTCCCTTTGTACAGGAAGTATTTGCTAGTGCACAGGCTGTAAAGAAATATTATCCAAGAACAGATGTTGTTATTGAACTTGGTGGCGAAGACGCAAAAATTATTTTCTTAAAAGGTGCATTAGAAGAAAGAATGAATTCTACCTGTGCAGGTGGAACGGGGGCATTCATTGACCAGATGGCTTCCCTGTTGAATGTTGATCTGGAAACCATGGATAAATTATCTCTGCAGCATACCAAGCTTTATCCTATAGCCTCACGTTGCGGCGTATTCGCAAAAAGCGATGTACAGCCACTTATCAATCAGGGTGTAGAAAAAAGCAATCTTGCTGCCAGTATCTTTCAGGCAGTTGTCGATCAAAGTATCGCAGGTCTTGCCCAGGGTAGAAATATTGAAGGAAATGTTTTATTCTTAGGTGGTCCTTTACACTTTTTAAAAGGCCTTCAAGAACGCTTTGTAGAAACGCTGAAGCTTCGTGAGGGTGAAGCAAACTTCCCTGATTTAGCCCCTTACTTTGTGGCACTCGGTGCTGCTGTATATGCCACAAGTGAAACAAAGACCTATACCTATGAAGAATTGTCACATAAAATGAAAACGATGGCAAAGAAAAAAGTTGTAAATGCTGGATTGCCGCCATTGTTTAAAAACGATCAGGAATATTTAGATTTTAAAGAACGTCATCACCATGCAAGTGTTGCCAGAGGTGATATTCATACCTATACAGGCAATGCGTATCTTGGAATTGACGCAGGTTCCACAACAACAAAACTTATTCTGATTGATGAACAGGACAATATCCTATATGAAAGCTATACCAATAATATGGGAAATCCCGTGGATGTTATTCAAAAAGAACTGATAAATATTTATGAGCTTATCGAAGATCGTATCACAATTGCACAAAGTGCAGTCACTGGTTATGGTGAAGAATTGATGAAAAACGCCTTTCGTTTAGATATCGGTGTTGTGGAAACCATCGCTCACTATACCGCTGCCAAGCATTTTAACCCAAATGTTGATTTCATTATTGATATCGGCGGACAGGATATGAAATGCTTTAGAATCAAAGACAATACCATTGATGATATCTTATTGAACGAAGCATGCAGCAGTGGATGTGGAAGCTTTATTGAAACCTTCGCTAAAAGCATGGGTTATGATATTCAGCAATTCGCAACCATGGGACTAGCTGGGAAGCATCCGGTTGATTTAGGAACTCGTTGTACTGTCTTTATGAACTCTAGTGTAAAGCAGGCACAGAAAAATGGTGCCAGCATGGAAGATATATCTGCTGGTTTATGTATGAGTGTTGTTAAAAATGCTTTATATAAAGTTATTCGTGCGAAAAGTCCGGAAGATATCGGTAAAGAAATCGTTGTACAGGGTGGTACCTTCTTAAATGATACCGTCTTAAGAAGCTTTGAATTAGAACTGGGAAGAAATGTTATTCGTCCTGGAATCGCCCATTTGATGGGAGCCTATGGTGCTGCCTTGTTGGCAAAAAATAAATATAAAAAACCTAGTACAATGCTTTCAAAAGATGAAGTGAAAGCATTCACCCACACATCCCAGGCAATTAACTGTGGCTTATGTACTAATCACTGTAATCTGACCATCAATACCTTTGCGGATGGTACAAAACATATCGCCGGCAATAAATGTGAACGTCCGATTACTGGAAAAGCCAATAAAGATAAACTGCCAAATCTTTATGAATATAAATATAAAAAACTGATGGAATTAAAATCACAGAAAGGACGCCGTGGAAAAATCGGTATCCCACTTGTATTAAACATGTTTGATACCCTGCCATTCTGGCATGCCTTCTTTACAACTTTAGGTTATGAAGTTGTATTAAGTGATCGTTCCAGCAAACAGCTATATGCCCTTGGACAACATACAATCAGCTCTGATACCATCTGTTATCCAGCCAAACTGACACATGGGCATATCCAATCTTTACTGGATAAAGGCTTGCAAACGATTTTTTATCCTTGTATGTCTTATAACATGGATGAATCCATGAGTGATAATCACTTCAACTGTCCGGTTGTTGCATATTATCCTGAAGTCATAGAAGGAAACATGGATGTACAGGATATTGATTTCATGTATCCTTACCTGTATATGAATGATCCAAAGACCTTTGAAAAGAAGATTTATGAATACTTTATGGAGCATGGATTAGATGTTGATAAAAAAGAAGTATCCATGGCCACAAAGAATGCTTATGAAGCTTATTATCGCTTTAAAGATGATATCTTAAAAGAAGGTCAGCGTGCTTTAGCCTTTGCACAAGAGAACCATCATAAAGTTATCGTATTGGCTGGTCGTCCTTATCATATTGATCCACAGATCAATCATGGAATCGATCGTCTGCTTACCAACTTAGGTTTTGTGGTCATCAGTGAAGATGCCATAGTAAAACAGCCACAGCGTCCTAGTTTACATGTATTAAACCAATGGACGTTCCATGCCCGCATGTATAATGCGGCACAGTTTGTGACAACCCAAAAGAATATGGAGCTGATTCAACTTGTCAGCTTTGGATGTGGTATTGATGCCATAACCGGTGATGAGGTCAAAGATATCCTGAGAAATCAAGGAAAATTATATACACAGATTAAAATCGATGAAGTCGATAATCTTGGCGCAATCAAAATTCGTTGCCGTTCCTTACTTGCGGCAATGGAGGAAAGAGAGGAAGCATAATGGAACGTGTAGAATTTACAAAAGAAATGAGAAAAACACATAAAGTGTTGATTCCCATGATGTTGCCTATCCATTTTCAATTTCTAAAAAACATTCTGTTGAAAGAAGGCTATCAGGTAGAACTGCTTCAGACAAAAGGTCAACAGATCATAGATGAAGGATTAAAAAATGTACACAATGATACCTGTTACCCTGCTTTATTAGTCATTGGACAGATGATCGATGCGCTAAAAAGCGGTAATTATGATATCGATCATATCGCTTTGGCAATCACACAGACAGGTGGTGGATGTCGTGCCAGCAACTATATTCATTTACTTCGTAAAGCACTTGTTCAGGCAGGCTTCCCTCATGTACCGGTCATATCCGTTAATTTTTCTAATCTGGAGAAAAACAGCGGTTTCTCTTTAACACCAAAAATGCTGGTGAAAATCATGTTTGGCTTCTTATATGCGGATACAATGATGTGGTTAAAAAACCAGGTAAAACCTTATGAATTAGAAGCTGGTGCCACAGATACCATTGTAAATAAATGGATCGATAAAATCACAAAACAATTTGATTCAACTTCCTTTATGCATATGAAAAAGAATTATCGTCAAATGATATCTGACTTTGCGAATATCAAACGCAGTTCAGAAGAAAAGATTCGTGTAGGTATCGTTGGTGAAATCTACATGAAATACGCTCCATTAGGCAATAATGAATTGGAAGATTTCCTTATGCAGGAAGGCTGTGAACCAGTTGTCAGCGGTGTAATGGATTTTGGTTTGTACTGTTTAGAAAACAGCAGTGTCGATCATGCCTATTACAACCGAAATAAAAGAAGCTATCGTCTAACACAGATGGCTTCCAAATACATCCAGCATATCCAAAGAAAAGCTATCAAACTCATCAAAGAAGAAGGCAGTTTCCGTACACCAGACAGCTTTGATGAAGTGATTGAAGCCAGTGAGGGTATCATCAATCGAGGCAGTAAAATGGGAGAAGGCTGGCTATTGACCAGTGAAATGGTCGCATTAGTAAAAAGTGGTGTCGATAACATTGTATGTTGTCAGCCATTTGGCTGTCTGCCTAACCATATCGTTGCCAAAGGTATGATGAGAAAAATCAAAAATGTCTATCCTCAGGCAAATATCGTTGCGGTGGATTATGATCCTAGTGCCACAAAGGTCAATCAGGAAAACCGTTTAAAACTGATGCTGTCCAATGCTCGTTTAAATGATACTTTCAAGAAACAGGAAGAAACAAAGGATGAACAGGTAAACCGCCAGAGAAATTACGCTTATACACAACGCTAAACCGGAAAAAAACTCCGGTTTTTTTATGAATATCAAAAAAATACTTGACCTGAACGCGACGTACAGGTATATCCTTTTGTTGTAAGGAGGTTTCCCAATATGAGAATCAATGAAGTAAGTGAAAAATGTAATATCACAAAAAGAGCAATTAAGTACTATGAAGAAAAGCACCTGATAAAGATAAAAAAAGATGAAAATGGTTATCGTTGTTATACAACAGACGATGTTAAACGTTTAAAGGAAATCAACTGTTATCGAAAACTTGATATTGAAATTCAAAAGATCAAAGAAATACTTGAATATCCCGAAAGAAAGCATCAGATTCTATCACAGATCTATGAAGAAAAACAAAAAGAGCAGCTGGAATATGATGCTCGTCTAAAGCTGCTTCGTCAATTGATTGATGAAAAAACAGATGATTATGAAAATATAGAAGAGAAAGTCGATTATTTAAATATTGCCCATGCGCTCAAAGATATGGTGCCTGGCAGTTTTGGAGATTACCTTTTCTATCATTTCCAGCCATATCTTCAAATCAAACTGGAAAGTGAAGAACAAAAAGATGCCTATCGTAACATATTAGCCTTTTGTGATCGTACAAATATAAAAATCCCATGGAATTATCGTTTCGCCTTATTTATTCAAAAGAAAACCAATACCAGTTTAGAAAAACAAACACTAGCGATGGATCAAAAACTGCAAAGCATGCTACATCCTACAGAAGAAGAATATGAAAAAGCGAAGTCCATGATGATTAAACAGGCAAAACTAAGAAAACACTGGTTTATAAAATACCAGCCGGCAATGATAATGCATCGCAAGTTCATGAAACGATTACAGGATAGTGGCTATAATGATATTTTTATTCCAAATATGATACGTTTAAGTCCCTCATACAAAGAATATTATGACGCATTAAAAGCTTTTAATGATCGAATCTGTAGAGATACAGGTGTCCATTATGACGCAAATTACAATTTAGTTCTATAAAGCCAATCTTATGATTGGTTTTTTCATACAAAAAAAACTGCCCAGCATTGAGCAGTTAATTATCAGCAATTAGATTAAGCTAACGTTAGAAGCCTGATCTCCACGATCACCTGATACGATATCAAAGCTTACTTTCTGACCTTCTTCTAAAGTTTTATATCCTTCGATATTTAATTTAGAATAGTGAACAAAAATATCTTTTCCTGTATCACATGTGATAAATCCGTATCCTTTGTCTGCATTAAACCATTTTACTTTACCTGTACTCATTTTAGTACCTCCTATAAATTTAATAAGAAGCCCTCTAGGTATAAAAAATCACATATAAATGTAGATTGTTAAGCCTGAGATATAATTACAATCAACATTACATGTGAATCATAGTTATTTTGCTTTTTATTACTTATTCAGTATAACACAGATTCCACTAAAGGCAAGCTTTATTTTCAAATCTTTTATGTACGCAACAATGGACGTCCGCTGTCGTACAAAAAAAGTCCTCTCTACAAGGACTTATCTGTTTCATCTGGCAGGGGTAGAGAGGATCGAACTCCCATCAGCGGTTTTGGAGACCGTTATACTACCATTGTACTATACCCCTAGTTTTTCTGCCTTTTTATATTACCATAGATTAAAAAATATGGCAACAAAAATTTTATTTTTTTATCGTAATTCGTCCATTTTTGTTTCATAATAAAGAGGGCTTCTTATCTAACATTCAGATATGCTAACATATAATTTTTTACAGGAGGTACGTGGTCATGAACAAAACATCCATCAAAATGTTGCTTTATATTCTGTTTGCACTTTTATATATTGCTAATAGCGTCTATCTGACACAGATCAGTGGATTATTCATCCACAGTGCAATCGTATGGAATCTTTTTTTAGCTGTACTTCCCCTATTATGTTCCATCATTTACACACATACTGCCTCACATCATCAAGTTATTCACATTCTATCCTTCATCGCCTGGCTTTTATTATTCCCAAATGCCCCTTATATGATCACAGATTTCATTCATCTTGCACCGCTTAGTTTTTATGAATTTACTGCAACAGGTAGTATCTATCTTCAAAATATTTTTACCTGGATACAATTATTACATATTGCACTTGGTGTTTTTATCGGCGTGCTTACAGGATTTAAAAGCCTATCAATCATTCACGATGATTTCAAAAAAAGATTTCCTACCTATGTTGTAGCTATCTTAATGGTATTTATATTTTTATCCACTGGCTATGGTGTATTCTTGGGGCGCTTTCTTCGTCTAAACTCCTGGGATATTCTTCATCCTATCACACTTTTCTTACAAATCATTTCACAAACCAATCTTTTTGCCATTTTATTTTCCATTACTTTTGCGATTTTCCTTGGTATACTATATACCTTCTACCGCTCACTTTCCCAAAAGAAAAATCCTCAATGTGAGGACTCTTCTATAATCTGATATTGTTGTGTATGAAGATTGATGAGAACCTTTATCCCATTATCATACGTAATAGTTTGTACCTGATAATCGCCTTCCACAAAGCTGTGATTGATCATCGCGCAATGTGCTACTTTCTTTTGTAAATCACAAACAATCTGGCTTCTTCTGATTTTCTCATCCAAAGTAAGCTGCTCATACATTTCAGTAAAAACACCATCTGTATTAGGATATGCGCCATCCTTTTCTAAATATGGTGCGCCTCCATTTAATAATGCGAATAACATCTGATCATCATGTCCTTTGATTTTTTCCATTGGCCAAGGTAAGATCATACATTCATGATATACCAGATTAAATAATGGCACATCAATTCCAATTGTTAAAGCATCAGGTGCATGCATCATGGAATGATATGGTCCATAATGTGCAAAAATCAAATGTTTAATTGCCCAGTCATTTGCCTCTTCACTGCTGGCAAGGATTCCCTTGCTTTCTAAATATGCAAAACACTGCTCACGATAGGCAAGACTTTCTTTACGTGTTACACGATGAAGTGGATGGTAGCATTCATCCGGTTCATTACAGGTAAATACATCCAGATAACTGGCGTGTGGATAGATGCCTTCCTGAAACAGCTTTTCAAAATTACGTTTCACAAACATTGGGGCTATGGAAGAGCATAAATAACTTTGTACTCCTCCTGCCCAGTATTTATGCGATGGCATGTGCTGATGTGCATCCCATACTGCCATTTCTTCATGATAACTGTCTGCCTCATGATAAAAATCACGGTATTGATCATGCAGGCCTAATAAATAACCATATGTATTCATTGTATCCAATAAATGGTGTAAGCCCTCTTGCCCACCGGCTTCCTCACATATTGGAAAATAATCCGGATGTTGATTATCGTAACCCGGCTGTGCCCATCCATCTAAATGATAATATAATTGTTTCACACCTTTTTCCGCGTATTCCTTAACTTCTTCTTCCCGCTTTTTAAATGTTGTCAAAGAGTTGTTTTTATCCGGATTTTGAGGATCAAAGAAATCAGAATTCTTTGAAACATGTGTTTTAATACCTTTATGCACAAACATACACCCAATTAAATCTTCCACATGAGGATTTCTTATTGCCTTTTCTTTTAATGTAGTGAAATGACCGATTTCCTTTACATATCGCTTATATATCTGACACATAGTATTATGGTCTGCCTGTTTTACAAACTGATAACTGATTGTTCTGGTATAGCGCATCTCATGAAGGGAGGATAGCCAATATACCCCAACATGTGTATAAGGTCCATTGGCTGGATGATCTATGTCATATCCTGCATCCCAAGGCTGCCTTATGATTGCGATATATCCATTTCCATCTTTTATCTGAGAAAACCATGGCATATATGCGTCTGCACAACAAAACTGTCCATGAAATGGTAAACGTTTTACTTCATTTTCCCATGTATTTGGCAACAAAATTCCCTGTTGCACAGTCAATAACGTATAATAGGTATCCTTCTTTTCTTCAAAAGTAAATGGCGCTGGCCAATTGATTTTATGAATCTGATGATCTTCTTTTATCGTAGATAAGGAGCAATACACTTCATTGCTAGTTATATCCACACTCACACTTAATGCCAAAGCAATTTCACTCTGCCTAAAATCTGATAATTCCATCAGCATACCTTTTGAAAATCCTGTATCAATTTTTCTTAATGTCTTATGCAATGCATCTTTTAAATAAATCCTGCCTTCTGTATCATGCTCCATATATGCCTGTTCGGGAATCGTTTCCCATAATACTCCATCCGCACATATACGCAGATGTTGATCTACATCCCAATCCAATATCATATCGTTTATTTTTTCTTTCATTTCCATCACCTAACAACATGATACTATGATGCTTCAGGAAATTGCAAGCAATGTTTACATAAGAATACTGTCTTTCATGAAAAAGCATGTTATAATGATGAACGAATTTATGGAGGATATGCTATGATACGATTGATTGCCTGTGATTTAGATGAAACCTTATTAGATGTACACAAAAACATTCCCCGCTCTAACCTCGATGCTATCCAAAAAGCAAAAGATGCTGGTATTTATTTTGTATGTGCCAGTGGAAGAGGATATACAAGCATGGATACCATTTTAAAACAATTAGACAGTTATCAAAAAGCGAATGAATATACCATCAGCAATAATGGCGGAATCGTTGTAGAAAATAAAGATTTTAAACATATTTGTTTTCATCATTTCTCATTTGAACTTGCGAATGCCTTGTTTACCTATGGTATGTCACAGGATGTCTGTGTTGAAGTCTTTACAGATCATGACGTCTATGCCTTCCATTTAAATGATGATGAAAAGCAATGGCTGATGATGTTTAAAGATGATGCGATCATTTGTGAAGATGATTCAATTGATTTCTTAAAAGATGAACCTATTGTGAAAATCTTATTTGAAAATCAAGATTTACGAATATTACAAAATATTGCGAAGAACATGCAGCCACTGTTAGAAAATAAAGTGAGTCATTCATTTTCCAGCAATCGCTATTTAGAACTCAACCCTATTGGCGTAGATAAAGGAACTGCCTTAAAACAACTTGCTGCATATCTTCATATCCCTATGGAAGAAACGATGGCGATTGGTGATAATGATAACGATATTTCGATGTTGAAAGCTGCTGGTATCAGTGTTGCGGTCGCAAATGCCAGTGACCATGTGCTCGATATCGTTGATTATGTCTGTGAAAAAGATCATAATGAAGGTGCAGTCGCAGAGGCGATTACACATTATATCTTATAAAAACAGCACATTTTCCTATATAAAAAGATGTGCTGTTTTATTTTTTAAAAGTATATACTCGTGACTTCTTTTTACTTATGTTTCAAAATCCATTGCGCAACTTCATCTAAATCCTTTAATTTTGCGCTGATGATATCATCAATATCAGATGAATCACTTACAAGATCAGGCACAAATATGCTCATCATTCCTGCATCATAGGCAGAACGAATACCATGTTTACTATCTTCTAACGCAACTGCATGCCTTGGTTCCACCTGTAAGAGTTCACAAGAGCGAAGATATATTTCAGGAGATGGCTTTGCTTCCTTAACCATATCGCCAAATACAAAGGCATCAAAATACGCATCAATTTGCTTATCTTTTAATTCTCCGAAAGCATATTCTTTAGAAGAAGATGTCGCCACTCCCATTTTAATATCATGCTGTTTCAATACATCTAATAGATGATATAATCCTTTTTTGGCAGGAACATGTTGTTTTGCGATAGCTGTATTCCATGCTTCTCTTGTTTTTGCACGAAATTCATCAAAAGGAAAATCCTGTCCATATACTGCTTGAAAATATGCTTTTCTTTTTTGCACGTTAAAGCCTAAGGTGTGATAAATATGTTCACCCAACTGGCCATATCCCATCGCTTCTCCCGCTATATTCCACGTCTTTTGCACAAGACGCTCACTATCAATCATCAATCCATCTAAATCAAAAACTACTGCTTTGATATTCATGAACATTCCTTCTTTCAACGGGTTTGATTATATCATGACTTTCTTCAATATGAAAGATACATACAGGCGGAAATTTGTTTTATCTATAAGTGTTGACAAAAATACAAAACCGCTGTATCATCAATATGAACAGTGTTCACATATATAAATATCCCACAAAAATTGATGTGGGTTATTATTTTAAATCAAAATGAACATTGTTCATAATATAAAAGGAGGACACTATGAAAGTAAAAAATAAAACATTATTACTACTTGCCAGCATGGTATGGATGATTGCCGGTATTAATATCGCCCGTATAGGATTTCTTTCTTATCAAGGGTATATATCCATTATCAATATCATTTTATCTTTGATTATATTCATTGTTTTCTGGTCAATGATTTTTCAAAAGCTGGTACAAAAACATACCATACGTATCAAACAATATACCACTGAGAAACAGTACTTTTGGAATTTCTTTGATATAAAATCCTTTTGTATCATGGCATTTATGATGACATTTGGTATTCTGATTAGAAACTTCCATTTAATGCCACAATTATTTATCGCAGTATTTTATACAGGACTAGGCCTGGCGCTGGTATTCGCTGGTGCAAGCTTTGGTCATAAATATCTGAATTTTCAAAGATAAAGGAGGAATTGCATATGCAGGCAATTATTGAAACATTATTTGACAGTATCTATCTGACTGGTGTCATGATCCTGGGACTTCTCATGATCAAAAAAAGCAATGGAAATAAACAATATCTGTTATTTGGTATTATGGCTATCGTCTTAGGTCTTGGTGATTCTTTCCACTTAGTACCAAGAGCTCTTGCTTTATGTACAACAGGGCTACAGGATTATACGTTTGCACTTGGGATAGGAAAATTTATCACATCTATAACAATGACGATATTTTACATCATCTTATACTATGTTTGGCGCTTACGCTATCAAATTCAGGGTAAAAACAATATTACAATTGCAGTTTATGTATTAGCAATCATTCGTATTGCTTTGTGTCTATTCCCACAAAATGCATGGACAAGTGCTGCTTCTTCATTATCCTGGGGCATTTATCGCAATATACCATTTACAATTATGGGATTCATCATTATATACTTGTTTTATAATAGTGCAAAAGAAAACCACGATAAGGACTTTCAATATATGTGGCTAACGATTGTCATCAGCTTTGGTTTTTATCTTCCCGTCGTTTTATTCGCAGATATCGTACCGATGATTGGCATGTTGATGATTCCAAAGACTTGTGCTTATATATGGACAGTATATATTGGTTATCATGCTATGAAAAAAGAACACCACTAGCAAAAAGTATCTGATTTGGATACTTTTTCTATTCATAAAAAACATTTGTGTATGCATTTCATCAGATTTATTTTTTCAAATATCCCTACATTCCTGTCTTATATAAATTCTGGATTGTTTCTTTTAAAATATCACTGAATTCCTTCAGATCATCCAATGCAATCACTTAAAAATGAATCTTGACCTTCCTCCATAAAAAAGAGATACATATGTTTCCATACGTATCTCTAATAACTTTAAAACGCGTTTTTATACACTTCTAATACCAGTTCAAATGTACAAGGTCTAGGGTTGCCTCCAGTACATACATCAGCCATTGCCGCATGTGCCAAGTCTTCCAAGTCATCTTCTTTTACACCGATTTCATGTAATGTCTGAGGAATGTTTACATCTAAAGATAATTGACGTACTGCATCAATAGCAGCCTGACGATATTCTTCCTGACTCATTTCATCAACGCCTTCTACACCCATTGCACGTGCAATTTCACGGAATTTTTCACCAGTATAATCTTTATTGAATTCCATAACATATGGTAATAATACCGCATTGGCAACACCATGAGGTGTACCATAAAATGCACTTAATGGATGTGCCATACCATGAACAACGCCTAATCCAACATTAGAGAATGCCATACCTGTGACATATTGTCCAAGTGCCATATCTTCACGACCTTTTGGATCATTTTCTACTGCTTTACGCAAAGAACGTGCAATCAATTCAATAGATTTTAAGTTTAATGTGTCAGCTAATTCCCATGCGCCTAAGGTTGTATAACCTTCAATGGCATGTGTTAATGCATCAAGACCAGTAGATGCTGTCAAACCTTTTGGCATACTGCTCATCATATCAGGATCAACGATAGCCACAACTGGAATATCATGTGTATCCACACATACAAATTTTCTACGTTTTGCTTCATCTGTGATTACATAATTGATTGTAGTTTCTGCGGCAGTACCAGCAGTAGTAGCAACTGCGATCATTGGTACCGCTTTGTTTTTTGTAGGCGCAACACCTTCTAAGGATACGACATCACTAAATTCTGGATTATTGATAATAATACCAATACCTTTTCCAGTATCCTGTGGAGAACCTCCACCAATAGCGATTAAATAATCAGCGCCAGCCTGCTTAAATGCTTCTACACCACCCTGTACAACAGATACAGATGGATTTGCTTTTACTTTATCATAAATTTCGTAAGGTAATCCAGCCTCATCTAATAGATCCGTTACTTTTTTCACAACACCAAATTTTACTAAATCTGCATCAGTAACGATCAATCCTTTTTGAAAGCCTCTTGCTTTTACCTCAGTGACAATTTCCTTGATTGCCCCATATCCATGATAACTAGTTTCATTTAAAATAAAGCGATTTGCCATGTTTCAACACTCCTTTTTCTTTGTTTTTCGCTACCTTTATTTTAATAAAGCGCTTTCACATAAGCAAGTTACAGATATTCATGTTTGTCACATTTTTCACAATTTGAATCATCAAACATCTTTTTTATATATGTGTAGGATAGTTTTTCCAATGGCAAGCCTCTATTGATGCCTTTTTGTGTATTCCCTCCTCTCATCTTCAATACTCATATTATAATATTTTCTTACCTTACAATAACTCTTTTAATTGTTCCTTCAATTTATCAGGCAGCGCTTCAATCAATAAGTCCACGATTGTTTCAATCGCCTGTTTTCTGTCAGTCGCAATCCACTCCATAGTCATGCTTACAGAACCATGGCAGTACATCTCTAAGAGAAAAGATAATTCTGAAGTCAATGGTGCTTTATTTTTGGTTTCAATCAGATTCTTATAGAAATTATAAATACATTCAAAATCATAATGAATCAATGAATTATTATCCTGTGAAGCAAATGCCTGCGCAAAGAACACATATTCCTGTTCAATAAACTGAAACTTTTTCATCAAGCCTTCTTTTAGCGTATATAAAACACCCATTTGTTTAAAAGATTGTTGGGCAAGTACTTCAAAATACCAGTTCACCAAATCATATTTATCCTGAAACAAACGATAAAAGCTTTGACGACTGACATCACAGTTTTCCACGATATCTGTGACGGTTATTTTATCAAGTGGTTTGCTTTTCATTAGTTCTTTCATAGATTTTGCCAGCTTAAATCGTGTTTTATCTTGTACTTTCACGGTTTCCATCCCCTTTTTATGTATTTCTATTATACCAAATTCCTTTCTTATAATCACGAAAAAATATAAGAGCATTTGAGTATACAAAACCCCTTTTCTGGTTCATACTATAAATATAAATTAAGAACAATTCTTAAAAAGGAGGATTTCAATATGAATGAAACAGCATTGTTTAAATTAAGTTATGGTTTATATATTATCTCAGCTACCCATGAAGGTAAAGATGCAGGATGTGTAGTCAATACCCTTCATCAGGTGACGGCAACGCCTATACAGGTTAGTGTTGCGGTCAATAAAAACAATTTTACACAACAGATAATAGAAAAATCCGGTATGTTTAACGCAACTGTATTAACACAGGATGTATCCATGGATATGATTAAACGCTTTGGTTTTCAAAGCAGTAAAGATCATGACAAATTTGATGGGATATCATATGAACGTGATGCACGTGGCATTCCTTATGTAAACGAACATGTGGCAGCACTTCTTTCTTGTAATGTTGTACAGAAATTAGATATTGGTACCCATATGTTATTCATTGGAGAAGTTGTAGACGCACAGATTTTATCTGATGAAGAAGTGATGACTTATGCGTATTATCACAAAGTAAAAAATGGTACAACACCTAAGAATGCCAGCAGTTATCAGGCAAACAGTGAAAAGAAAGGCTGGCGTTGTTCCATCTGTGGATATATTTATGAAGGTGAAACCTTACCTGAAGATTATATCTGTCCTGTATGTGGTGCTCCAGCCTCTGTATTTGAAGAAATCTAACAAAAAAGAAGTTTATACTGATACGTGTCAATCAGTCATAAACTTCCTTTTTTTCATCCTATTTTTGACGTTTATTTTCTTTTATAACCTTGCAAGGATTTCCATATGCGATAACATTTGATGGGATATCATGTGTCACAACACTTCCTGCGCCTATTACAACATTATCTCCAATATGTACACCCGGTAGTATCACACTGCCTCCACCAATCCACACATAATCACCAATGATCACAGGTGCAGTTTCAGTTTTACAGAATTGAAAACCATCCCCTGTATCTTCTCCAAAACGATCCATATAATGTGTTGGATGATATGCTGTATAGATATTTACATTCGGCGCAATTAGTCCATGTTTTCCTATGACGATCTTATTATCATCTAAAAATGTACAATTCATATTGATTTCCGTGTGTTCACCAATATAAATGTTACAGCCATAATCTACATAAAATGGAGAGGTAATCCATACCTGATCGCATTTTCCTAATAAACTTTTTAAAATCTTTTGTTTACCATCTGAATCTTCAGAATCTAATTGATTATATGTGCGCATGAGATTCTTGGCTTTATGCCATTGTGCCATCAGCTGAGGATCCCCACAATCATATAATTCTCCTGCGAGCATTTTTTCCATTTCTGTTTTTTCCAATAAAGTTAAAACATCCAACGGCTTCTCAAACGTATATGCAGGATCTATAATTCCCTCACTTGATACACTTCCCCACATTGCATATCCAAAATCTATATGTGCATTTTTCGCAGCCAGATAATCAGATAATGCATCTCCGATATAAATAACTTCTTCAGGCTGTAGTTGTAGACGTTTTAAACATTCTAATAATGGCTGTGGATCTGGTTTATGTTGTTGTGTATCATCCGCTAAAATAGCGGTAAACATATATTGATCCAATCCTTTCTCTACCACATCGATTTGATACTGTTGTTTGGTTTTCGCAGAAACAACTGCCTGTAAAACATTATGTGCCTGAAAGCCTTTTAATACATCTTCCATGCCTTCATATAAGGTTGCGCCTTCTTCATACTCATTTACATATTGTACCCATCTGGCATATGTCTTTTCTTTATCTTTTACATCTAATTCCTCCATGACTTTCATTCCAGGATAAGCCGCAAACTTTAAAACTTCTTCATAAGTCCAGTCCTCCCCTGTTTCTTCTTTAATGATTTTCATCAAAGGATACATATTCATTGCCAGCGTATTTAACACGGTACCATCGATATCATAAATAATCGCTTTGTATGTTTTTTTCATAGTCTTTCTATTTTCTCCTTCATTATATTTTGTATACCAATATAAACCATGCCTTCAAATAATCGTTTTTGATAATCATCATCAACTTGAATATTGTTTTTCAAGGGTATATGGATATATCGTTTCAACATATCTTTCATGATTTCTTCTTCATATGCCCATGTGACCTGCAGTGATATATAGATACGATTAGGATCCAGCATTGTAATGATCATACTAAGTAAAGTTAGCATTTCTTCATTGAATTGTGCCTGTGTTTGACATGAACGAATGCGTTGATTTAATGACTGTGCTTGTATAGGAATCAATCCGATTTCCCCCAACAAACCATTCGTACCATAAAGGGGAGTATCCAATTCCATATAAGAGCTTCCAATACCGACTTCATTGATATGTAAATAGAAAGAACGTGAGATTGGTTCATGAAAGTATTGCCCTAAATGCATTACTTTGACATCATTTTCTAAATAAACAGGTATTTGTTGTACCCGTTTCTTTAAGCTGCTTACCCATTTATGATGTTCAAATGTATCCTTATGATCTGTGATATATTGATCATCTTTCACGATTCCATCTACAGCAATCACACAACAATCTATCGCATGTGTATGAATTAAATCTAATACATAAGATTCCATTGCCGCATCATCTTTTTGACCACATGTTCCTTCCATTATCAGCTTATCATAATGAATCAGCTGATAACACATGCCTTTTGTTTGTGCGTAAATACATAAAATACGATAGTCTTTTTTCTCTATCGCAAAACGTATAGGACAACGCCCTCCATTGGATGCATCATTTCCAATTTCCTGAATCATTGCATGTTCCTCCAACAGTCGTATCATATTTCTTACACTTGGCTGTGATAATGCAGTACGCCTAATAAGTTCAGACATTGTTGCATCCTTATGAATCAATAAATCGTTCATGATGTTGTATAAATGATGTTTCTTCACATCTTTTAATATTTGATTATTCATTAGCATCACCACTTTTATTATACTATAATAAAAGTAATATACAATAAAAAAACAAAGAAAAAGTGAATCAGCTTCACTTATTCTTTATCGCTTTTTGGATTCTTATATTTCTACGTTTTACAAATTCCAGATTATGATTTAACCAAAACACATACTCATCTACAGTTTCAGGCAATACTTTTCCAGTAAAACCATCATCTTTAAGCCAGAAAATAATGGAATCCTCCTTTTCATTTACACAATCCTGTAAATAGAAAAAATCTACAAACCCTTTAAAATCCACAAACAGATCAAAAAAATCCTAATACTTTCTAATACATTCTAATGTCAAATCCCATCGATCTCTTATTTGCGCATGAAAACCTCTTGTCTGATTGATTCCACCACGTCTTTTAGGAAATATCATCATTCCACCAATCGTATATGTTTTTCTGATAAAGTCTTCCATAAAGCTGTGATAATCAGGTATCATTTTTTCAATTTCTTTCATCAGTTTATAATCTTTATAACGAAAACTGGCAGTAATGGAATCACTCCCAAAACGAAACTCTTTCCATGTCAAATATCGACTGCCAGAACCCATTTTTAAATTCATAAATTCTCCATTAGGTAAAGGCTTACTCCATAATATCTGATGATATTTTTGAAGTGTTTTACTACTGACATCCGGATCACTGTTGCCTACGCCTAATCCATCTCGGTTTTCCCAGAAATGATCCCAATATCTTGGTGAATCTGATGTAAAATCAAACTGCGTATCGATTACAATAGTTTCTTTCATTTTCCAGATTCCTTATACGCATATCTTTTCATAAATCTTTGCCACTTGATGCAAATAATCAATGCTTTGAACAGGATCCTTTTCCACTTCTAAGGAATGATTGGCATTTGGAAAAACAAAGGATGTAATTGGTTGTTCTTAAATCAATTGTAAATTATCGCATGATAACATGGGATCATGATCTCCACTGATGGTCACATCTTCACTGTTTTCCATATAAGGTATCGTTTCTTTTAAAGGTGTTAAGAAGATATTTTGAATATCCATAGTATATTCCTTAGACAACTGTCCTGCCACAACTGTACCAAGACTTTTACTGATGAATATGATTTTCTCATAATTGGTTAAATTTATCATATTTAAGGCTTCCTTTGCGATTTCATATGCAGGTGCAATGGATGATAAGACTTTTGATTTATCAAATGTCATCTTGCCATAATTGATGCACAAAATATCATATCCATATAAAAAACCATACGCTTTTGCATAGTGTAATAATGGCTTATCACAGGTATATCCCATGCCTGGAAACAACACCATTAACTTTTGCGTGCGGTTTTGATTACGATACACCTCCTGTTTTATATCTTTTGTCATGATACAATCTTTTGTATGCATAAAAACCACTCCTTTCTTATGAGAATATCAGCTGCAGGATTTCTGATACGATTCTCAAAAGTAGACAGTACAAATAATTAAAACGTACTGAAT
>NZ_QVFI01000044.1:0-18965 GCF_003433845.1 Absiella sp. AM09-50
AAATGAAGTCCTCCTTTGTGTGCATTCACTTATAAACAAAGCCGCGTAAGCGGACAAATTTTGATTCTTTTGTCAATAGTAAAAAATAAAAAGTGGTACCTAGTACGAAATTCACTAGATATCACTTTTCATTGTTGTCAATACCCTTAACTTATTGGCATTGAAACCGAGTTTGGCGTTTTGTTTATCATCTATTCCTATTTTCCTACCTGTTCCAAACGTTCCTTTAACTTTAACTTATTACCAAACCGAAAGAAGAAATCCATCACAATGGGAATCATAAACATAGCACCAAGGGTACATACAGCTTGATAGAAGCTTAAGCGTACCAATACGAACAAATTAGGTAATAAGACCACAGCCGCAATGAATAGGGCTGTCATGATCACAAAGACGATGAAACGAAGTCTTGTAAATGGTATACATACACGATATAAGACAATCAGGGAACTAGTACCTGTTAATAGTACAGTCATCGTTGTCATTTGAGCTTCATTGATTGGTAGAACATTACCTAAGAAGTGTACGAATACAACACTTAATACCACACACAAGGCACCAGGGAAGGCTTTAGAAAATACATTTAATAAGAAGTTACCTTGTACTCTGGCGTGATTTGGTTCAAGGGCTAGGAAGAAAGATGGGATACCAATGGTTAACGATGAAATCAGCGTTAACTGAATTGGTTCAAATGGATATCGGCGAATCAAGAACAATGTTAAGAATGCCAACATGGTAGAGAAGGTCGTTTTTACAAGGAATAAAGAGGCAGCACGTTGAATATTGTTAATGACACGTCTTCCTTCATCCACAATATGAGGCATATGGGCAAAGTTGTTATCTAGTAATACAAGATTGGCAATATTCTTTGCGGCCTCACTACCTTGTGCAACGGAAATACTACAATCGGCTTCTTTTAAAGCCATAACATCATTGACACCATCACCAATCATGGCGGTAATATGTCCTTGTTTCTTTAATGCCGCAATCATCAATTTTTTCTGTTTTGGAGATACACGTCCAAAGATCGTATAGTGTTTCACTACAGCATCAATCTCTTCATCTTTTAAGGTACTAACATCGATATAACGTTCATGATTTTTTAGATTAGCTTTCTTTGCGATAGCATGTACGGTTCTAGGATCATCACCACTAATGACTTTGATATCTACACCCTGTGATAAGAAATAATCTAAAGTCTGTGGGGCTTCTTTACGTATTGGATCACTTAACAATACCAGCGCAAGGATATGACCATCTTTTTCTATATCATCAAATTTAATAGGAGTATCATTTTGCATAAAAACCAGTACACGATTACCCATATTGGCTTGTTTCTCAATTTCTGCGACAATCGCAGGATCTTTTTTATCACATACAAATTCATATGCGCCTAAAACATATGTACCACTTTCAAAGGTCACCGCACTGCATTTACGTGCAGAGGAGAAAGGCAGGATACGGACAGGCTTTTCCATGTGTGCAGGCTTTCCTACAAAGTTTCTGATTGCCATGGCTGTGGCATTTTCATCATGAATCGCTTCTTGAAAGTTCGCCAGTAATGCTTTGATATCTAAGCCTTCTTCCATAACCAGGATATCTTCCACCTGCATATTTCCTTCTGTAATGGTACCTGTCTTATCTAAACAAAGAGTGTCCACTCTTGCCAGGGTTTCTATACAATAAAGCTCTTGAACTAATGTCTGTTTACGAGCTAAATTAATGGTACCAACAGCAAGGGCAACACTTGTCAATAAGACCAGTCCTTCCGGTATCATACCCACAAGGGCCGCAACCATGGCAATGATAGCTTTATCAAAAGGATACCCACTGATAAAGTACTGCTTCACAAACAATGCGATTCCCATTGGAATGATCACAAAACCAATGATTTTAATAATATAATTGATAGAATCTCTTAATTGAGATTTATGTTTTTTAAATACCTTTGCATCTTTCATGATGGTAGAAGCATAATTATCTTCACCAACATGTAATACCTGACATGTAGCATTGCCACTCACCACAAAACTTCCAGAATATAATTCATCACCAGGCTGTTTGATGATGATATCACTTTCACCGGTCACAAGAGATTCATTGACTTCTAAACGACCATCGATCACAATTGCATCCGCAATGATCTGATTGCTGGTAGAAAGGGAAATGATGTCATCTAATACCACATCATCAATATGTATTTCTTTCCATTCACCACTTCGTCTTACTTTCACACTGGATTGTGTAATCAAAGATAATTTATCTAGTACACGTTTTGCACGGATTTCCTGTAAAATACCAATGACGATATTGGATAAAATAACTCCCATAAACAACAGGTTTCGCCATGATCCGATGAAAATGATAAAGCCTGCCAAAACCACATTGATCAGGTTGAATAGTGTAAATATATTATCATGAATAATTTCTTTATAGCTTTTTGAAATACGATCAATTTGTTTATTGACCTGACCTCGTTCCACTCTGGCTGCGACTTGTTCCTCGCTTAAACCATAGCTGCTGTCTATTTCTGTATCTGTTTGTAAATTCATGTTGTCACCCCATGTCTGCTTCATATATATTATACCAATTATATCCTTGAAATACCTTACGCTTTTGTTATTTTTTCTTAAGATATCTAAAATATGTGAGATATCAAAACAGTTTATGGAAGGCATCACATAGAAATATGATAAAGAAGTATAAAGTGATAAATTTATGGTATACTTTCTATTTAGATAATGAGAGATATGATTGTATTTTATGGATAAAACTTGCTATAATAAGCTAATAAATAAAGGAGCTACATTTATGAAAAATATGAAAAAACTATTTGCTGGATTATTGTGTATCACAATAATATTAAGTGGATGTACATCTAACAATCCATCAAAATCATCAAATGTGATGTATGAAATACCCCAGGCAAAAGAAGAAATAATACCACAACATGATGACATTGATTTTAAGGATATGAAATATGAACGTCCAGATATAGATGGAATCTATGCGAAAATCAAGGATACAATAGATAAGGCAAAACAATCAGGACAACAAGACAGCGTGTTATCACAATATGATCAAATCCTAAAAGCTTTACAAAACTATGACCAAATGCAGGTAATTGCCAGTATTCATAATCATCTAGATTTAACCGATACATATTATGAAGAAGAAAATCAGTTATTAGACAATGAGTTTGTAAAATTGGATAATCGTATGAACGAGATGACCAAAATCATCATGGAATCTGAATATAAAGATGCTTTTGTGAAAAAGATGGGACAGGCGTTTATTGATCGCTACGAGGTAAATCGCAAATTAAATTCACCTGAAATTGAAGCATTATCAGAAAAAGAAACCAAACTTATCAATCAATACAATAAGCGTTCTGCAGCAAATGATTATACAACGATAAAAGATGGTAAAACAGTTACGATAGATGATCTTGATTTAAGCTCTTTTGCGGATATTCCAGCCTATTATGAAATCTATGAAAAACGTAATAAGGAACTGGGCGGTATTTATAAAGAACTTGTGAAAACAAGAGTAGAAATAGCGAAAAAACTCGGATATGAAAATTATAGTGATTATGCATACGAGGTATTAAAACGTGATTACAGTAAAGAAGATGCCGCAAAATTTGAAGAAAAAGTATTAAAATATATTGTGCCATTATATCAGAAACTGAATAGTAAATTTAGTGATAAAATACATGCATTACATGATGGTCAGGTAGATGTTGCAGGGGGCATGCCTTATCTTGAAAAAGCACTTCAATCTGAATTTCCAAAAGCTATGCAAGAGGCGTTTGCGTATATGAAGCAACATGGCTTATATGTGTATGATGATCAAAAAAATATGTTGCATGCAGGATATACAACCATTATCGGAAATGAGCCGTTTATGTTTATCAATACCTCTGATTACAAAGATCCAGGTACCATGTTTCATGAATTTGGACATTATTATAATTTCTTTTTAATGGGGGATACCATCTGGAATGATTCTAATAATCTGGATCTTGCGGAAGTTCATTCACAAGGTTTAGAAACATTGATGTATGCTTATTATGAAAACATCTATGGAGAAAATGCAGAGTTAATGGAAATATCAAATTTAATGAATATGTTGAGTAGTATTTTACAGGGGGCATGTGAGGATGAATTCCAGCAGGAAGTCTTTAAAAAACCAGAAATGAGTTTAGAAGAGATGAATCAACTGCACGCAGAACTATATAAAAAATATATGGGATATCCAGTTGAATATGAATGGGTAGACATTCATCATCATTTTGAAACACCGTTCTATTATATCAGTTATGCCACCAGTGCTGCTTCAGCACTTGAAATATGGATGATGAGTATGCATGATCGAGATGATGCATTACAGGCTTATCGTAATATTACACAATATACGCTAAACACTCAATATTTGGAGCCATTAAAAGCTTCCGGATTAAGCAATCCATTTGATAGCGATTTAATTAAGAATATCGCGGATCAATTCACAAAACAATTTTTATAAAAACATCCATCCGCTTATTTGGATGGATTTTCTTTTGGCTTATCCTGTTGTGGCTTTTGTTTTACTGGAGGATGTAACTTCACAGGTTGTATGGGTTTGATGATTTTGTTCATATACAGGACCTCTTTTTCTATGTTCAGTATAACAAAAAGCATCAATATATACAATCTATATGTAAAGCTTTGAAAACTAGTGATAGTGAAATTTAGAATATAGATTGAATAGGAATGAAGTAGATATTATGTTACAATACAAACATTGAAAGGTGGTGTGTAAGGAATGAAAAAATTACCGATTGGTATAGAAAATTTTAAAGAACTTATCGATAAAGGATATTACTATGTTGACAAAACAATGTGAATCAAAGATGTATTAAGTGAAAAACTAGTATCATATACAAGACCAAGGCGTTTTGGTAAAACACTTAACATGAGTATGTTGTATTATTTCTTCTCTAACAAAGAGAAAGATAATGCATATCTATTTGATAATTTAGAAATTTATAAAGAACAGGAAATCATGAAACATCAAAATCAATATCCTGTTATTTTCATATCTTTAAAAGATATGATCGAATCAAGCTTTGAAGCACAAATGGATCGTTACACATCATTAGTTTCAGATATAGTCAAAAAAAATAAAGAGTTATTTGATAGTACACAAATAGATGATGCAGATAAGGATATTTTAAGAAATATTAAATATAGAAAAGGTCAAATGATTGATTTGAAGGAATCTTTATATCGTATATCACAATGCCTACAACAACATTACCATCAAAAAGTTATTATTCTGATAGATGAATATGATGTTCCTTTACACGCTGCCTATAAAAATGGATATTATGATGAAATGGTAAACTTTTTGAAAACGGTTTTCTCATCAGCCTTAAAGACAAATGATGCTTTAGAAAAAGGGATACTAACAGGATGTTTGAGAATCTCTAAAGAAAGTATCTTCACGGGATTGAATAATTTTAAAACATATTCCATTTTAGATATCAAATCAAGTTGTTATTTTGGATTTACTTATCAAGAAGTGGAAGCTTTATTAAAGTTTTATAATTTTGAACGATATATTCAAGAAGTAAAGGATTGGTATGATGGCTATTTGTTTGGAGATACTGATATTTTCAATCCTTGGAGTTCCCTAATGTATGTTGATCGAAAACTTCAAAAAGAAAGTTTAAAGCCAATTTCTTTTTGGGCAAATACAAGTGGAAATGATATTGTCATCAATTATATCAAGGATGGAAATCAAACTTTGCATGATGAATTTGAATTATTGATGCAAGGAAAAACACTGGTAAAAGAAATAAAACCAGAACTTACGTATCGTGATATGGATAATATTAATCATATATATAGTTTCCTATTGATGACGGGATATTTAAAAATATATAAAGAAATAAAAACTAATGAAGTTTATGAATTGGTAATTCCCAATAAAGAAGTTTATAAAATTTATGATCAAAGTTTTATGGATTATTTCAATGAAATTAAACATCAATATGTAAATGAATTCATCCAACTTTTAAATGATGAGGAAGTTGAAAAATCGCAATCTATGTTAAATGATATCTTAGATAGAAGTATTAGTTATTATGATAATTATGAAAGCTTTTACCATGGATTTCTTTTAGGATTGTTTCAAGATCTAGATGTTTCCTCGAATAAAGAGGCAGGGGATGGAAGATTTGATATTGAAATATTACCTAGAAGACTTGATGGAACGGTAATCATCATTGAATGTAAACATTCAGCTACATTAGATGAATTGATGAGCGATAGTCAAAAAGCCGCAAAACAAATCAAGGATAAACGCTATCTTTCAAATCCAAAGTATCAAAAATATAGAAAAAGCGTTGGCTATGGCATATCATTTTTTAAGAAGCAATGCATCATAACAAAAGCATAATGTTTCAGACGTTTAGAAATAAGCGTCTTTTTTGTGGAATTGCACATTTCAAATTGTACTGAAAGATTGGGTATGATATACTTGTCTATGCAAATCTTGGAGGGATTTTTATGAGTATTTTAAATGTACAAAACGTATCACACAGCTTTGGTGGAAGACAAATATTAGAGAATGTATCTTTTCGTTTATTGAATGGAGAACATGTTGGATTGATTGGTGCCAATGGAGAAGGAAAGTCTACTTTTTTAAATATCATCACAGGGAAATTAGCACCTGAAGAAGGCAAGGTAGAATGGTGTAATCGTATCACAACTGGATATCTTGATCAGCATACTTCTCTTGAAAAAGGCAAGAGCATTAAAGAAGTATTACAGGATGCTTTCCATCACTTGTTTGACTTAGAAAAAGAAATGATGGATATGTATGAAAAGATGGGTGATTGTAGTGAGGAAGAAATGGACCATCTGATGAAAGAAGTTGGAGAGATTCAGGATATCTTAGATCACAATGGTTTCTATATGATTGATGCAAAAATCAATGAAGTCGCAAAAGGATTAGGTCTGTTAGATATTGGTTTAGATAAAGATGTGACACAATTATCTGGAGGACAGCGATCTAAAGTGTTATTGAGTAAATTGTTGTTGGAAAATCCAATGATTTTGATTTTGGATGAGCCTACCAACTATTTAGATGAAGAACATATCCGTTGGCTGACAACATTTTTAAGTGAATATCAAAATGCATTTATTCTAGTATCCCATGATATTCCATTCTTAAACGCTGTTACCAACGTGATTTATCATGTGGAAAACTGTATCTTAACACGTTATGCGGGGGACTATCATTATTTTGAGGAACAGTATGCAATGAAAAAGCGTCAGCAGGAAGCAGCCTATAACAAACAGCAAAAAGAAATTGAAGATTTAGAAGATTTCATTGCCCGCAATAAGGCTCGTGTAGCAACGCGAAACATGGCACATTCCAGACAGAAAAAACTGGATAAAATGGATCTTATCAGTAAACCTAAAACCAAAATCAAACCAGTATTTGAATTTATGGAAGCAAGAACGCCGGGCCGTGTGATCTTTGAAGTAAAGGATCTGGTCATTGGATATGATGATCCCTTAACAACACCTTTTCATATGGAATTAGAACGTAATAAAAAGATTGCAATCAAAGGGGTTAATGGTCTGGGTAAGACAACATTATTAAAAACACTGCTAGGTATAATTCCTGCATTATCCGGTCAGGTAGAAGTCGATCCATTTGTGGAAATTGGATTCTTTGAACAAGAAGAACATGGCAATACCAAAACAGCGCTTCAACATTTCTGGGATCACTTTCCAGGACTTACCAATGGAGAAGTACGAGCAGCTCTGGCAAAATGTGGATTGACAACGGATCATATCGAATCTGGCATGTGTGTATTAAGTGGTGGGGAACAGGCAAAAGTACGTTTGGCACTCATCATGAATAAACCTTGTAATGTTCTGGTTCTGGATGAGCCAACCAACCACCTGGATGTGGATGCGAAAGAAGAATTACAGCGTGCATTAAAAGCATACCATGGAACGATTATTCTAGTATCCCACGATCCTGATTTCTATATGGATATCGTAGATGAAGTCATCAATCTGGAGGATTACACTACAAAAGTTTTATAAAATATGGTAGTTACACGATCCATATAAATATGAATATATCAATTTTTAAGTAAATGGCAGGTATTTTATCTGCCATTTTTACATATGATGGTAAAAGTTCTCCTCAAAAAGGGATATTTTGCATTGGTAAATAAAGATAATCACATTTTACAATGCTTTCTTTACATTCTTATGATACAATATTACTAGATACGAGGCGATAAACAATGGACTTAACGTTACAACTGAACGCACGACTACGTCCTAACGATCGAGGGGACTTATACGAAAACAGGTTAGATGAGTATTTAAAAAAAGAGGGTATCGGGGAATGCATTGGTGGAGGAACCATGCAGTTAGCAAGTGGGGAAATTGAATATTGTGACGTCAATGTTTCCATTGAGGATTCTTATACAGCATTGGATACCATGAAAAAGATTTTAAAAGAAATTGGTGTACCCAAAGGATCCTTATTGTATAATGATGAGGTATACTTGCCAGTTGGTGATTTAGAGGGAATGGCAATTTATTTAAATGGTGTGGATTTACCAGATAATGTCTATGATCAATGTGATATCAATCAGGTTATCTCAGATATCAATATCAGAATCGAAAATGTTGGATCTTTCTACAGTTATTGGGAAGGACCTATGGAAACTGCATTATATTTCTATGGATCTTCTTTCTATAATATGAGAAAACAGATTCAGGTATTTGTGAAGCATCATCCACTCTGTCAGAAATGCAGAATTGAACAAATTGCGTAAAGATATGTCTTGTTAGATATATCTTTTTTTCTATCGCATATACTGATTCTGGAGGGTAATACTTATGCAAAATGAATTTGGATTACACAAGGAATCAAAGCATCCTTATTTTGAAGGATGGTATATCAAAGGTATGCAAGAGGATATCATCTTTTCCATCATTATCGGGATACAATATCAAAGCTCACAAACATTAGCATTTATTCAGTTTATGGATACAATACATCAAACATCTGTATATGAGGTGTATGAAGAACCACAATTATACGTACAATCTAATCCATTCATATTAAAACTGAAAGATACAATACTTACAGAAGACAGTTTACATCTTTGTATGGAAAGTATCCAGGCTGATCTTGTATTTGATGAGAAAACAGCGCTGACTTCTAGTCGATATATGCCAACAATCATGGGTCCGTTTGCATATCTGCCTATGCAATGTCATCATGCAGTCATATCACTTCATCATCAGATCAGTGGCAGATTGACCATGAGGGAGAAATCTTATGATATCAATGGCATTGGTTATATTGAAAAAGATCGGGGAACTTCTTTTCCTTCTCAATATGTATGGTTTCAGGCAAATCATACAGACAGGAATACAGGGCTGTTTTTATCCATTGCGGATATCCCACTTAAGCCAATATCATTTACTGGGATCATTGCGGTTTTATATGTGAATGATAAACAATATCGTTTTGCTAGTTATCTAGGTGCTCATATCCAACAGATGAAATTCATACAAAAAGATGAAGTACATGTGGATATCATAATTAAACAAAGACAATTATGCCTGAAACTTCATTTGATTCAAAAAGATATCTGTGAACTGCATGCACCTTATGAAGGGGATATGCATATCAAAATAGGCGAAAGTTTAAATAGTGTAGGACATGTCATATTTTCTATTGGAAAGAATGTCATCTATGAAGATACCTTTATGCATGCAGGATTAGAAATCGTGGGATATCCGATAGAGCAGGCAGAATAAATAGTAATACAGATTTCTTATTTTGAGATGCCATCAAGCAAAAAGTGAAACCTGACATTTACACATATTCAAAAAAAGGCTATGATGATAGCCTTTTTACTGTTAAGTTGATACTCATTCATGAAGAACATAGGGAACACTGATGATGGATACATTTCGCATATAAGATAACTTGTGTTTTAATAACAGCGATGTTTGATTATGCAGAATATTTTTCTGTACATGGGTCACAACAAACTGTGGGATAATGATGGTGAGTGTCTGTTGTGGTAGTAAATGCTTTGCTTCTTCCTCAATATGATGTAACAAGGTTTCATTGATGTTACGATAAGGTGCCTGTTCACAACATAAAGGAATATCAAGTTGTAAACATCCATATTTATGCTGTAGCTTTTGTGTGGCATATGCATCCACATCCACATGATAGATTTCCATATTATCACAATGTAGGGTATATGCATAATTGACAGCTTTAATGAAGGAACGGTTAATGGAATCAACTGGTAAGATGATCCTTGTAGGAACAGGTTGTTTTCGAATCAGCGAATCATTAATTTCTGTGATATCTAAATCACGTTTTACCTGTTCATAATGCTGATGGATCTTTCTCATAACGAAAACGAAAATAGGAATACACAACAAGACGATCCAAGCACCATGAAAGAATTTACTTGCCGCAATAATCATACAGGTAATGGCAGTAATAATTGTGCCTAAGCCATTGATAAAAGCTTTGTGTTTCCATTTTCCTTCTTTGGTTTTTAACCAGCGAACAAACATACCAGCCTGTGATAAAGTAAAAGATAAAAAGACACCGACTGCATATAAAGGCATTAAGTGATGGGTATTTGCATGAAAAATCATAACCAAGGAAGCTGATAACAAAAATAACATGATGATACCGTTAGAAAAGCTTAAACGTGAACCTCTTGCCATAAACTGACGAGGCACATAGCCATCTTTTGCCAGAATAGAAAATAACAATGGCAGATCTGCAAAAGCAGTATTGGCAGCCATTGTTAAGATAATGGCTGTTGTGGCCTGTACGATATAAAACATTAGAGTATCATTTCCAAAGACATGGGAAGATATCTGTGCAATCGCTGTTACATTTTCATTAGGAACCACATGATACATAGTCGCAAGAAAACATACGCCCACAAAGATCATAAATACAATACACGCTAATAGTGTCAATACGCGTTTGGCATTCTTTTGGGCAGGTGCTTTAAAATTAGGAATTCCATCACTGACAGCTTCCACACCTGTTAAAGCAGTACAGCCACTGGAGAATGCTTTTAAGAATAATACAAGTGTCAAATCCTGCATTGGCTGATGTAAATCGGCAGAAACAGGTGGTATTTCTTTTAGAACCAATACTTTGATGATACCTGTAATAATCATGATCAGGATAGAAATCATAAACATATACGTAGGTAATCCAAATAAGATACTGGATTCACGCATGCCTCTTAAATTACCGATAGCAAGTAAGCTGACCATCACGAAAGCAATTAATGTCTTATATGGTAAAAGTGATGGGAAGGCAGAGGTAATAGCAGCTGTACCTGCACAAATACTGACAGCGACTGTCAATACATAATCAATTGCCAAAGAAGATGCCGCAACAAGTCCGGCAGTCTTTCCTAAATTTTCACTTGCGACGATATAAGAACCGCCCCCTTGTGGATATGCAGATATGGTCTGACGATAGGAGAATACCAAAATCATAAGTAAACAGATAATGGCAAAAGCTACTCCCATAAGTGGACGATAAGAAGCAAGTCCAAGAACGGGAATTAATACCATTAAGATTTCCTCACATGCATAAGATACACTGGATATCGCATCACTGGATAATATCGGCAGTCCCCATAAAACACTGAATTTTTCATGATCCAGTTCATCACTTTTAAGTGATCTGCCTAAAACAATACGTTTAATCTTCTGAAACATAAGCAATTTCCTCTCTTTTCTTATCTCTTTCGATTGGATATCATTCTAGTCTTTTTGTAGGTAAAGTCAATAAAGGGGAATTGCTCTTAACACAATCTTTACAGAAAGCGGATACAAAAAAAGTGATGCTTTCATTACATCACTTTATTACAGCCAGCTGATTTTATTCTCTGTACCATTTTTAATTTTTACAATATTGCCACGATGACGATAGATGACAAGCACTGTCAACAGCCAGCTGGCAAGGATTACTTCAAAACTGATATTGTATTGCATAATCGTAATGTAGATGCTGCTTACAATAGCCGCAACCATACTTGCCAAAGATACCATCTTTCCAAGATATAATACAATCAGAAAGAAAATCAAAGGCACAAGCACATACCATAAATTACCAAATGTAAAAATGGAAGTACTCAATAAAAAACCAAACATGGTGGCCACTGCCTTACCTCCATGAAAGCCAGCAAATACTGGATAACAATGTCCGATGGCAGCCGCAAGTCCTGCCCATATGCTTGCTTCACGATCAAATTGTGCAACGATTGCTACCGCAAGTACAACTTTAAATACATCACACAGGATGACAGAAATACCTGCTTTTTTTCCGAGTACACGACCAGCATTGGTGCCGCCTAAGTTGCCACTGCCAAAATTTCTAACATCTGTTTTATAAAAGACTTTTCCGATGACTAACGCAAAAGGAATACTTCCTAGTAGATAGCCAAGTCCAAGATACCAAATCCAATTTACATCCATACACTTCACCTCATATATATCAACTCCATTATTTTAGCATTATTTTGTCGAATAGGGAAGAAAATCGAGGGAAAACAGTAAAAAGTTAAAAAAATAATCTTCCTTTTTTCAAAATCTAGGGTATAATTTATGGGTTGTCAAATGATACGTAGGATTCATATACGTAAATATAAAAAGTAAGGAGAGTGATTGTATGGCAGAAAAAGCTTACGATGGAAGCAGTATACAGATTCTGGAAGGCCTTGATGCTGTACGTAAAAGACCGGGTATGTATATCGGAAGTACAGATGCAAGGGGACTTCATCACCTGGTGTGGGAGATCGTTGATAACTCTATTGATGAGGCACTCAATGGTCATGGTAATTGTATCCATATCACGATTGAAGAAGGCGGAAGTATCTGCGTAGAAGATGAAGGTCGTGGAATGCCAGTCGATATGCATGCCAGCGGTGTGCCGGCATTACAGGTTATCTTTACAGTACTGCATGCAGGAGGTAAATTCTCTGAAGCTGGTGGATATAAAACTTCCGGTGGTCTGCATGGGGTTGGTGCCAGCGTTGTCAATGCCTTGTGTGAATGGGTAGAAGTAAGTGTTTATCGTGATAATAAGATTTATCAGATGACATTCCATGATGGTGGTAAACGTGTATCCGAGTTGCAAGTGATTGGAAAAACAAACAAGACCGGCAGCAAGGTGCGTTTTATGCCAGATAAGACCATGTTTTCTACGACTAAGTTTTCCTTTCATCAGATTGCGGAACGTGCAAGAGAAGATGCTTTCTTAATCAAAGGTTTAAAACTATGTGTAAAAGATGAACGTAAAGATAAAGAGCGAGAAGAAATCTATCATTATGAAGAAGGTCTTGTGGCATTCATGGATTATTTACATGAAGACAAACAGACATTCCATAAACCAGTATCGTTTTCTGGTGTATCCAATGATATCAAGGTAGACTGTTGTTTCCAGTATACGGATGAATATCAGGAAAATATCTTTAGCTTTGTCAATATCGTGCGTACCAAAGATGGTGGAACACATGAAACCGGCGCAAAGAATGCATTCACAAAAGTATTTAATGATTACGCAAGAAGAAATGGTATCTTAAAAGATAAAGATAAGAACTTTGAAGGAAGCGATGTACGTGAAGGACTAACGATTATTTTATCGGTTGGAATTCCTGAACACCTTCTTCAATTTGAAGGCCAGACCAAAGGCAAACTTGGTACTCCGGAAGCAAAACCAGCCGTAGAGGCATTGATTTCAGAAAAATTGAATTTCTTCTTAGAAGAAAATAAAGAACTGGCAATGACATTGATCAAAAAGATGCAGCGCGCAAGTACTGCACGTGAGGCAGCTCGTAAAGCAAGAGAAGATGCCAGAAAAGGCAAAAGCAAAGGCAAAACAGAAAAAATCTTATCTGGAAAACTTGCCAGTGCCCAATCAAAAGATGCCAGAAAAAAAGAATTGTATCTTGTCGAAGGGGATTCTGCCGGCGGTAGTGCAAAACAGGGCCGAGATAGTAAATATCAGGCGATATTGCCACTTCGAGGTAAGGTGTTAAATACCGAAAAAGCAAGTATCACCAATATTGAAAAGAATGAAGAATTGAATACGATCATCCATGCACTTGGTGCTGGTGTTGGCGCTAACTTCCATGCGGAGGATTCCAATTATCACAAAGTCATTATCATGACCGATGCCGATACCGATGGTGCACATATTCAGATCTTATTACTGACATTCTTTTATCGCTATATGCGTGAATTAATTGAAAAAGGCATGGTATATATTGCACTGCCACCTTTATATAAATTACAAAAGGGAAAAGAAATCGCTTATGCTTGGACAGATGAAGAATTAGACCACTTGCGTAAAACATTCCCAAAAGGCTACAACTTACAGCGTTACAAAGGTTTGGGTGAAATGAATGCCGATCAGTTATGGGATACCACGATGTGTCCTGAAACAAGAACCCTGATTCAGGTCAGCATTGATGATGCTGTGATCGCAGAAAAACGTGTTTCTGTGTTGATGGGAGATAAAGCCAACCTACGTCGTGATTGGATTGAAGAAAATGTATCCTTCACATTAGAAGATGATTATAATCTGGAGGTGAGATAATTCATGAAAAAGAAAATTGAAGAACCAATCGAAACACATGCAAACGTGATTACCTCACCACTTGAAGAAATCATGGGGGATCGATTTGGACGATATTCAAAATACATCATTCAAGAACGTGCCCTTCCAGATGCACGAGATGGTTTAAAACCAGTACAGCGAAGAATTCTATACGCCATGTATGAAGATGGCAACTTGTGGGATAAAGGCTATCGTAAATCCGCAAAGACAGTCGGTTTGGTCATTGGTAATTATCATCCACATGGAGATTCCAGCGTATATGATGCCATGGTACGTATGTCCCAGGAATGGAAAATCCGTTCTCCACAAATCGATATGCAGGGAAACAATGGATCTATCGATGATGACCCTGCCGCTGCCATGCGTTATACCGAAGCAAGACTTGGAAAAATCAGTGAATATCTGTTAAAGGATATTGAGAAAGATACCGTGCAATGGGCACCTAACTTTGACGATACGGCATGGGAACCAACTGTTTTACCAGCACGTTATCCCAATCTGTTAGTCAATGGTATCACAGGTATTGCCGCAGGATATGCGACCAATATTCCACCACATAACTTATGTGAAGCAATTGATGCGACCATCTATCGTATCCAGCATCCAGATTGTTCTTTAGATGATTTGATGCAGTTTGTGAAAGGACCAGATTTTCCAACAGGTGGAATTGTACAGGGAATTGATGGAATCCGTGAAGCATTTAAAACTGGACGTGGAAAAATCATGGTGCGCAGTAAAGTTAGTATTGAACAAGCAAAAACTGTTCAACAAATCGTTGTACACGAAATACCATATGAAGTCGTCAAAAGCAATATGGTGAAAAAGATTGACGATATTCGCTTAAATAAAAAAATCGATGGAATCTTAGATGTTCGTGATGAAAGTGATCGTAAAGGATTGCGTGTGGTTGTGGATATCAAAAAAGATATGGATGCCAATCTGATTTTAAACTACTTATATAAAAATACTGATTTACAGGTGTCTTACAACTACAACGTTGTGGCAATTGTCAACAAGCGCCCAGTGCAAATGGGTCTGGCACAAATGCTGGATGCCTTTATTGAACATCGTAATGAAGTTATCTTAAAACGCAGCCGTTATGATTTAGACAAAAAACAGCAGCGCTGTCATATATTAGAGGGATTGATCAAAGCTATCAGCATTCTGGATGAAATCATCGCACTTATTCGCTCATCCAAAGATAAAGCAGATTCTAAACGCAGAATCATAGAAGCTTTCAACTTTACAGAGGAACAGGCAGAAGCTATCGTCACGATGCGCTTATATCGTTTAAGTAATACAGATATCTGCCAATTACAGGAAGAACATGCATCTTTATTGAAAGAAATTGCCCAACTGCAAAGTATTCTGAATGATCCAAAAGTTTTAAGAAAAGTTATGATTTCTGAATTAAAAGAAGTCAAAAAAGCGTTCCCAGTAGAACGTCTGACAAAAATTGAAGAAGAAATCGAAGAAATCGTTATTGATAAAGTCGCCATGATCAATAGTGAGCAGGTGATGTTTACCGTATCAAGAGATGGATACTTTAAACGTGTATCTATGCGTAGCTATGGTGCTGCCAATAATGCAATGACAGGCTTAAAAGAGGAAGATCGTTTGGTCGGCTGGGGTGAAGTTAATACATTGGATCATGTGATTTTCTTTACAAACCAGGGGACCTATGGATATACACCGGTTTATGAAGTAGAGGAAGCCAAATGGAAAGATATTGGAAGTCATTTAAATAATACTTTAAAAATATCCAGTGATGAAAAGATCACAGATGCCTATGTCGTTTCAAATTTCAAAACCAATGCGTATATGATTTCTGTAACCAAAAAAGGTTTGATCAAGCGTACAAAAGTATCAGATTATGAAGTCAGCCGAAACAATAAAACAATGAGCAATATGAAGCTGTTGGAAGGCGATGAAGTTATTGGTACCTATGTTGCTTATGATGGTGATGAAATCTTATTAGCAAGTCGCAATGGATTTGTGACACGCTATCCGATTTCCTTGATTCCTATTACTTCTCCAAGAAGTAAGGGCGTAAAGGCAATGAATCTCGTTAATGATGATATTGCGAGTGCGATTGTACATCGAGAAGCAGGCAATCAGCTTGTTGTGTTTAGTGATACACTTGCGATGAAACGTTTGAAATTAAGCGAAATCGATATCACAGGGCGCCCTGTAAAGGGAAATATGATTTGTAAGAAAGTAAAATCTAAGCCTTATCAAATCGCATATATTGGTATCTATGATATCAATGATGAAATTATCATCAGCAATGATGCTTATCATCGTTTCTTTGCGAAAGATATCTCCTTAATGAGTAAAGATGCAACATTCTCTACACCATTTAAACATACAGGTGATTTCTATGTGATGAAGCCACTTGAAAAGCTACAGCAGGTGGAAATGACAAGTGATGATCTATCTGATGAAGAAACGGAAGATTTTGAAGAAGTAAGCTTATTTGAATAATGAAGAACTGCCAAATAAAAGGCAGTTTTTTTCATTTAGGTTACCTAAAATATTCATATAAAACGCAAAAAAAACACCAAAAATTTAACATAAAGTGAAAATTCATAAAACATTACTTTTATAGCTCTATAAAACAATGTAAAAAAGTCGTTGACATCTATGGGTAAACAGATTATAGTTACACTATTCAAACATAATTCAAAAAAAAGAAAGAGGCGATTAAATGAGCTATGAGAAACAATATGTACCATTTTCAGATTTAATAGAAATGTTGAAAGAGGATAAGAATATCAATGTACATACACTAAAAGAAAAGATATTCAAAGAACGCACGTATGTTTCCATCATCAACCCATATAAAGATTACTTATGCTTGGAAAAAGGTGATGTGCATCGAGTGTATCCTAATAATCTTGATTTTAAATACTTTAAAAAATTTTAATAAATTATATATGTCTTTTTGACTATCTTTTTATATCTCCTTAAATGTCCGCAAAGCCTTATTTTATAGGCTCTACGGGCATTTTGCTTTTGTGGTAAACCTCACATATCTAGGTCTATCTTCTTATATTTTCGCTATCAAGCGTGGTTAAAATCGTGGTAAATACTTCTATGCGATTAGACGCTGAACCTCTGATTTTGCGGTATCTATGGACGCATGAGCGTACCAGTTCATTGTGATATTAATGTTTGAATGTCCCATGATATACTGTAAATCTTTTGGGTTCATGTTCTTGCTTGCCAGTCTTGTGCAGAATGTATGGCGTAGCGTATGCGGTGTGATATGTGGCAAGGGATTGTCCTTGTGGTGCTTGTTATATTTCTTTACCATACGGACAAATAAGGCGTTGTAATCAATCGCAACTTTGGGCTTGCCTTTATGATTGACAAATAAGAAATTGCTCTGTCCGTCTATCACAAATGGTTCTGCCTTTGGGCGTTTCTTCATAACCCGTTGAAATGCCTGTATTGTTTCTCTACTTAATGGCACTTGTCTTATTCCGCTTTTCGTCTTAGGCGTTTCAATATAATAGCCCTGTTCCTTGCTCTTTAGTAACTGGTGGTCGATAATTACAACTTCATTCTTGAAATCAATATCAGCTACTGTCAGTCCGCACAGTTCCGAGATACGAAGTCCAGTCTTTAACAGTATCAGCACATCATCATAATGCTTGTGATACACATTGTCTGTCTTGATAAATGAGAGTAAGGCTTGTTCCTGTTCCTCTGTCAATGCGACTTTCTCTTTGGTATCATTTTCTAGGACTTCACTTAACTTAAAATCAAAAGGGTTCTTCCTTACACAATCGTCTTGTATGGCGATATAGAATGACGCTTTTAACGAGCGTTTATGGTTGTTAATGGTGTTATAGGAAAAGCTTTTATCTTTCATGCGTAACGCCCATTCCTTAGCGTCAGAGGGTTTTATCGTATCAATGCTCCTAGCACCCAACTTGTCCTCTTTCAATAACCGCATGAGTTGTTCCCGTTGTTTCTGTGTACTTTTCTTCACATTTGCTCTCTGTGCGTTCTGTTTGGCATAAAGTTGGCAAAGTGTCATTTTCTTGCCTGTGCTGTCGATACCGTCCTCAATATCCCGTCTTATCTGCTGTTCCAGTTCACGAAGTGAGGGTTTTTCCCGTTTTTCCTTTGGTGTCGGGTCTGTGGGTGTCAATCTCCAAGCATACACATATTTTGTGTTTCCAAATGCGTCTACATATTTATATAAGTATTTCCCGTCTGTTCGTTGGCTCTCTCCAGTATGCAGGATACGT
>NZ_QVFI01000045.1:0-17495 GCF_003433845.1 Absiella sp. AM09-50
AATCCGGTGCTAATGTTTAATTATTTTTAAGACATTTTCATTTTTGCTTGACAGGACTTCAACCATTTTTAAGCGGAAGTATCAATTGAAAACAGCATCCTTCTACTTCATTGCTTTCTACCTGTATCTGACCATGATGGGCATCCATGATGCTTTTCGCAATTGGTAAGCCTAAACCATAACCACCCTCATGTACTCTTGCTTTATCACAACGATAAAAACGTTCAAAGATATGGGCTTGTTCCTCCTTAGAAATATAACTGCCGGTATTGTGAATCTTACAGACTAGTTTTTCATTATTCTTTTTTAAATGAATCGATATCTTTCCTTTTGCGGGTGTATATTTACAGGCATTATCAAGAAAAATCAGCATGACTTGTTTTAGCTGTGCTTCATTGCCGCTTACATATAAATCGTTTTCTATTTCGCTGTGTAAATGGATGCCGTGTTCATAAGCAATACTTTCAAAGGGCAGGATACAGTTCCATACGATATCACTAAAGTTTATGTTTTGAAATTCCACAGGCAGACGGTTTGCGTCACTTTTCGCAAGAAATAACAAACTTTCTACCAGCTTTTTCATACGTTGGGCTTCACTTTGTATGCTGTTGATCCACTTCACCTGATGATCAATAGTATCGTTTGCATGGGCAAGCAAGATATCGCTATCTGCTAAGATCACAGTCAAAGGTGTTTTTAGTTCATGCGAAGCATCCGCAACAAACTGTTTCTGTTGATCCCATGCATGCTGTACTGGTCGTAATGCCCAGTTAGACAAAATAAAACTCAATAGTAAGAAAGCCAGAAAAGCAAAAGTACCCACAATCATCGATGTAATAATCAAATTTTTCATATCTTTAAGATTGGCGCTAATATCAACAAACGCAATTTGATAGTTGGAAGATGTCTGTTTGATCTGATAAGCCAGACTTTGTGATTGTAAGATACCTTTTTGTTTATCCTTAATATCCATAGTGGAAAGAATGTTCTGCAGGCTTTCTTGATCTACATCCAGATTCATGGCATGTATGGAAATGATCGTACCATTGAGATCTGTTTCTACACGAAAAGCATTATGCATGCCAAAAGCTTTATCATCTTTATGATCATTAAACTCAAACTTTGGAATTTCTTCTTTCTGTTGCATCATCAACGTACGTGACAAATTATCATCTATCTCTTGCTGCATATGATGATAATTACTGAAACAAAGGATACCAAATACAATGATCAATATCAAAGTAACACAGGACATGGTGATCCAAATAAACTTTTTACGAAGTTTTTTTATCATAAAGCATCACACTCCAAACGATAACCAAGTTTTCGATGAGCTTTAATCTCTACCTTGCTTTCAAGATAAAATAGTTTCTTTCTTAAAAAGGAAATGTACGCTTCTACATTATTATCTACAGCCTCACTGTCACAACCCCATACTTTTGTGATCAGTTCTTCTTTACTGATGATCATGGATGGATGCTGCATAAATAACTTCATGATTTCAAATTCTTTATATCCAAGGGTGATATGTTTTTGTGCACACAGTAATTCACATGTATCTAATTGAAGACGCAAGTCATGAAAGCTTAATTCATGAAGGATCATTTCACCTTTTCTTCGTGTAAGAGCATAGATTCTTGCTAATAGCTCAGCCGGCGCAAATGGTTTGGTCATATAATCATCTGCCCCAAGCGTTAAACCTTTTACTTTATCGGGGATTTCATCTAATGCGGTCAACATCAGCACTGGCGTATGATGGTTCATTTCTCGTAACGTCTGTACGATCTCAAATCCATTTTTCTTTGGCAGCATGACATCTAGTATGATCATATCAAAGAGATCACTCATGGCATAAGACAAACCCTCCTCGCCATCATATGCAATGGTTGTCTGAAATTTTTCTTCCTCTAATATCTGACGAAGTGCATCGGCTAAATTTCTTTCATCTTCTACAATCAATACCTGCATAACATCACCTCATTTCTACCTCCATTATACACAAACTTTCACAAAGAAAGCTGAAAATAAGCTGAAACTTGTCTTTCAGTTTGATTTAAGGTTTCTGTTATATCATGTAAGTGTAAAAGGAAAGCAGGTGGAAATATGGCAAAAACACAAACCGTGTTTGCACGCTATGAGAAAAAATATGTGGTATCATCTAAAAAATATGCAAAACTAATAGAAAAAATAACGCCGTATATGGCATTAGACGAATATGGAAAATATACGATTTGTAATATTTATTATGATACCGACAGTTACGAATTAATTCGCCATTCTCTGGATAAACCTTCTTATAAAGAAAAACTGAGAATACGCAGTTATGGTACACCACATGATGAGGATTCGGTATTTATAGAATTAAAGAAAAAGGTAAATGGTATTGTATATAAACGAAGAACGATTCTGCCTTGTGCAATCGCTATGGATTATATGAATCGGTGTATTATGCCAAAAAATGACCAGATTCTAAAAGAAATTGGATGGTTTATCCAGCGTTATGATTTATCAAAACAGACATATATCGCATATGATCGTATGGCGTATTTTGGTAAAGAGAATCATGATCTTCGTATCACTTTTGACTTTGATTTACGCTATCGATTAGACCACTGTGATTTGCGTTTTAAAGATGATGGCGCACCGATTCTTGATCATAATGATATACTAATGGAAATCAAAATGCCATTAGCGATGCCTTTATGGTTATCGAATATCTTAAACGAATTAGAAATATATCCATGTTCCTTTTCTAAATATGGAACATGTTATCGGGAACATATATTTGCACAAGAAAAAATAGGAGGATTTGTTTATGTTTGATAGTATTTTTACATCGATGAATGTCATAGATATGTTGATTTGCAGTGGGGTATCCATTATTTGTGGATTATTTATTGGTTATGTATATATGTTTAAAAATGTATATCATAAAGGTTTTGTGGTCAGTGTGGTATTGATGCCTGTCATCGTGCAGGTAGTCATTATGATGGTCAATGGCAATTTAGGAACCGGCGTCGCTGTTGTCGGAGCATTTTCACTGGTACGTTTTCGTAGTGTTGCCGGCGGTGCACGAGAAATATCTACTATATTTTTATCAATGGCAATTGGTCTTGCGACAGGTATGGGTTATGTTATGTTCGCAATCGTCTTTGCGCTGTTGATTGGTATTACCAGTATGATTTTATATGGCAGTTCATTTGCGGAAGCGAATGTAATGGAAAAAGAATTAAAAATAACAATACCAGAATCTTTGGATTATGAAGGCATCTTTGATGATATTTTCCAACAATATACCACAAAAAACGAATTGTTGAAGGTGAAAACGACCAATATGGGAAGTTTATACGAATTACATTATCATATCTGTTTACGAAAAGGTATTGTGGAAAAAGAAATGATTGATGAATTACGGTGTAGAAATGGCAATCTGAATATCATATGCGGCAGACTACCTGTAAATAAAGAAGAACTTTAGGAGATGAGGATATGCGGAAACAAACAATAATTGCTTTTATACTCAGTATGGCTTTATTAATTAATGGATGTCAAAAGAAAGAGGAATCTACCACCAATACATCACAAGCTCAATCCACAACGGTAAAGACTGCCACAACATCCAAGATCGATTTCACTTTTGCGGATGAAGATTTTGATGATTCCTATGATGAACAGGCGATATCCATTGGCTTATCGGATACATCTTTGAAAGCTGATGGTGTTTCTATCAAGAATGGAAGTATTACCATATCCAAGGCAGGTACTTACGTATGCAGCGGAACGCTAAAAAATGGTTCTATCATTGTGGATGCAGGCAAAGAAGACCTAGTTCGTATCGTATTAAATAATGCCAATATCACAAGTGATACAAGCAGTGCAATCTATGTAAAACAAGCAAAAAGACAGTATTGATTTTAGCGAAAGATAGTGAAAATACAATCAGTGATGCGAAAGATTATACCTATGAGGATGCAGAAAAAGAAGAACCCAATGCCGCAATCTTTTCAAAAGATGATTTAAGTATCACTGGTAGTGGAAAACTTATTGTAAATGCAAATTTCAATCATGGCATTTTCTCAAAAAATCAACTGGTCATTACGAGTGGTAGTTTTGATATCACAAGTCAAAATGATGGATTAAAAGGAAAAGACGGTATTGCGATTGCGGATGGTACATTTACCATCAACGCTCAGGGTGATGGTATGCAGGCAAGTGAATCACAAGAGGAAAGTAAAGGCTGGGTATATATTGAGGCAGGTACTTTTCATATCACATCCCAAGGGGATGGAATACAGGCAGAAACAAATTTAGAAATTAGTGATGGAACCTTTGATATCACAACTGGAGGAGGCAGTCAAAATGCTTCCATAAAATCTGATTGGGGAAGATGGGGACCACAGGATCAAACATCCACAAGTGAAGATACTACCAGTGCTAAAGGTATAAAGTCTGGAAAAGATATGATCATATCCAAGGGTACCTATACGTTTGATACAAGTGATGATGCGATACATACCAACGCATCTATGGATATCAAAGATGGTACTTACACCATACAAAGTGGAGATGATGGCATACATGCAGATGAAACACTGACAGTGGAAAAAGGCAGTATGGATATCAAAAAAAGTTATGAAGGAATAGAAGGAAATCAAATAGTGATACAGGGTGGAGATATTCAGGTCGTGTCAAGTGATGATGGTTTAAATGCAGCTGGAGGAAATGATGGAAGTTCGATGAATGGGCGTCCTGGACAAAATACATTTAGCTCATCTGACAGTGATGTATCTATCACGATTACGGGTGGAAATATCTATGTCAATGCATCCGGAGATGGTTTAGATTCTAATGGCAATTTATATATCAAAGGTGGCAGTGTGATTGTGGATGGACCCCAAGATAGTGGAAATGGTGCATTAGATTATGATGGAACATGTGAAATTACAGGTGGAACATTGATTGCGGCTGGTATGAGTGGCATGGCGCAAATGCCATCAGATACAAGTTCTCAGGCAAGTGTGATGATCACCTTTGATCAAACACAAAGTGAAAATACACTGATATCACTCATGCAGGATAATGATTTGATCATTGCCTATGCACCATCAAAGAAGTTTAATAATATCGTTATATCCACGCCATCTCTAACAAAAGATAAAACATATTCGATTCAAAGTGGTGGTACCATCAGTGGCTTAGAAAGCAAAAAAGCAATCACAGAAGGTACAATCAACAATGCTTCTACCCTTGGCAGCTTTACTTTGTCTGATATGGCCACAAGTATTTCGCAGGATGGTACAAGTGTACAGGCAGGTATGAATCAGCCACAAGGAAAGCCAGGTGGAGATAAAGAAATGGGCGGCCCAGGTGGTCATGGTATGTAAGAACAGCAGAAATGCTGTTTTTTTCTTAAATTTCATGATAAAATAAAAATGAAGTACTCATACATTTACAAAATATCAATTGACGTTAATCAAACACATCATAAAGGAGAAAATCATGAGTAATATACGTATTCAATTATTGAATATCATAAATAGAGAGTCCCCTGATTCTATGAATTTTATCATTGCTCAATACATTCTTGAAAACTTAGAACGTAAAAAAGTAGTTTCCACAAAAGAGCTTGCGGATGAATGTAAAGTATCAAAATCATCAATTAGTCGGTTTTGTAGAAAACTTGGATATGAGGATTTCTTAGAACTACAAATCGCAATTGGAAGTTATAATTCTTTTATCGAAGAAAGATTTACTGATTTAAAAGGTGAAAATACGCACGCGCTCATTCAAAATTATTTTTTAGATATAAAAGAAATTATAAATCATTTAGATCAATCCCTTGAAGTTGAAGTGCTAGAAGAACTTGTGAAAGATATCCATGATTATGAAAGAGTTGCCTTGATGGGACATGTTCAATCAAGTTTTCCAGCATTTTCTTTACAACATTATTTAACAATCTTACATAAGTTTGTTTATTCTACACAGGATCTTAATGAACAAAAAGAAATGTTAGAAACACTGGATGATAGAAATCTTATTATCATTTTTTCTGCAGGAGGTAAATTTATTGAGCGTGTACTTGATCGAATGAATGTGATGAATCGAAAGCATCTTCCTAAAATATACATAATTACTGCCAATAAAACCAAACATCTTTCTTTTGTGTATAAATACATTGAATTGAAGGATAGTTTTAACTATACATCACCTATCATACTAGATATGTATTCCAATTTAATATCCTTGATATATAGGAAAAAGTATTCCGATAGCTAGTGACTTGTTAAAAGCTGTTTCATATTCTGAAACAGAAAATCATGTTTTGAAAAATCACGAAATGCGTGATTTTTTTTAGTATACTGACAATGTAAACAAGACAAGCCAAGGAGGAAAAAATATGAATTACCCATTTAAAATGTTTTGGGGAAGTGCGAGTGCTGACTTCCAATATGAAGGAGGATTTCATGAAGGCAATAGAGGTCTAATAACGCATGATATCGTTACGGATGGCTCTCATGAAAGACCTAGAAGGATTACTTATCAGATGCCAGATGGCACATTAGGATCATCTGCTTATCGTGATCCAATACCTGCAAATGCAATAGGCTGTGTTCATGAAGATGTATATTATCCAAGTCATCATGCTGTAGACTTTTATCATCATTATAAAGAAGATATTAAGCTTTTAGCTGATATGGGATTAAGCATGATGCGATTTGGTATTTGCTGGACAAGAATATTTCCAACAGGATTAGAAGAAAAACCTAATGAAGAAGGGTTACAGTTTTATGAGAATGTCGTTGATGAATGCTTGAAGTATGGAATTGAGCCTATGATTACCATTTGTCATGATGAACTTCCACTTTATTTGGCTAATACATACGATGGTTGGTCTGATCGAATATTGATTGACTGTTATGTTAAATTATGTAAAGCTCTATTTGAAAGATTCAAAGGAAAAGTTAAATATTGGCTGACATTTAATGAATTAAATGTACTACAAGGATTCTCCCATTTAGGGACACGAAATTCTGATGCTCAGACAACTTGGCAGGCAATACATCATGTATTCATTGCTAGCGCAAAAGCTAAAATCTTAGCTAAAGAAATGATGCCAGATGCAATGCTTGGCGCAATGTTTGCGACAAGTCCTGCGTATCCTAGTACATGTCATCCAGATGATCAAATGGCTTGGATGGCGCAAAGAAGAAGATTGTTCTATTTCTCAGATGTAATGTTGAGAGGTTATTATCCTAGCTATGCACAAAGTATTTGGAATGAATATGATGTTGTTATAAAAATGAAAGAAGAAGATGTAGATATATTAAAAGAAGGAACATTGGATTTTTATTCATTTAGCTGTTATCGATCTACAACGGTTGATCGAAATGACAAATTAGGAATTATCGCTTTACCTTTTGGCAAGAATCCTTATCTAAAATCAACGCCATGGGGATGGCCAATTGATCCAGTAAGCATACGTTATGTATTAAATGAAGTATATGATCGCTATCAAAAGCCATTGTTTATTGTGGAAAATGGATTAGGTGAAGTAGATCAACCCGATGAAAATCATTATGTCAATGATACATATCGAATCGCGTATTTAAATGATCATTTCTTAGAGATAAAAAAAGCTGTTGAAATCGATCATGTTGAAGTGTTAGGTTATACAATGTGGGGTGGTATTGATCTTGTATCTTTAAGTACTGGTGAAATGAAAAAACGCTATGGCTGGATATATGTTGATATGGATGATAAAGGAAATGGAACAAAAAACAGATATCCTAAAGCTTCCTATTATTGGATGAAAGAATTTATTCAATCAAATGGAAATAATTTAGTGATAAAAGATGAAAGAGGGAAAAAATATGAATAAAAAAGAATTGGGCGAACAGATTATTGAACTTGTTGGCGGCAGTGAGAATATAGAGAATATCATGCATTGTATGACACGTTTACGTATGAATTTGAAAGATAATGATAAAGTAGAAGTAGAAAAATTAGAAGCATTAAAAGATGTATTAAAAGTCCAGTTTAAAAATGATCAGCTACAAGTAGTGATTGGGCCACAGGTCGCTGAAATATTTCAGGCAATAGAAAGTAAATATAATTTTGGTGATACGAAGGAAGAAGTAAAAGAAAAACAAGGAATCTTTAAGCGTTTCCTGAATGTATTATCAAGTGTTTTTGTACCTGTGATTCCTGCTATTGCCAGTGCGGGTATGTTAAAAGCAATAATCGCCTTGATTAAAGCATTTGAAATTATTCCACTAGATAATGATATCTTTGTACTATTTAATATGATGGCCGATGTTGCCTTCTATTTCTTACCGATTTTACTTGCAGCATCTGCCTTAAAGATATTTCATACAAATCGCATGATTGCAATTGTATTAGCAGCAACTTTAATCCATCCTACCTTTACAGCACTTGTAGCTGATACACAGGCATCATTGACAATATTTGGAATACCAGTTCCATTGATTAATTATGCAAGCTCAGTTGTACCAATTATTTTATCTGTCTGGGTGTTGTCTTATGTTTATAAATATGTTGATAAATATATGCCAAATGCTTTAAAAGTCATTTTCACACCAACAATTACATTATTGATTATGGTTCCTTTCATGTTAGTTATCTTAGGTCCTTTAGGAAATTATGTAGGTACAATCATTTCTTATACGGTAGGTCAGTTATTTTCTTTCAATCGTTTTATAGGAGGATTCATCTTATCCTTTATTCGACCTTTGCTTGTTATAACAGGTATGCATCAAGCCTTTACACCAGTGATTTTCCAAAATCTAGCTGAAAGAGGAAGTGATTTCTTATTACCAACAATGATGATGTCTACAATGGGACAATTTGGTGCTGTAGCAGCAATGATATTTAAATATCGTAATAAAGAAAAGAAAGCAGTTGCAACATCTGCAAGTGTTTCTGCTATCTTAGGAATTACAGAACCTGCATTATATACAGTGTTGATTTATAATCGTAAAGCATTATTATCAGCGTGCTTTGGTGGCGCATTAGGTGGGGCATTTATTTCTATGACTGGATTTGAATTACCTGCATTTGCATCTAGCAGTATTGTAAGCTTACCTATTTATCTACAGGTAAATGTTCCTAATGTCATCATTGCTTTTGCAATCAGTATGATTTCGGCCTTTATTATCACAATGATAAGCGTTAAGACAGAAGATGAGGTATGTACTTCAAATGCGAAATTTATAGCTCCACTTACAGGGAAGATGATTACTTTATCAGAAGTGAATGATCCAACTTTTGCAAGCGAAACAATGGGAAAAGGATTTGCAATTATTCCAAGTGTTGGCGAAGTAATGGCACCATTTGATGGATCAATTACAACTTTATTTCCTACAAAACATGCGATTGGAATTACTTCTGATTCTGGTGAAGAAATATTGATTCATGTAGGAATTGATACAGTTGAATTAAATGGAGAATACTTTGAAGCAAAAGTGAAACAAGGGGACAAAGTAAAACAAGGGCAGGTTCTATTGACGTTCAATCAAGACAAAATTAGTGAAAAATATGATACAACAACTTCTATAATTTTCTTAAACACAGATAAAATACCACTGAATCCTGTTTCAAATAGTGAGATTTTAAGTGGACAAGCTTTATGTTAATGTGAGTTTGTATACAAGAAAAGTGTATTCAGGAATAGAATCTAATATTCATAAAAACACATAAATTGAAATTATTCACAAGATAGATCAAAGAGTAAGAACAGCAGAAATGCTGTTTTTTTCTCTGGTTTCATGTTAGAATAAGAACGCAATCATGATAAAAGGAGTCGTTATGAAGAAATATCGAAGTTTACTATTTGATGCAGATGGAACATTATTGGATTTTGAGGCCGCAGAAAAAAGTGCATTGCGCAATACATTTGCGAAATATCAGTTACCATTTAATGAAGAAATCGAACAAACATATACTAAATTAAACCAAGACCTATGGAAAGCGCATGAACGAGGTGAAATTGATCGTAATACACTGATCTACACTCGTTTTGGAAAGCTATTTGATATTTATCATTTTGACGCAGATGGCGTGAAATTTGAAGATGACTATCAATTAGCCCTTGGAGAAGGACATGAATTAATTAATCATGCAATGGAAGTTGTCACAACCTTAAAACATGATTACGACTTATATATCGTAACCAATGGGGTAATCGCAACACAATATTCTCGTCTAAAAGACAGTGGTCTGTATCAACACTTTAAGCAGATTTTTGTATCTGAAGAATGTGGTTATCAAAAACCATCAAAAGAATATTTTGATGTTGTTTTTGAGGCAATCAAACCAAAATCAAAAGAAGAAGTATTGATCATTGGAGATAGTTTATCCAGTGATATACAAGGGGGCAACAATGCAGGTATTGCGACCTGCTGGTTTAATCCAAAAGCTCATCCACATAAACATCACTTACGAATTGATCATGAAATAAAAGACTTACGCGAATTATATGATATTGTCGGGAAAGGAGATACATATGGCAGATAAGAAATTAGATACAAAAGCATTGTTAGAAAAAAGCAGAGCTGCAAAAGCAAATACACCAACCAAAGCATTACAGAAAAAATTAGGCAAGAAGAAAAATGGTGCGAAATTTGGCAAAGTAAATTTTAACGGATAAGAAAAAATGCTGATGAGGTTTCAGCATTTTTTTGTGATAGTTGGGTAGAGATATTATACCTAAATATCTATGAATCTAATCTAAGATATGGCTGTTTACTATACCAAAATCGTAACAGCTTTATTTTTATTTTCAATATGTGCTAGTGTTGTACTTCCACCATCCTCACCATCAAGTGTCCAAGGGATATCTTCTATAGATTCGATATCTAAACTGCTGGCAGTGGTAAAATACATCCAGTCATGGTTGACTTCACGTTTTAACAATGCGGCAATAATTACCTGGGCATCAAGGGGATTATTGGGTGTTCTAATCATCAGAATTTCAAACAGACCATCATCCAGCTGCGCATGTTTTGTGGAAACAGTTGTAAATCCAGCGACATATTTAGAATTGGTGATGCAACCAAACATATAATCATCTTCAATCGTTTCACCATTAACATGTAATTTTATATGATAGCGGGGAATATTTGCCAATTGTTTCATACCTTCCAGATAATAAGCAACTTTTCCAAACATGTTTTTTGATTGTTGTGGTGTGGAATAGGATACATCAGTAAAAATGCCAAATGCAGCAACATATGTGAAATAGCGGGTATTGAATAAACCGATATCACAGGCAAAAGGATTCCATCGTTCAATGGTATCCATTAATTTCTCAGGACTTTTACTGATTTTTAGAGTAGATGCGAAATCATTGACTGTACCAGAAGGAAGATAGGCAAGATGTGGTTGTGTGGATAAAGGAAGTACTCCATTAATAACTTCATTCCATGTTCCATCTCCACCAATACATAATAAAATATCATGACTTGGCCCAAGCTCTTTACTTAAGGTAATCGCATGGCCTTTTGATTGTGTAATGTACACATGAACATGATCTTGTGCCTTACTAAACCGATCGCATATCGTAAATAAAGCACTCTTTCCATTGCCTTTACCGGCTTTTGGATTCATAATGATCATTACATTTCGATTCATTGTATCACCCCATCATTTTTATTATTATAAACCAAAGCTTGTAAAAGGTAAAACAAAATGACAAAAACTGTGAATGAGTGAACTTCAAATCTTTTACATTCAGTATTTGCGATACATGCTTTTCATAAAATTTTTTATGTTCTTCATTTCTTTTTTTGCGTAAATGCTCTATACTATTGAGGTGGCAGGAAGTAGGGATAATATGGATACCAATCGTTTATTGGATATGGCGGCTTTTGCAGGGAAACTGTTAATAGAAAGCGGCGCAGAAATATATCGTGTAGAAGAAACTATGGTACGTTTATGTACCTGTTTTCATGAAGTAGAAGATGCACAAAGTTTTGTGACACCCACGGGTATCATGTTCTCTATCACTGTAGGGCAACAAACACTAACAAAAGTATTACGCGTGAAAAGTCGTGGAACTGATTTAAACTGTATTGATAAAATAAATGATTTATCAAGACGTGCGACACAACATGCGTATTCTATAGATGAAATATGGAAAGAGTTACAGGATATCGCCAATGAAAAGCGCTATGGCTTTTGGACTACTTTATTATTTGGGGCACTAAGTGCCTTGGGTTTTGCGATATTTTTTCATGGGACATGGAAGGAAGCATTCGTATCTTTTTTGATTGGAATGTTAATTAAAACTGTAAGCTTTTTACTAGAGAAGCGGGAATGGAATGTATTCTTTACCAATGCATTATCAGCAGGCTTGGCAGCGGTTGCGGCACTTGGTTTTCAATATATGGATCATGGTATTAATAGTGATATCGTGATTATCAGCAGTATCATGCTTTTGGTTCCAGGACTTGCGATTACCAATGCTGTTCGAGATACCATGGCAGGAGATTATTTATCAGGAGTGGCTCGTGCAACCGAAGCATTTTTAATTGCTGTAGCAATCGCAGTAGGCATAGGTTTTGTGTTAAGCATGTCTATTCGTTTGAAAGGAGGATTATAAGATGCTGGAAATATTAATTGGCTCTTTTATCGCTTCTTTAGGCTTTGGAATATTATTTAATATCAAAGGAAAAAAGCTGTTGCTGGCAGCAATTGGCGGTTCTTTGGGTGGTGTTGTTTATCAATTATGCTTAGATTTTGGCGCAAGTGAATTAAGTGCAATGTTTATCGCATCCATTTGTTTTTCACTTTATTCTGAGATATTGGCAAGAACTGCCCATACCCCGGTTACAACATTTATCATTTGTGCATTAATTCCCTTAGTACCAGGAGGTGGCATGTATCGTACGATGCTTGCCGCAATACAAGGAGATATTATGAAAGCTTTAACAATGGGCTTAGATACGATAACGATTGCAGGGGCACTTGTACTTGGGATATTACTTGTGTCCACGATTATGAAAGCAATCACAAAACGTAAAAAAACAGAGGTGAAAGCATGAAAAAAGTAGAACTATTAGCACCCGCAGGATCAATGGAAGCATTATATGCAGCTGTACAGAATGGTTGTGATGCTGTGTATCTTGGCGGAGAAATGTTTGGTGCAAGAGCATTTGCGCAAAACTTTTCAAGAGATGATTTAAAAGGAGCAATACGCTATGCTCATATGTATGGTGTAAGTGTTTATATCACAGTTAATACATTAATCAAAGAAGATGAAATGCATGCGGCCATTGATTATGTTTCTTATTTACAAGATATTGATGTAGATGCATTGATCATACAGGACTTAGGATTACTTCATGTTGTTAGAAATATGTTCCCGGATATGGAAGTACATGCTTCTACTCAAATGCATGTACATAATCCAGATGGTATTTTATTCTTGAAAAATCAAGGTGTAAAACGAGTCGTTGTCCCAAGAGAAACAACCATCGAAGAAATAGAAGCATACGCAAAACTTGGCGTGGATTTAGAAGTATTTGTACAAGGTGCTTTATGTGTGTCCTATTCTGGGCAGTGTTTGATGAGTTCTGTTTTATTTGATCGAAGTGGAAATCGTGGCGCATGTGCACAACCTTGTCGTATGCAATATGGCTTCTATCGAAAAGAAGAAGATTGTCTGGTGCCAATTAAAAGTAAAGGAGATTATCTGTTAAGCCCAAAGGACTTAAATACCCTAGAACGTTTGCCAGAATTAATAGATGCTGGCGTTGCTTCTTTTAAAATTGAAGGAAGAATGAAACGACCAGAATATGTAGCTTATATGGTATCACTGTATCGTCAGGCAATTGATGCACATTTAGCACATCGTAAATTCAAAGTTAGTAAAGAAATGATAGAAGATATGCAGAAATTATTTCATCGTGGATTTACAACAGGGCATATTTTTCATCAAAAAGGCAGTGCATTAATGAATCCAATTCGTCCTAATCATATGGGCGTGGAAGTTGGTAAAATCATTGGTTTGAAAAAAGATAAAATGCGTGTGAAATTAAGCCGTGATCTTGATCAGGGAGATGGTGTACGTATTTTAGGTGATGAAGATGAAGGATTTCGTGTGAATAAAATATATAAAGATGGCTTGCTTGTCAATCATGGCGATGCGGGAAGTATCATTGAATTAGATCGTATTTATGGTGTAAAAGAACATGCGATGATTCTAAAAACCAGTGCTGTTCACCAATTAAAACAGCTGCAAGAAAGCTATCAGGGATATCAGCGAAGAGTTGATATTTATGGCAGATTCACGATGAAAAAAGATCAACATCCATCACTTTCTGTATATGATGAGCAAGGCAATCAAGTAGAAATCATCAGTGAGTGTATTGTGGAAAAAGCTATGAAAACACCATTATCCAAAGAACGTTTAGAAGCACAGCTGATGAAAACCAAAGATACCCCATATACTTTTCAAAATATCGAATTTGATATGGATGAAGATGCAATCATGCCAATCAAAGAAATCAATCAGATGCGACGAGATGCTTTAGCGGCATTGAATGAAAAACGTGTCCTACAACATCCAAATCGCAGGAAAAATGATAAAAAAGATCAAATCATATCTTTAACACAAAAGAAAGAATGCAGTATCATCCTTCATACCTATGAACAATATCGTGCATGTGTTGATCAGGATGTTACCATCTATATTGATTCTTTGCCATTATATGAAAAAATCAAACAAGAAAATCCAGAAGTAAAGCCGATAACACCACGTATTATGAAAACAGCCTATCCAGATCAGGGTATGATACAAGATATTGGTGGATTATATCAGGAAAAAAATTATATTTATGGAACATCTTTAAATGTATCCAATTCCTATAGCGCACAGTTCTTATTTGAACATCAGGCACAAAGTGTTGTTTTCTCATTAGAAACAGATAAAGATGAATGTATAAAGATTATGAAGCAGGCAAAACAGCGTTATCATGGTGGAAGCTTTGCGTATGTAGTATATGGAAAACGAGAACTTATGGTAAGTGAATATTGTCCAATCAACGCAGTGGAAAAAGACAGTGATAAGAAAAACTGTGGCTTATGCCGTAAACATGATTATTTATTAATCGATAAGAAAAAACGTCAGTTTCCTTTGATGATGGATGAAAACTGCCGTATGCATTTATTAGAAGAAACTGCATGGAATCGTTTAGAGGATATTCAAGAGCTGAAAAAAGCAGGAATACAACATTTTATCTGTATATTGAACGATGAAGACGAACAGACAAGCAGAGAAGTAATCAAACAGGTGATGGGCCTATGTCAATGAATACCAAAACATTATTAACAGCACCGATTCCTAAGCTGTATCTTTCATATTTATTGCCAACATTAATCGCAATGTTATCTAATTCTTTATATTGTCTGGTAGATGTTTATTTTATCTCTAAAGGGGCTGGCAGTGTTGGTCTTGCGGCATTAAATATTGCCATGCCAATCTTTACACTATATTCAGCAATCGGCTTATTATTTGGTGTTGGTGGAGCAACGGTTATGGCAGTTGCGGAAGGCTCACATCATTTAAAGGAAAGAAATCAGGCGTTCACATTAAGTGTGGCATGTATGCTCATCATTGGGATTTTTATCAGCATTGCCGGTACTGTTTTTTTAGAACCTTTTGCCTATGCACTAGGCAGCAGTGAAGCATTATTGCCTTATGTAAAACAATATATGCTACCTGTTAATATCAGTGCTTTTGCTTTTGTGTTAATGTATGCCGCAAGTATTTTAATACGTGCAGACCATGCGCCAAAGCTTGCGATGAATGCCATGTTGCTTGGAAATATCAGTAATATGATATTGGATTACGTATTTGTAATGTTGTTTGGTATGGGACTACAGGGAGCCGCAATTGCGACATGTATCTCACCATTTTTAACGATTATCGGTGTATCCTTTCATTTTATACTAAAGAAGAATACAGTGCATTTTACAAAGGATTGTTTTCATAAAAATCTATTAAAACGTATTTGCAGCAATGGATTAGGCAGTGGAATCATGGAAATCAGTGCAGGGGCAATCATACTATTATTCAATGTGGTAATTTTGCATATGGCTGATGAATTATTTTTAGCAAGTTATGCGATTGTGACCAATATTGCTTATGTTTGTAAAGGTCTGTTGAATGGTTTTGCACAGGGAATCCAGCCAATCATATCCGCAAATTTTGGTGCTGGCAATCGTGAACGTGTCAAAGAAGCATTAAAGGTATGTATTTGTTTCGCATCTGCCTTCGCTATTATCGTATATTTGATTTTTTTGATATTTCCACAAGGTGTCGCTGCGTTATTTGCGAATGGTGATGGCGAGCTGATTACACAATCCGCTACAGGCATTCGTTTATATTTCTCATCTTTGTTATTCACTGCGATGATCACTATGATTATGTATTATTTCCAGTCTATTGAAATGGGAAAGCTATCCACAATGCTTGCGGTATTAAAAGGTTTTGTATTTATTGTAGTCAGTATGGCAATCCTGATTTTCTTATTTGGTATTGATGCTATCTGGTTAAGTGTAACTGCAGCAGAATTATTTGCATTAATGACTGCAGTTATGATCATCAAGAAAGGAAGATTGCTGGCATGATCAATTTAGAAAAAGCAAAGCAGGCATTTGCAGCCTATGTAAAACAATTTGATGTACATGATGAACAAATTCAATTGAAAATCAAACATACATATGAAGTTATGCGCTACAGTGAAATGATAGCGAGTGATTTAGCATTATCAGATGAACAAATAAAGCTTGCTTCTCTTATTGGTCTATTACACGATATTGGACGCTTTGAACAAATCCGAAGATATCATACATTTATTGACCGCGATAGTGTAAATCACGCAATGCTTGGCGTTGAAATATTAAAAGAAAAGGATTTTATACGTACTTTTGTAGAAGAAGGATATGATGATATAATTTTTACTGCCATTGCTAATCATAACAAATTTCGTATAGATGAAAGCCTTACAGGAGATACATTGATACAGGCAAAAATCATTCGTGATGCAGATAAAATTGATATCTTTCGGGTAAACAGTACACATAGCTGTGAAACATTGTTTATGTGCAGGGAAGATGAAATGAAAAATACATTAATATCTAAAGAAGTTTTTCAAGATTTTATGACACATACTTCTATATTAAGTGAAAAACGTAAAACACCAGGAGATATTTTAGTATCACATATAGCTTTGATTTATGATTTTAATTATCCAATATGTTTTAAAGTACTTTTACAACATTCATGGATACATGATTTATTACGTCGTTTTGAATTTGAAAATCCGAATACGAAAAGAGTTATTCAACAGATAGAACAGGAAATACTTGATTATTTAAATAAACATCAATTTTATAGTTGAATAATGAATGACATCAAGCTATAATAAGGATGCCAGTATTAGGTTGCATCGAAAGATGCTAGCTTATGTAAA
>NZ_QVFI01000046.1:0-15980 GCF_003433845.1 Absiella sp. AM09-50
TTCACTAGATATCACTTTTCATTGTTGTCAATACCCTTAACTTATTGGCATTGGAGTAATATCTATGGTTTTTTCTTTTATGCAGTATCCTGGGTTTGTATAAATAATATATTCATAAAAAAAGCACAGATGTATATTCATCCATGCATATTTTTTTGTTATTGTTTCTCTATTAACTTTTTATTTTTACGCCATGCCTGTATTGGTACATAGATGATACCTATGATTAAAATCAATGGAATCAAGATACCAACAGGTATATCAAATTTATCCAGATATCCCTGTACGAAGATATATAAAACGATAATTGGCAGAATATAGGATATATAGAAACGAAGCGCTTTTGGGAATTTTAAACCCTTTCCAGTGTTTGCTTCTTCCATGAAATTATCCCATCCCCATCCATAACGAAATGTACAGAATAACAGATACATCAAAGAACCTAGTGGCAGCATATTGTTTGATACAATGAAATCTTCTAGATCTTGTATCGTAGATTTCGCACCTAATGGTTCAATAAAACTTAATAGGTTAAATCCTAGTGCACATGGTAAGGATAATACCAGAATCGCCACAAAGTTGACCATAACAGCTTTTTTTCTTGTCCATCCTAAATCCATCGCAAATGCAACAATATTTTCAAATACCGCAATAATGGTTGTCAGTGCCGCAAAAGACATAAACAGGAAGAACAAGGTTCCCCATAAACGACCACCTGGCATTACATTAAATACATTTGGCAAAGTCACAAATACCAGTCCTGGACCACTGCCAGCATCTACATGAAATGCAAAGCATGCTGGAAAGATAATCAAACCAGCCACAAAAGCTACCATTGTATCCAATACACAAACGTTGATACTTTCACCTAATAAACTGCGGTCTTTTCCGATATAGCTTCCAAAGATAGCCAGCGCACCAATACCCAGACTTAAAGTGAAGAAAGCCTGTCCCATTGCCGCAAATATCGCATCCCATAAGCCATTTTCCATCATCTTGCCAAAATCAGGTACCAGATAGAATTTTAATCCTTCCATTGCATCAGGCAATGTTACACTACGTACAACCAGTACGATCATGACGATAAACAAACAGCTCATCATATATTTACTAATTTTTTCAACACCATTTTGAAGACCTTTACTGCAAACAAAGAATCCAATGATGGTAATTGCCACCATCCAGAACAGGTTCTCATAAGGACTTGATAACATATCGGAAAATCCTTGTGTGACAGCTTCACTGGTTTTTCCACTAAAATCACCACTTGCCATCTTTACACAATAATTTAACATCCATCCGCCAACGGTTGTATAAAACATCATCAACAGGTAATTACCGCCCATACAAACATATTTGATCAAATGCCACTTTGTACCCTTTGGCTCCAATACATCAAATGATTTAGCGGCGGATTTCTGAGATGCCCTTCCTACAGAAAACTCCATAACCATGATCGGCAATCCTAAGATAACCAAGAATACCAAATACAGCAATACAAATGCTGCCCCTCCATATTGTCCTGTTATATAAGGAAATCTCCATACATTTCCCAGACCGACAGCACAGCCTGCCGATATCAGAATAAACCCAAGACGAGAGGAAAATTTCTCTCTTTTCATAAACTTTTTCACTCCACTCTATTCTTATTTATTTTATAGGCGCAAGTCCGTTATGTCAAATAGTTATTTTTTACTTTTTACATATTCTTCATCAAGTGTTCACATACCCTTCATAAACTGGTTGTATTATATAGGTACAGACAAAGAAATGTCTGTAATCATGGTAATGAATCATATTCCTCATTGTGGATATATGTTTTCCAAAATAATTTCATTACCTTCCCTCATCCTTTGGCTCCTGTCCCCTTGCATGGAGCCTTTTTTGTGATAGTGATTTATAATCTTTTCTAAAATCATGGTACGCTTTCTTGGAAAAAGTAAAACAGACGTGCTATACTTATGGTTGAGATGAGGTGTGTATGAATGGAAATGCATAGAAATACGCGCTGCTGGTGTGGCAGTGGAAAAAAATACAAACAATGTCATGAAAAATTCGATTTAAAGCTGGCAGAACTTGCCAGAGCTGGAAAGACGATTCCTGATCGTTCTTTAATCAAAAGTGAACAGGATATTCAGGGTATCAAAAAGAGCGCAAAAATCAACACAGGAGTATTAGATCATGTTGCGAAACATATCAAGGCTGGTATGAGCACAGATGATATTGATACACTGGTTTATGAGTATACAGTAAGCCATGGCGCAATCCCAGCACCCCTTGGCTATGAAGGATTTCCAAAGAGTGTTTGTACATCATTGAATGATGAAGTATGTCATGGTATCCCAAGTAAAGATATTATTTTAAAAGAGGGAGATATCATTAACGTGGATGTGTCTACCATCTATCATGGCTATTATAGTGATGCTTCCCGTATGTTTATGATTGGTGAAGTAAGTGAAGAAGCAAAACGTCTGGTTCAGGTCACAAAGGAATGTTTGGAAATTGGTATCAAAGCTGTGCGCCCATGGGGAAATGTAGGCGATATCGGTGCAGCAATTCAGGAATATGCACATCAAAACGGATATAGTGTCGTGATTGATTTCGCAGGACATGGTGTTGGTAATGAATTCCATGAAGATCCAATTATTCCACATGTGGGAAGAAAAGGCAATGGCATGGTATTGGCACCTGGCATGGTGTTTACTATTGAACCAATGATTAATGAAGGCGACTATCATTTGTATATTGATGAAGATAATGGATGGACATCTTATACGAAAGATGGAAAACTGAGTGCACAATGGGAACACACATTGCTTGTGACGGAACATGGTATAGAGATTTTAACATATTAATGAAAAAAACAAAGACATATAGGTATGAATGTCTTTGTTTTTTTGTTGTTATTGTATGGTCATACAGGCTTGTGCTTCATCAATTGTAATCGTTTGATACTGGCTGGAGTTTGTACAAATAACAGGCACTGTTGTATCATATCCGGCTGTTTGAATTTGTTTAAAGTCAACTTTCATTAATTTATCTCCTTGATTAACGTGTTGATTTAATTGTACAAACACTTCAAAAGGCTTTCCTTCAAGTTCTACTGTATCAATACCAACATGAATCAGAATTTCTTCACCTGTATCAGCTTTTAAACCAATCGCATGTTTGGTATCTGCTAATACAACGATGTTGCCACTACATGGGGCATATATGATATCATCTTCTGGAAGGACTGCAAAGCCTTTTCCCATCATACCGCTTGAGAATGTTTCATCTTTTACTTGATCAAGGGAGATGATTTTACCTATTAATGGTGTTTTGATTGTGGACTCTTTCGCATTGCTTTGTTTGCCTTTTTTCATACCAAGGAAGAATGCTAAAACAGCAGCAATTATGAATGTTGAAATGATACAAACGCACATGAGTAATAGATTTGTAATGGTGCCATCTGGATTTGCGTAAACAGGCAGGGATGTAATACCTGGCATAACGAAGGCAAAACATTTTGCGCCTAAAAGAGTTGTTAAAGCACCACCAATACCATTGGCAATCATTGCAGCGATTAATGGTGTTTTGTTTACTACATTCACTGTGAATAAGGCAGGTTCAGAAATACCAAGAAAAGCGGAGAAACTTGTTGTTAAGGCAGCAGCTCGCATTTTAGCATCCTTCATGTGTAAAGCAGCTCCAAAAGAGGCACCAGATTCTGCCATATTATGACAGAATGAAATTGGAAGAAGATAATCATAGCCTAGGGTTGTGATATTCGTAATTTGAATAGGAGAAGTTGATTGATGCATACCACAAAGTACAATTAATGGCATAAAGAAACCTAACAAAAATCCTGCAAATATGCCAAGTGTATCAAACATCCATACAATACCATCAGCTAAATAAATGCCACCATACGCTCCAATTGGCGCAAGAATCAAATATGTTAATGGTATAGTAATGATGAGTGCTGCTGTTGGAACAATTACCATCTTTAAAACGTTTGGAATAAATTTATCAATGAATTTATAGACAATAGAAAGCAGACCAACACCTAAAATAACTGGGAAAACAGAATCTGCATATTGGAATACTGGAACACTGAAACCTAAGAAAGTAAATGGAGAAGTTTCAGCACCAACAGCTGCAACAAAGGTTGGATACATTAAAGCACCAGCAACACAGATACCTAAAAATTCATTTACTTTGAATTTTCTAGATGAAGATATGGCAAGTAAAAATGGTAAAAAATAGAATGGAATATCTGAAATCAAATTCAGTATGACGAAAGTTCCACCATCTGTTGGAAACCAGCCAAAGCCATCAATCATGGCGATGATACCTTTTAACATACCACCAGCTACCAAAGCAGGTAAAATTGGAGAGAAAATACCTGTGATGATATCAAGAACCATATTGATATTTATTTTCTTATTAGAAGCTGGTTGGATAGTATTATCATGATTTAACAATGGTTCAATTTCGATGAAAACATCACCAACCATAGGACCAATAATGACCTGATACTGATCGTTTTTTATTTGTGTACCAAGCACACCATCTAATTGTTCAATAGCTTTCATATCGGCTAAAGCATTATCTTTTAAATTAAAACGAAGTCTTGTGACACAATGTAATGCTGTCTGAATATTATTGCTGCCACCAAGCAATGTGATGATTTGTTTTGCTAATTCTTTATTTGACATGATCTTATCCCAATTCCTTTCCATTTGTTGCTATACATTTTTGATACCAGTAGAAACTATCTTTTTTATAACGTTTTCCACTGCCTTTGCCACCATTATCTAAATCAACATAAATGACACCATACCGTTTATCCATTGTAAGTGGACCACAAGATACTATATCTATGATTCCCCACATTGTATAACCAATTACTTCAACACCATCGATGATTGCTTCTTTCATTTGCTCAATATGTGTTTTCAAATAATCAATACGATATGGATCATGAATCTTACCATCTTTTTCTAAAACATCTCCAGTACCTAATCCATTTTCAGCAATGATGATTGGTAAGCCATAGCGATCATACATTTGATTTAAAGAAATTCTTAATCCAATTGGATCTTTCTGCCAACCCCATTCACTTGTTTCCAAATATGGATTTTTGTTTGCCATGATCAAATTACCTGCGGTTTTCTCCCATGTTTGTGAATTAGTAGAAACTTGTGAAAAATAGTATGAGAAACTAAGGAAATCCACAATACCTGCTTTTAGGATTTCATCATCCCCATCTTCGAATTGTATATCGATATCAAACATATCAAAATATCGATCCATATAGGCAGGATATACCCCTCTTGCCATAATATCTGTGTAAAACCAGTTGGAATATTGCTGATCCTGCATTGCTTGTAATGCATCTTCTGGACGACATGTAGCTGGATAAGTTTCAAATCTTGCAATCATACCGCCTATTTTTGAACCTGGCAGCATTTCATGGCATAATGCTACCGTCTTTGCATTGGCAATAAACTGATGATGCAGGCATTGAAAAATAGACTGATTCATATTTTCTTCTTCATCCTGTATTAAACAAACACCATCCCATGGAGCAAAACGACCTGCGTTAAATTCATTAAAAGGAAGCCAGTAATCAACCAAATCGCCTAGTTCTTCAAACAAAGTTTTAGCATATCTTACATAGAAGTCAATTGTCTTTCGATTTTTCCATCCACCATATTTCAATACAAGATTCACAGGGATATCATAATGCAGAATTGTCGCAAAAATCTTCATGCCATATTTTTTACATTCCTGAAACATATCTTTATAATAAGTGATACCTTCTTTATTAGGCATTTCATCATCCCCATTAGGATAAATACGTGACCAGCAGATAGAAGTTCTAAAGATTTTCATACCCAGTTCGTGAAATAAAGCAATATCTTCTTTATAATGATGATAAAAATCTATACCTCTGCGGTTAGGATAATAGGTTGTATCCATATCTTTTAAAGCCTGGTCAAATTCTGCTTTTGAAAAAGGAGAATTATGATGCTTTTCCTCAACTTGTTCATGATTCCATGCGGGATCAAGATAGCGTAAATCTTGTGTGGAGATACCTTTTCCTCCTTCTAAAAAGCCACCATCAGCTTGTGAACAAGCGATTGCGCCACCCCATAAAAAATTGTCGTCAAATCCGTTTTTCATTTCAAACTACCTCTCTTTCGTTTGAATTAGCTAATTCTTAATGATATTATAATGTTGGAAATAAGTTTTTAAAATGTCATAATATTTGACTATTTATGTCATTTTCACAGATGGAGGATTATATGAATATTCATGATCTTGAAGAGTTCTTACATTTGAATACTGCAGGAGAACGTTGGCATTTAGCTCATCCAGGAGAGTTAAGTCCTTTTTATGAAAGATTGCGACTAGATGATTATCGGGGACAGAAATGTTATTACTTTGACTTTATTAATACTTTAAAATCAGACCAGATTGGTATTATCAAAGAATCACGCTATACAACCATTCCACCCCATCATCATAAAGATATGGAATTGAATTATATCTATGAAGGAAAATGTACTTTTGTGATCAATGGAAAAGAAGTTGAAATGCATCAGGGTGATTTATGTATTTTTGACACAAATGTTGTACATAGTGCTACCAGTTTAAAAACAGAAAAGGATATCGTCATCAATATCGTTTTTCGTAAAGAGTTTTTTAACAGCGTATTTTTAAGTAGAATGTCACAGAAGGGAATTCTTACATCCTTTTTACTAAATGCGATATCCAAAAATCGCAGGCATGATCAATATATCATTTTTAAAACACAAGAGAACTTTAAGGTACATACCCTGATTCAATATTTGTTATGTGAATATTTTGGTCCAAGTAAATGTTATCAAGAATTAATAAAAACCTATGTTTCAGCAATATTTCTAGAATTAATCAATACATTATATGATGATCAGGAAAAATTCAGCGATGATGAAAATAATCAAACGACGCTAATACCAGTATTAAATTATATTGAAGAAAACTATAATCGTTGTCACTTAGAAGATGTATCAGAAAAATTCGGATATAATCCTAATTATTTAAGCAATATGTTAAAGAAAAAAACAGGAATGTCATTTATCGAGATTAAAACGTCACAACAAATGACAGAGGGAGCTTTTCTGCTTGCTAATTCAAAACTTACTATTAATGAAATAATATATAAAGTTGGATGTAATAATGTGAATTTCTTTTATAAGAAATTTAAGTCATTTTATGGAATGACACCAAAAGAATATCGTATGAATGTAAATGAACATTACCATTTTGGATAGGAAAGATGTGAAAATCATATTTTTGATTGAGTTTCTTTATCGCATACGGTATACTTATGTACAAAATGAGGTGAAAAGCTATGAGAGTAATTATACAAAGAGTTGCCCATGCCAGCGTAAAAGTAGATGGAGAATATACAGGGAAAATCGATCAGGGATTTATGCTGTTAGTTGGTATTACACAGACAGATACCATCGATATCGTAAAGAAAATCGCAAAGAAATGCGCAGAATTACGTGTATTTGAAGATGAAAATGGTAAAATGAATAAGGGCTTATCTGATGTGAAGGGAAAGATTCTTTCAATATCACAGTTTACACTCTATGCGGATTGTAAAAAAGGAAGAAGGCCAGGCTTTGAAAGAGCCGCAAAAGGGGATGTCGCAAAGCCATTATGGGAGGCATTTAACGAAGAAATCAGGAGTTATGGATTAGAAGTAGAAACTGGAATCTTCGGTGCAGATATGAAAGTAGAATTATTAAATGATGGACCTGTCACCATTATATTAGACAGCGCAGAAATGGGATTGGAGTGATCTTATGAGTGAAGTAGTTTATGGAAGCGAAATCGCAAAGGATATTAAAGAAAATCTAAAAGTAAAAATCGATCAGTTAAAGGCAGAAGGTAAACGTATCCCAAAATTGGTTGTTGTTCTGGTTGGTGACAATCAGGCAAGCTTGTCCTATGTACGTGGAAAAGAAAAAGCATGTCAATTTGTTGGTATGGAAAATGAATTAATTACCTTGCCAGAAACCACAACACAAGAGGAATTATTATCATTGATTGAACGTTTGAATTTAGATACTGCTGTAGATGGTATTTTAGTACAATTGCCATTACCAGCACATATCAAAGAAAAGGATATCATTCATGCCATTGATCCTAATAAGGATGTGGATGGATTCCACCCTTGTAATGTGGGTAAATTAATGTTGAATGAAGAAACATTTGTATCTTGTACACCGAAAGGTATTATTCGTATCTTAGAAACGATTGGATATGATGATTTAAGTGGAAAACGTGCTGTTGTAGTTGGCCGCAGTAATATTGTGGGAAAACCGATTGCACAATTGCTGTTAAATAAAAATGCGACAGTGACAATTTGTCATTCACGTACACAGGATATCGAAAATGTTTGTAAAGAAGCTGATATCCTTATTGCGGCAATTGGCAAAGCTAAATATATCAATCGTAACTGGGTAAAAGAAGGCGCCGTTGTGATTGATGTTGGGATTAATCGTGATGAAAATAATAAAATGTGTGGAGATGTTGATTTTGAGGATGTAAAGGAAGTATGTAGCTATATCACACCTGTGCCAAAAGGTGTAGGTCCAATGACCATCGCAATGCTTCTGGAAAATACATTACAGTCTTATCATAAAAGAGAGGGATAAAGGAGGGATATTATGCCAATCCAGGATTATGATTTAAACGACATCGTGGAAATGAAAAAAGAACATCCATGTCATAAATCGAAGTATTGGAAAATTATCAGAATGGGTGCGGATATTCGTATCAAGTGCCTGGGATGTGGGACAAGCGTGCTATTCCCACGTGTACAGTTTGAAAAAAAATTAAAACGTATTATAGAAAAGGCTCCAAAAGAGGAACCAAAAGAATAAATATTATAGGAACCATGTAAAGTGGTTCTTTTTTAATCTAAATGTATCATGCGCAAATATAATAGAATAAAATAATGTTTTTTATATTTGATTTGGTTATAATGATAAATGTAAGACAAAGTTAATTGTGAAAGGCAAGAAAGGAGTGATAAAATGTTACAAAGAGGTGTATCATATTACGATATTTGGAAAATTGTGGATAAGTATTTTCCGGTTTATGTGGAAAAAAATATTTTAGAAGGTTGTGATGATCAAACGATATTATGTAGATCAAATCCTTTTGATTATTTAAATCGTAACCATTTCATTAGGTCGGTTATCATAGATTTGCAAAGAAAAGGAAAATTTGACTATGATGATTTTGATGAAAAATTATGGGCTTTGCTTAATGATTTAATAGCATGTGATAATTGGAGAACGGATTCACTTTTTAAGTATTTGATCAACAGTTTATTTTCCCCAATAAGGGATTCTTATGCTTATGATATTTTTCAAAAATTTATCAAAAATCATCAATTATCAAATTATGAGGAAGTGTTTATGCTTCACGATTATCACGAATATACATTTGATAAACGTTATTCAATTGACTATTTTGATTTGAATATGTTTTTCCTACAATACTATCCAGAGTATGCTTCATATTATAAAAAATTTGCAATGCAATATTATGGAGATGATACAAATTCAGATTTCATTTATTATGGAATATTTTGCTTGATTTTTCAACAAAACGACCATGATTTTGAATACAAAAGGTTTATAGATTTTCTGAGTGATATAATTAAACTTCCAACATCAGGTGGTATATCACCACTAGGGATGATGATGTATGGATGCAATGGTGTTGTGCCAAAGTTATTTATGGAGCGTATAATCTCTGAAGATGAAAAAAATATGATTTATCATTTGCTGGGTATCGAAGAAAGGATAAGTTATAAACGATAAGCTTAAAAAACGCAGGATATAGGATAACAGAGTCTGTAATTTCATTTGATTACAGACTTTTTTATATACAAATAATCAAAATTATAAGATAAAAAGTAATATATACTTGATATTATGTCACAATAGTATTAATATGTAATCAGAAAGAAGGCGATGGAATGGCGAAAAATCTAAAATTAAAGTCGGCAAGGGCAGCACTTGATTTGACACAACAAGAGTTGGCTGAAAAAGTCGGTGTCACCCGGCAGACGATGAATGCGATTGAAAAAGGCGATTATAATCCAAGTATTAAATTATGCATCGCCATATGTAAAGTATTGAATAAAACCCTAGATGAATTATTTTGGGAAGAATAGAGAGGAGTCTTGAAAGATGAAAAATAATTTTGACGAACGCCAGCTTCAAATCAGAGGCGATATATTCAAACATGCATGTATATTATTTATTATATTTCTTACCCTGGATGTCATATACAGCTCATTGCTGGATGGTGCCCATGTATTTGGTACAATTACTGGTGGAGTGATTATTATAATGACAATTGCATTAGCTTCTATAGAAATGATAAAAAAAGAAGTTTATGTGGATATGTTGAATCAGCAAAATAAAATCGCCATATTGATGGGAGCTGCAGGAAGTGTTGCTTTAATATGTAATGTGATAAGTATTATAAGAGAAAAAAAGCCAATGATTCTACAACATGAAATTCAGGCAAGCTATGGTATGTTATTTATAGATGTATGCATCATACTTATATGTGTTGTATTTTACATTCATGAAAGTAAAACAAAAGAATGTGAATAGATAAAAGAGTACAAACAAATGCAGTATCATTATGAAAAGGAGTGGAAAACTATGGATGAATTTGATGAAAGACAAGTATTATTAAGAGGAAAAATTGCAGTACAAACAGTGATTGTGACAGTGGTAATGTTGCTGGCTGCTGCATTTATCACAGATTTTGGTATTTATGATATTGAAAAAGAAATTGGATTTTCTGATTTTATGATTATTGCATCATGCTTTATCATTACATTTATCTCTGTAAATTCAATATTAAGAGGTGCCTATTTTGGCTTATTATCAAGAGATCGAGAAAAGATGATACGTTATATCTTTACAGCGTTGGCAATGGTGGAAATAGGACTTTCTATATTTGATATCATACGGGGAGAATCATTATCACCAGTTTCCATTATGTCTATTATTATGATGGCTTCTATATCAGTGTGTCTGTGGATGAAACGCAAAGAGGTGGCATAACGTGAATCGCAAAAACGATTTATGGGTGTATAAATGTATGGTGGGAGTACAACTTCTATATATGATCATTGCTATCATTTGGGGGATCTATGTGATTTGTAGAGAAGATGTGTGGCTGTTTCCAAAAGTATTGATTATATGCGTATTACTATTAGGTATATGGATGATACGATTGCGTTTAAGAGATATGAAGGTCATCTTATCCAATGCTGTGATGATTGATGAACCTAATAAAAAGATGTTTTCATTTATGATGGGCATTAGCATGCTTATATTGATTTTGGCTATTTTACGATTTGATGAAAACGGCTATTCGCTGATTGTATCCTCCATACCACTTGTAGTACTTAGCTATGATACACCCGTATGTGCGATGAGGAATGACCAATTATATTTTGATAGTCATTGGTATTCATTTATGGATATACGTGATATTTACTTTGACCAAAGAAAAAAATATACAACAGTGATATTTTATACGGATAGAAATCGCTATGGCGCAAAGTTTCATACAGATGGCTTAGCATATTTAAAACAAGTGTTTGATCAGAAAGGATTAACATATGAATAATGCATATATACGATTGATGATATTCTTATATACCGCTGAGAAATCCACAGTTGATTTTGAAATCGCAATGGTATTGTTGAAAAACTACAACCGCTTTCCTGATATATTGATTGAAGATATCGCAAAACTTGCGAATACAACACCTGCCTCTGTGACTAAATTCTGTCATAAATTAAAATATAAAAATTTTAAAGAATTAAGAAATGATTGTTATAGTTATGAAGATCATCGCTATATTGACAATCAGCTTCAAATTGCAGAAACAGATTATCAGAAAGCATGTGAGCATTATCTAGAAAACGAACAAAAAAATCTTTCCTTTTATATGCAGTATCATGATGAACAAATGATATTTGAAATCGCAAAAAAGATGCAGAAAGAAAAGGAAATCAGTGTGATTTATACGCCTTATAGTTATATCTGTGTACATGTACTGAGAAGTTTTTTAGAACCTTATGGGATACAGGTACATGGAATTATGCGAGATTTAGATGAAGATTTTATGGAAACACGTTTACAGAATACGGCTTTATTCTGGGTTATCAATTTACAAGGAGAATGGATCAATGCACATAAAGACTGGCTGTTGAAACAAAAAGCCAAAGGGAAAGAACTTGCAATTATTACTGCCACATATGATGATGGTTTTAAAGAATTAACACCATATATTTTCCCATTTCAATTCCGTGATACGATATTAGATACCGCAATGCAGATATCCTGCCTATTTGTGAAAATTGCATTTGCATTCGCAAATTTTACAAAAATGGAAAAAAGCTAATCATCCAAATGAGAAAATTCCTGTTATACTGAAATCATGAAAGAGGAGGTATAGCAAGATGAAAAGATTTTTAGATTGTAATTTTTCTGATATGGAGGCAATGAACAAGCAAGAGTTGTTGGAGTCATTAGAAGCAAGCGAAGGAAGAGTATTGATTGCAGAGTGCTCATTATGTAATGAAAGCCTGTTGTCACCAATGACGAATGCGGAAATCAGCGCAGCATTTGGCGCAGATATTCTGTTGTTGAACATGTTTGATGTCAATCATCCTAAAATTGATGGGATCACAGGTGTAGAGGATAAAGATGTTATCCGTGAACTAAAACGTTTAACTGGACGTTTAATTGGTGTGAACCTGGAACCAATTGATAAAAGTGAACAGACAATCGGGGAAATTAAAACCATTTGTGAAGGACGTCAGGCAAGTGTAGAAACAGCTTTAAAAGCAAAAGAACTTGGTATTGATTTTATCTTATTGACAGGTAATCCGGGTACTGGGGTATCAAATCAAACAATTGTGGAAAATCTGAAAAAGATGAAAGAAGTTGTTGGGGATGATATTGTTTTAATGGCAGGTAAAATGCATGCCGCTGGTTCTAAAAAAGAAGCTGGTGAAAATATCATCACAAAAGAAGTTATCAAAGATTTTGTGGAAGCAGGTGCAGATGTTATCTTGATTCCTGCGCCAGGAACAGTGCCTGGTATCACATTGGAATATGTGAAAGAAATGATTGCTTATGCTCATTCCTTAGATGTAATGACACTAACATCTATTGGAACATCACAAGAAGGTTCTGAAGATTCTACTATTCGTGATATCGCATTGATGTGTAAAATGTGTGGAACAGATCTTCACCATATCGGTGATGCCGGCTGGGCACCTGTTGTACCTGATGGTATTATGGCTTATAGTATTGCGATTCGTGGAAAACGTCACACTTACGCAAGAATGGCAAGATCAATTAACCGATAAGAAAAAATGGCATTTGTCCGGTATGGATGAATGCCATTTATCCTTTGAGGCAGGAAGGATTATAAAAAAAGTTAAATATTATTGAAGATATTGTGATAAATCAATTGGAAAGCTACATAATCCATGAAAATAACCTTGCATAACAACGAAAAAAAAGATAGAATGATATGGCGAGAGGAATGATAAAATATGCCATTAACAGCAGGAATCGTTGGACTTCCAAACGTAGGAAAGTCTACATTATTTAACGCAATCACAAAAAGTCAGGTAGAAGCAGCAAACTATCCATTTGCCACAATACAGCCAAACGTTGGTGTGGTAGAAGTACCAGATCATCGAATTGATCGTTTAGTAGAATTATTTCATCCTAAAAAAACGATTTATACAACTTTTGAATTTACAGACATTGCCGGTCTTGTAAAAGGGGCAAGTAAAGGAGAAGGTTTAGGGAACCAGTTCTTAAGCAATATCCGTTTAACAGACGCCATTTGTCATGTAGTACGTTGTTTTGAAGATGATGATATTACACATGTAGAAGGAAATGTGGATCCTATCCGTGATATTGAAATCATTAATCTGGAATTGATCATGGCAGACCTTCAGACAATTGACAATCGTTTAAGCAAAGTAGAACGTAAAGCTTTGACAAATAAAGATAAAGACAGCGTGAAAGAAGTTGCAGTTTTAAAAAAATTAAAAGAAGCATTAGAAGCTGGAAAGGCCGCAAGAACAGTTGATCTTGAAAAAGAAGAACTGGATATCGTGAAAGCATTCAGTTTATTAACATTAAAGCCAATGATTTATATCGCTAATATGTCTGATGTGGAAATTGCGGAACCAGAAAGCAATGAATATTATCAGAAAGTAAAAGCATACGCAGAAAGTGAACATAATGAAGTTGTTCCTGTATGTGCAAAAATTGAAGAAGAATTAAGTGGTCTGGATAAAGAAGAAAAGAATGAATTTTTACAAGAATTAGGTATTCCAGAAAGCGGCTTGGATAAGGTGATTAAAACAGCTTATCGTATCCTTGATTTATGCACATTCTTAACAGCAGGAGAAGATGAATGTCGTGCATGGACATTCAAAAAAGGTATGTTGGCTCCACAATGTGCAGGTGTTATCCATACAGATTTTGAAAAAGGTTTTATCCGTGCAGAATGCTACAAGTTTGAAGATATTGATGAGCTGGGTAGTGAGCTTGCGGTAAAAGAAGCAGGAAAATTACATCTTGAAGGTAAAGAATATGAAGTTCAGGATGGCGATGTATTGCATTTCAGATTTAATGTATAGAAAGTGCGAAAGCACTTTTTCTTTTGCGAAAAGTAATGATTAATTTTAAGATTTTAGAAAAAAATATAAGAATTTATGCTTTTTATAACAAACCCTTATCTTTTGTGTATAATGGTAACTACTTAAAGACAAGGAGGTATGCAAATGAGCATAATCGAAAAAACAACCCATAAGGAAAAGAAAATCCTAAAAAAAAGAAAGTTAAGTCCAAGTATTTTAGAAATCGCATTAAAAAACGTAAAAAACAATATGGTATTGTATGAAAGTTTAAAAATGTTTGATAAGAATACGGATGCCTATGATCACTTATGTAAAATGATCATGAGCAATAAGCAGATCTTAGCAAACATTATGAAGTTCGCAATGAAGGAATGTAAGGATCTGACGATAGAAGAAATCATCAACAGCATAGAAAATGATCCAAGGATTAATATGACCATCAATGATCATGATCAGATCGTTGGAATGAATGTAGAAGATCAATCCGTCATAGGCGCCTGTGTAAGATATGATATATTGTTTAAAGCAACGCTGCCAACAAAAAAAGGAAAAAAAGAAAGTGTGGGTATCTTTATCAATTTTGAGATACAAAAAGATGAAACTCCAGGATATCCTTTAGTCACAAGAGGGATCTATTATGCAAGCAGACTGATATCAAGACAGAAAAAAGCAGAAGACGGGTTTGCGTCATCAGAATTTAATGATCTACAAAAAGGATATTCGATATGGATATGTCCAAAGCATACAAAAGAAAAAAATGATGTGATCAATGTATATCATATCAAAGAAGAATGTTTAAAAAATGAATGGCACAATCAGGTAGAAGATTATGATCTGATGGAAGTGATCATGATGTATCCAGGAAACGAGTACAATTATGAAGATAAAAGTCATAGTGTATTAGAGATGTTGAATATATTGTTTACAACAAAGATGAAGGCAGAAGAAAAAAAGCGATTATTAGAGGAAAAATATGCTATAATAATGACAGAGAAGATGGATCAGGAGGTGGAGTTTATGTGTAATCTAAGCGAGAGCGTTTTGAAAGAAGGACTTGAACAAGGAGAAATCAAATCTGCAATTGAACATACAAAAAACTTGATGGAATCAGCAAATATTGACATAAATAAAGCAATGAATATGCTGAAACTTCCAGAGAACATCAAAGAAATAGTCATCAAGGAATTAAAGAAGGGATAATATAAATGACGTAATCCAGTAGTT
>NZ_QVFI01000047.1:0-14795 GCF_003433845.1 Absiella sp. AM09-50
AGGTAGACTCAAAAGGGCCAGTATTCTTTAAACATATGCGTGTAGGAAAAAATAGAAAACCATTGCCAACTTATAAATTTCGTACAATGGTAACCAATGCTGAAGAATTGCTGAAAACATTAACTCCTGAACAGAAAAAAGAGTATGAAGAAAATTTCAAATTAGAAAATGATCCAAGAATAACCAAAATAGGGAAAATTCTTAGAAAAACAAGTCTGGATGAGTTGCCACAATTATTAAATATTATTATAGGGAATATGAGTGTTGTTGGACCAAGACCAGTTGTTCAAAAAGAACTAGAAAAATTTGGAGATCAAGTTGATAAACTATTAAGTGTAACACCAGGATTAACCGGTTATTGGCAAGCAAATGGACGTAGTAATACGACTTATGAAGAAAGAGTCGCAATGGAATTATATTATGTAGATCATTGTTCTATTTGGTTAGATATTAAAATCATATTTCAAACAATAGGTGCAGTAATTCGTAAAGAAGGGGCTAAATAAAAGAATGTCTGAAATAAACTGGTATGTATTGTTTGTGATGGGTGGTAAGGAACAACAGCTATGTGACTTCTTGAATCAAGAAGATAACTGGTATGCCTTTTATCCTAAGATAGAGTTAGTCAGACGAAAGAACAGTGTAGACCACATCATAGAGAAACCATTATTTCCAAGTTATATCTTTGTGGAGAGCAATCAAAAACATCAAGACTTTCAAACGAAGCTAAGAGAACTCAAAACAAGAAAAACAGGCATTGTAAAAGAATTAAATTATAAAGATGAGATACCAGCATTATATGAAGAAGAAAAGAAGTATTTAAAAGGTCTGTTGGATGAAAAACATACATTAAAGAAATCTGTAGGATTTATAGAAAATGACCATGTGATCATTACAGAAGGACCATTGAAAGGTTATGAAAGTCATATCAGTAAGATAGACCGCCATAAGCGAAAAGCAGTATTAGAGGTAGAGATGTTACATAAGAAGATAGATGTAACGATACCACTAGAAATCATAAAACGAACTGAATAAAGAAGTAAAAGTTGCCAGGGGCACATTATGGAATATGCAGGGACATACTTTAACCGTTCAACACTGTATGTGGGGGAAGGGAGAAGTGTGCCCTTTTTACAAGTTAGGAGTAATGTATGGAAGAAATAAATAAAACAAATGATGAAATAGAAATTGATATTAGTGCTTTAATGAAGCTTTTAAAGAAGAATATAAAGATGATTGTAATCTGTACAGTATTGGGTGCAGTCATTGCGTTTCTTATGACGAATTTCTTTATGACGAAGAAATATGCAAGTACAGCAAGGATCTATCTAGTACCAAAAGTTACAGAACAAGGCGTTGTTGATAGTACAGCATTGAATAGTAATTCAAAGATGGTCAATAACTATATGTCTTTGATGCAGGGTGAAACAATTCTATCAAAGGTTGCGGATGAATTGAATATTGAGAATGTAGAAGAAGTGAAAAATTCACTATCTATTACAAATGTTAATGAAACAGAAATTATAGATGTAAAAGCAACAACCGATGATCCTAAGAAATCACAGGCAATTGTAAGCAAAACAGTAGATATCTTCTTTAAGGAAATGCAGGAAAAACTGGATATCAAAAATATGACGATATCTGATCAACCAAAAGTCAATGATGTACCTGTATCACCTAGCAAGAAGATGAATACAGCAATTGGTGCAATGGCTGGTCTATTACTTTCATGTGGATATGTATTCTTACAATATCTATTTGATAAGCGTTTGAAAAATAAAGCAGAAGCAGAAAGCTTCTTAGGTGTACCAGTATTAGGAGAAATTCCTTGGTTTGAGGATTAAGGTATGGGATTTATTGATATACACAATCACATTGCATGGGAGATCGATGATGGAATGCCTTCAAAAGAAGATGCCATCATTGCATTACAACAGGCGAAGAAAGATGGTATAACATCAATCATATCTACACCACATTTTGTGCCAGGAACACATGATGTATCCAATATAGATATCATCAATGATCGAATAGAAGAGCTAAAAGAATTGGCGAAAACATATGGAGTAGAAATATATAGTGGTTCAGAAGTATTTCTGAACCATGAGTATTTAGATATGATCGATAGTAAAGCATTTAATACATTAGCGAGTTCTAAATATCTATTAGTGGAATTTGATGTTAGAAGAAACATGAACCATAACGATTATGCAGAAGATTATCTATATGAATTAAAAGTTAGAGGATATCGACCAATCATTGCACATGTAGAGCGTTATTTTCCTAAAGGCATTGATTTAGACAGAGTACAGTCTTGGATTGAATTAGGATGTTATATACAAGTTAATCGAACAAGTCTATTAGGAACACATGGAGATATTTGTAGAAAGAATGCAGAGAAGTTGTTAAAAGAAGGAATGGTTCATGTGATAGCGAGTGATACACACAGAAGTGAAGGTCATCGTATTGCGAAACTCTCTGATATTTATTCGTTAATTGAAAAAGAATATGGAAAAGAAAATGCAATCCTTTTATTACAAGAAAATCCAGCACATATTATTCAAAATGAAACCTTAGAAGAAATGGAAGTCATAAAGAAAAGATCTATCTTCGATAGATTAAGAAAGAAAGGAAGATAGGATGGAAAGAAAACTTGCGCCAAAGCGACATGATAAGAGAAAGAAGAAAACAGTCAAACAATCGCAGTTTGATTTTTCAGAAGTATATCGACAGTTAAGGACGAATATAGAATATTCCCAATTTGAGGGAGATATTCAAGTTGTGAATCTAACAAGTACGAATCCAGCGGAAGGAAAAAGCTCTGTAGCATCAAATTTAGCGACAGTCAGTATTGCAAAATATCACAATGTTTTGTTAATGGATTGTGATTTAAGAAAACCAGTACAACATAAGATATTCAATGTTTCAAATAAAGTAGGATTAAGTAATCTAATGAAGAACTTTGATAGTTTTGATGTAAATGACGATACATATTTTCAGAAGTTCAAGGATAACACAAGTGATGGAAAACTATATCTACTAACAAGTGGAATGAAAGTACCTAATCCATTGGAACTTTTATCAAGTGAGAAATTCAAGCATTTAATTGAAAAACTAAGAACAAGATTTGATTTCATCGTGATCGATTGTCCACCAGTTGACGCAGTAGCAGATGCTATTCCGGTTAGTACCGTAACTGATGGAACGATTTATGTTGTTTCTGCGAAAGAAACGAACAAGAATGATGCGAAAGCAGCTATCACACAACTTCAAAGAAATGGTGCCAATATCTTAGGAACTGTACTTACGAAAGTAGAAGCAGAAGCAAAACACTATTATGGTTATTACTATAATAGCGAGTCTTAAGGAAGGTGTATAGAAATGGAATATTTTTATGCATATTTGCCGAATAAAAATGATAAGGAAACAGTTTTAAATTCATTGAATCTAAAGAAAAATCAAATCTATATCGATGATACAGAGAATGATGATATCAAATGGAATGATCTTATTAAAAAGTTAAAGAACGATGATAAGTTATTGGTTCCTTCTATTGATTGTATCTCATCAGAAGAAGTAAGTCTGAAAGATAAGTTACAAACATTAAAAGATATTCACGCACAATTACTTACGATTGATGATGAGGATTTAGATGTAGATGTTATGCTTCAGCTTATGGATTTTATTGAAGTAAGTAGAAGAAACAGAGTAAGGAAGCTACAAAGAGAAGGCATTGATAAGGCACTGGAAAAAAAATATAAAGGTGAAGGTCGTTTTGGCAGACCAAGGATAAAAGTACCAGATGATTTTGAAGAAAATATTAAAAGGATCATGCGAAAAGAATTAAGTCATGATGCTTATAGAGCACAATTAGGAATGAAACGATCTACATATTATAAGATTGTGAAAGAGGTAAGAGATTCTTGGATCAAGGATGATAAGAAATAGGAGGCTTACATGGAAAATATAAAGAAGATAGGAAAGCATGTTTTCTGGATCATACAGTTAATTGTAAGTCTTATTTTAACATATAGTGTTTACAAATTATTGCCGTTGAAGTATTTAGCAATCGTTATTTTGATATTAGCTGTTCTATTAGGATTAGTAATATTTATGCAATTGTCTAGCAAAACAAATAAAGCGGTGAAGATGGGCAGTAAAGTATTAGCGATTGTTTTAAGTGTATTAATGGTATTTGTAAATGTGAAAGTTATCAATAAAGCACAAGAAACGATTGATAAGATATCAAATGGAAACATACAAACAACGACGGTTTCTGTCTTAGTAAAGAAAGACAATACATTTCAGAAAATTGAAGATTTAGATGGAAAACAGTTTGGTATCATGAAAAACATTGATCGCGAAAATACTGATTTTATGTTAAATCGTTTAAATGAGCAATTCTCAAATCAAGTTTCAAAAACGGAATATGAAAGTGGAGAAGAAATGCTTCAAGATTTATTAAATGATAAAACAGATGCCATCATCATGAATGAAGGTTTTCGTGATAGCTTTAATTTGATTGATAAAAAGTTTGAATCAGAAACAAAAGTCATTTATACATTAGATAAAAAGAAAACGATAGAAAACCTAAAATCAGCATCTGTGACAAAAGAAAGCTTTATTGCTTATATTTCTGGAATTGATACATCAGGGCCTATTACAACAACAAGTCGAAGTGATGTGAACATGTTAATGGCAGTGAATCCAGTTAAGAAAAAGATTGGATTGGTATTTATACCACGAGATTATTATGTCCCTTTACAATGTCATGATGGTGTTTGTGAATCTGGAGCCATGGATAAGTTAACACACGCAGGATTGTATGGTATTGAAGTAAGTCAAGCAACAATAGAAAACATCTTAGGAGTGGATATCAACTACAATATAAGAATCAACTTTGATACAGTTAAAACAATGGTAGACGCTTTAGGTGGTATTGAAATAGATTCTGATAAAGACTTTATTGCTTGGACAGACCATGAATGTCATATTAAAGAGGGAAAGCAACATCTTGATGGAAAATGTGCCTTAGCATTCGCAAGAGAAAGATATAGCTATGAAGCAGGGGATCGTCATCGAGGAGAGAATCAGCAGGAAGTGATTCGTGCAATGATTAACAAGATGACAACAACTAATATAATCAAGAATTATGAATCAATATTAAATGCAGTTCAAGGCATGTTTCAAACCAATATGAAAACAGATGAAATAACTGCGTTGATTCAGATGCAGATCAATGATATGACAAAATGGGATGTTCAAACGACTTTGTTAGATGGTACAGGAGATATGGTACCAACATATTCATATGGAAGCACGCCACTTTATGTTATGCGACCAGATACAGATACTATCAGTTCTGCAAAAGTATTTATAAATGAAATTATCAAATAAAATGAGGTGAAGAAATGAAAGGGATTATATTAGCAGGAGGTTCAGGAACAAGATTATATCCATTAACTATGGTGACATCTAAACAGCTGCTTCCTATTTACGATAAACCGATGATCTATTATCCATTATCAATATTGATGAGTGCAGGCATTAGAGATATACTGATTATTTCAACTCCACAAGATACACCAAGATTCGAAGAATTATTAGGCGATGGAAATCAATTTGGTATTCATTTAAATTACGCTGTACAGCCATCACCAGATGGATTAGCGCAGGCTTTTATCATTGGAGAAGAATTTATAGGTAAAGATACAGTCACAATGATTCTTGGAGATAATATTTTTGCTGGACATGGATTGAAAAAACGTTTAACTGCTGCTGTAGAAAATGCAGAAAGTGGTAGAGGTGCTACTGTATTTGGATATTATGTAGATGATCCAGAACGTTTTGGAATTGTTGAATTTGATGATAAAGGAAAAGCGATTTCAGTAGAAGAAAAGCCAAAGAAACCCAAAAGTAATTACTGTATCACGGGATTGTATTTTTATGATAATAAAGTTGTAGAATATGCAAAAAATCTTCAACCATCTCCACGTGGAGAATTAGAAATTACAGATCTTAACAGAATTTATCTTGAAAATAATAAATTAAATGTTGAACTACTTGGACAGGGTTTTACTTGGCTTGATACTGGGACACATGAAAGTCTAGTAGAAGCTACTAATTTCGTACAGACGATTGAAAACCATCAGCATCGTAAGATCGCATGTTTGGAAGAAATCGCCTTTTTAAATTGCTGGATCAGTAAAGAAGATGTGATGAGATCTTATGAAGTTTTGAAAAAGAATGAATATGGAAAATATTTAAAAGATGTTTTAGATGGAAAATATCTTGATGCATTACGTTAAGAAAGAAGGATGAAATGATGAGTAAAACGATTATTGTAACTGGTGGAGCTGGTTTTATTGGTAGTAATTTTATTTTTTATATATTGAAAAAGTATGCTGATTATAGAATCATTTGCCTCGATAAATTGACTTATGCAGGAAATCTATCAACACTAAAACCTGTTATGGACAATCCTAATTTTAGATTTGTAAAAGCTGATATCTGTGACAGAGAAGCTGTTTATCAATTATTTGAAGAAGAACATCCAGATATCATTGTGAACTTTGCAGCTGAATCACATGTAGACCGTTCTATTGAAGATCCAGGTATCTTTTTACAAACAAATATCATGGGAACAGCTACATTGATGGATGCTTGTAGAGCGTTTGGAATAGAACGTTATCATCAAGTTTCTACTGATGAGGTATATGGAGATCTTCCATTAGATCGACCAGATCTTTTCTTTACAGAAGAAACACCAATACATACAAGCAGTCCTTATAGTTCATCAAAAGCAGCAGCTGATTTGCTAGTGTTGGCTTATTACAGAACTTATGGTTTACCAGTATCTATTTCTAGATGTTCTAACAATTATGGTCCTTACCATTTTCCAGAAAAACTGATTCCGTTGATGATAGCAAATGCGTTGAATGATAAACCACTACCTGTATATGGAGAAGGATTAAACGTACGTGACTGGTTATATGTGGAAGATCATTGTAGTGCTATTGATTTGATCATCCATAAAGGCAGAGTAGGAGAAGTCTACAACGTTGGTGGTCATAATGAAATGAAAAATATCGATATCGTAAAGATCATATGTAAAGCATTAGATAAACCAGAAAGTCTGATTACTTATGTGACAGATCGTAAGGGACATGACATGCGTTACGCTATAGATCCAGAAAAGATCCATAATGAATTAGGATGGCTTCCAGAAACAAAGTTTGAAGATGGAATCAAAAAGACGATCGATTGGTATTTGAATAATCGCGAATGGTGGGAAGAAATCATCTCAGGAGATTATCAGAACTACTATGAAGAAATGTATGGAAACCGCTAGATAGGTGTAAATAAGATGAAAGTACTAGTTACAGGAGTTGCTGGTCAGCTAGGCTATGATGTCATGAATGAGCTTGCAAAAAAGGGGCACGAAGGTATTGGTTCAGATATCGCCTCTTTTTATAATGGGATTCAAGATGATTCTGCGGCAGCAACACAACCTTATTATTCATTAGATATTACAGATAAAAAAAGAGTAGATGAGTTATTAAATGAAATCAAACCAGATGCAGTGATTCATTGTGCAGCATGGACAGCGGTGGATATGGCAGAAGATGATGACAAGATTGAAAAAGTCAGAGCAGTGAATGCAGATGGAACAAAGTATATTGCAGAAGCATGTAAAGAATTAGATTGTAAGATGGTCTATCTGAGTACAGATTATGTATTTGATGGACAGGGAACTGAACCATGGAAACCAGATTGTAAAGATTATAAGCCATTAAACGTTTATGGAGAAACAAAGCTTGCAGGTGAATTAGCTGTGTCAAGTTTATTAGAAAAATACTTTATTGTAAGAATTGCATGGGTATTTGGTGTTAATGGTAAGAACTTTATCAAGACAATGTTAAATGTAGGAAAGACACATGACACTGTTAAAGTAGTAAATGATCAAATTGGGACACCAACTTATACATATGATTTAGCTCGCTTATTGGTAGATATGATCGAAACAAATAAATATGGATATTATCATGCAACAAATGAAGGTGGCTATATCAGTTGGTATGATTTCACATGTGAGATATACAAACAAGCTGGATATACCACAAAGGTTATTCCAGTTACTACAGAAGAATATGGTCTATCTAAAGCTAAAAGGCCATTTAATAGCAGATTAGATAAATCTAAATTAGTAGAAAATGGATTTACTCCATTGCCAACATGGCAGGATGCATTAAGCAGATATTTAAAATAAATCAAATATTAGAAAAGAGGGAAAAGATGGGACAGATAAAAGTAAGTAAATGTCCAATTGAAGGACTATTTATCATAGAGCCAGCTATTCATGGAGATCATCGAGGATATTTTATGGAAACATATAATCAGAATGATATGAGAGAAGCTGGATTAAATATGAATTTTGTTCAAGATAATCAAAGCATGTCAACAAAAGGAGTGCTAAGAGGACTTCATTTTCAGAAACAGTATCCACAGGGAAAACTAGTAAGAGTAATCAAAGGAAATGTTTTTGATGTAGCAGTTGATTTACGAAAAGGAAGCAAGACTTATGGTCAATGGTATGGTGTTGAGTTGACAGAAGAAAATAAAAAGCAATTCTATATTTCAGAAGGATTTGCACATGGATTTTTAGTATTAAGCGATGCTGCAGAGTTTTGTTATAAAGTGACGGATTTTTATCACCCAGGAGATGAATGTGGATTAGCATGGAATGATCCGGAAATTGGAATCAAATGGCCCCAGCTAGTAGGGGAGTATCAAGGAACAGCAAGCAGTGCAGGGTATCATTTAGAAGATGGTACAAAATTAAATTTGAGTGAGAAAGATGAAAAATGGATGGGTTTAAAGGATACCTTCCATTTTTGATAAATAGATTATGAAAGAAAATTATGAATAGCAATGTTAGGACAAAAAAAGAATGCCATCAAGAGAAGATGGATTAAAAATCGTTATAGTGTATAAGCTATTAACAACCGAACTGTGAAATATATTTTTTAGATATTAAATAGATTAAAAAGGACTAGGAAAGAGAGAAAAAGAAATGAAAATTTTAGTAACTGGAGCAAATGGGTATTTAGGTCATGGAATTGTAAAAACTATTCTTGATGCTGGAATCGAAGTAATAGCTAATGATTTTAGAGTTGATAGCATTGACAAGAGAGCAAAAATAATTGCAGGTAATATTTTTGAAGTAGAAAATCCTTATGATTATTTTGAGCAACCAGATATCCTTCTTCATTTAGCGTGGAGAGATGGATTTGTTCATTATTCAAACGCACATATTAATGATTTACCTAATCATTTTATCTTTATAAAGAGAATGGTTGAATCTGGTTGCAAGCAAATTGCAGTTATGGGAAGTATGCATGAAATTGGCTTCTTTGAGGGAAGTATTAATGAGAATACACCTTGTCGTCCAACAACTCCATATGGTATTGGTAAAAATGCTTTAAGAGATTTAACACAAATGTTGTGTAAGCAAAATACTACAATATTTCAATGGCTAAGAGGGTATTACATTGTCGGGAATTCTGAGTATGGTTCATCTATTTTTTCAAAGATCACCTCAGCAGTAAAAGATGGAAAGACAGAATTTCCATTTACTCTTGGACAAAATCAATATGATTTTATTGATTATCCTGATTTTTGCAAACAAGTTGCTGCTGTTGTCTGTCAAAAACAAGAACAAGGAATTTTCAATATTTGTTCTGGAAGACCAGAAAAACTTGCTGATAGGGTGGAAAGATTTATTAAAGAAAATAACTATAACATAAAATTACAATATGGTGCTTTTCCTGATAGACCATACGATTCCAAAGCTATATGGGGAGATAGTACTAAAATTGAAAAAGTATTAAATAATAAAAAATAATTAATGAAGTTATTTAAAAGTAATGGGCCCAATATTGCTGCATTTCATTTTATAAGTTATTCTTTACTATTATTTTTGTGGCTTAGATCTAGTAAATATGATGAAGAATATTTCAAGTTTCCTAAGTTTTTTTTGTTGGGTAATCATGAATGTTTGGTATCATTAATTTATTATGCTTGACTATTTGATAGTATATGAAAATAGTAAATTGATTACAAGACTTGATAATCTAAAAATATAATTGTTGAATATAGACGAAAAAACATAATGAAAGGTTGTGATAATTTCACAAATGAGCAAGAAGGATAAAATAAAAAAAGCGCACTAAAAATGATGAATAAAATGATTGAAAAATTTTATTTATGTGTCCAGATGAAAATTGATAGTAGCAAAGACGGTAAAAAATAAAAATTTACCACGATTAAGAATCTTCATAGAATGAAGATGATAATCATTAAGAATGCGATTATTGATTCGTTCAGTGCAGGTGCAGTCCTTTTAGATGAGTTTCCATTTATCAGATTTATAAGGAACAGGACCAAATATTTTATTATCATCAGCTTCTTTAATGTATCTTATTTTGCCATAATCATTGTTAGGGCAGCAATCAGCTTTATGAGAACAAGAAGAAATCTTACCTCTAGCCAAAGGACAACGAAACTTATTTCTATGTTTCTTTTCTTCATAACCATCATAAATCATAGACATGTTATTTAAACAAACAGGAATACCATCTGAATTAAAATTATGGAAAGAAGCAAAAAGGATTTTTTATCCTATCTTCGACAGTTGATATCGATGATAGGAGTAATGTTTAGACTGAGAAAGAAGTTATGTGTAACATAGTTGTTACTAGCAGAATCAAGACACATATAACGAGGATGAAGTATAGAATTCATAGCAAGAAATTGAGCAGTAGCAGATATGGTATTTAACGCGTCATGTCTAGAAGCTTTTTCTATAGAAACGAAGCAAAGCAGGGTGATGCCGAGGTTGGGATTGTGATAACTAATGTTGTAGAAAGTAAAGCCAAATAATAAGAAGCAAGATCACTATTCCAACATATAGCTTCTGGATAAAAAAGCGATAAGTAAGAAGAACATCAGAATCATCAATGATTTTGTGGCCATAAGGATTAGCATGAATATGAACAGCAGAACCATTAGCAGATAAGATGAGATTAAAGAGATCAATAAGTCCAACATCAATGGAAGGAATAAGAGCAATAGAGTTAAAAATTGATTAAAGGATGAAGGAATAACGATTTTGATTACAATACAAGTTAGCAGAATAGAAATCGATGAGAGAGGCGGTGTCTAATGAATGAAATTTGCTGACTTTTGACTTTTTTTAAGCTTAGATTTAGAAAGAGAAGAAAGGTGAATATTTTCATTATGAGAAAAAAAGAACGCATGTAGATTGCATGATCATTGGCTGGCCTACTAGTAGAAGAATAGATAGAAAATAACAAGTCAGAAATAAGATTGATGCGAAGAAAATGAAGTTTAAGTTAAGCAGAAGCAAAGAGAGGATTCAAAAGATGTTGCTTTTGTGAATCATCAAGAGAGAAAAAATCAAAATGGAGATGTTAAGGTGATAAATTTGAGCATAAGATACGCCCCTTTTCACCTTAACCACAAGCGAGTGAAATGGGCTGCGCCGATGTGAAAAAGCTTGACTTTTTCACATCGGAATAGGGGGGAAGATGAAGAAAAGAAAGTAGAAAAAGAGCTTGGTCATTGGCCTTTTTGGTTTTCGTCAACGCTCTTGTGTAAATGGAGGTAGATTAGTTTGAATATAGATATTATTTGTCCCTTATATAATGCTCAAGCTTATATAAAAAAATTACATGTTTCATTATTAATGCAGGAGAATGTAAACATTAATTCAATTAATTATGCATTGACTCGTAGCAACGATAATACGCAAGAGATTCTTCAAAAGAATGGCTGTAATTATACATTAGTTGAACCCAGTGATTTTTCTCATTCAGCTACTAGAGAAATGATGGCTAAGAAATGTAATGGAGATATTATTGTATTTATATCTCAAGATATTATTATAAAACGAAAAGATTGGTTATTCAATTTAACAAAAGATATTATTAACGGCAATTGTGAAGCCGCCTATTCTAGGCAAATATCATCTAAAGATAATATAGAAAAATATACAAGAGAAAAGAACTATGGTAGTCATTCTTTTATTAAAACAAAAAAAGATATTCATAAACTTGGTTTAAATACATTTTTCTTTTCAGATGCTAGTTCGGCAATTGATAGAAAAGTGTTTGAGTCTTTAAATTATTATGACGGGAAACGTTTTACTTCAAATGAAGATCAGTATATTGCACATAAGCTAATTATGAATGGTTATCGAATAAAGTATTGTGCTGATTCAGAAGTAATTCATTCTCATGATTTTAATTTCAAGACTCTTTATAAACGCTATCATGATACTGGTGATTTTTATAGAGCTGAACCATACATGAACTCATATGGCACAAATAGTGCTGGAGCAGGGATGGCAAAATATATTTTAAAGAGAATTATCCAAGACAGGAATGTTAAAGCTGCATTAGAATTTATTCCAAATATGTTGGCAAGAGTTCTAGGAATGAAGGCTTACAAATGAAGAAAAGAATGCAATGGATTGATATTAGCAAAGGCATTTTAACTTTTATAATTGTTTTGCTACATATTGACTATGATTTTAACGTGTACTTTGCAAATTTTACTGGTTTGTTTAAAGTAGTGGTGTTTTTTTGTATTGCAGGACTTACGCTCAGTGAAAAATCACTGTTTGATACAAAGATTTTTATAAATAATAAATTTCGCAAACTATATTCAAAAATTATTTTTACTGGATTGTTAGCAGTAGCTTTACATAATGCTTTTATAAAAGTTAGTTTTTATTCCACTGATATTGTATATAGTGGTAAAAATATGAAGTTTTATTTACTTTCGGACTATATTAAACAAATATTTGCGACAATATTTCTTGCTAACAGAGAAGTAATTATAGGACCTTTATGGTATGCTAACGTTTTATTTATGGCTCTTGTAGGTATAGCGATAATCAATTATATTTGCGGAAAATTAGTGCCAAATGAAAAATATAAGCGGCTGATAAGATTAATACTATGTACTATGTGTATGCTTATTTCGTGGGTGCTAACAGACATTATTGGTTTTACAATTCCGAGATTTAATAATACGTTAACAGCTATTTTTTTGATAGATTTTTGCCAGTTTATATACAGCTACTTAAAAGTACAATTCGTTAATTTAAATATGTTTTTTATTTGTTTGTGCATTTTATTACTTTTACCTTTATTTGGAAGTATAGAAATGAATTTAAATGTCTTTAATAATCCGCTATATCTTATTGTTTCAGCATTTGTTGGTATGTACGTTGTTTTCTTTATTGCAAAGAAATTAGAAAAGATTAATCTAATAAATAAACTTTTTTCAGATATTGGTAAGTTCTCTTTTGAAATAATGGCTCTTCAATTTTTTTCGTTTAAACTAGGAGCCATTATAGTTGGTGTTTCACCTTCTGGCTTAACACCAAAAGCTGATAACTTTTTATTGGTAGTATATTATTTTTTATTTGGAATTATGTGTCCAATTTTTATTGGTAGACTGATCAAAAAAGTAATTGAAATTAAAAAAGGAGGCATAAAATGGAAAAAATATCAATCATAATTCCTGCTTACAATACAGAAAAATTTATTAGTAGGTGCGTAAATTGTTTTATTGAGCAAACGTATTCAAATATAGAAATAATCCTTGTTGATGATGGTTCAACAGATGAAACAGCTAAATTATGTGATCAGTTTCAAAATAAAGATTCGAGGATCGTAGTAATACATAAAGAAAACGGTGGTCCTTCTGATGCAAGGAATGTTGGAATAGATAACGCTTCTGGGGATTTAATTACTTTTTTTGATTCTGATGATTACGTTGAAAAAAATTATATAGAGTATCTTTACAATATTTTAATAAAGTATAATACGCAAATTTCAGCTTGTGCATACAACATCTCAGATGAAAATAATTCGATATTATTTAAAATACAAGGAAAAAAAAGTGAAGAATGTATTTCTAAAACAGAATTTATTAGAAGAATGCTAGTGGAAGATGGTATTACAGTTTCTCCATGTTTTAAGTTATTTAGGAGCGGCTTATTAAAAAATGTTAGATTTCCAAAAGGAAAATTATTTGAAGATAATGGTACAACATACAAGATGATAGATAACTGCAAAACGGATATTGCTTATGGAAACGGAGCTTATTGCTATTATGTGATGCGTTCTAATTCGCAAATGAGAAGTGATTTTAATATAAAAAAAAATGGACATGATTGAATTAACAGATGAAATGTGTGATTATCTCTGTATTCATTATCCAACTTTAAAAGATCCAATATTACGTCGAAGAATTTACTCAAGATTTAATATCTTAAGGCAACTGACTTATTACGACAACACTACAAAAGATATTAGATTGGAGATTACTAAATATATTCTTGATAATTTTCATTTTATATTAACCAATAAATGTGTGCCATATAGAGATAAAATTGCAGCAGTACTTTTATTTATCAATCCAAGATTATTTTTTAACGCATGGGCTCTATATAGAAAGGTAAAATATGGAAAGTAAATCTATTAAATTTTACATATATTGTACTTTAGCTTTTATATATTTTATTCCAATTGAATTAATTTTTGGAGTATGGAATTCGGCTCCTTATCATTTGTACACTTGTTTAATGGGAATGGTATACTTCGTTAATATGATTCGTAAAGGGAAAATAAAAAAAACTACTTTAGCATTATAAACTGTACCCTGTAAAACGGACACTAGAAAAAAACCAATTGCTAGTACCT
>NZ_QVFI01000048.1:0-14706 GCF_003433845.1 Absiella sp. AM09-50
TGAACTCTATCAAATACCAAAGGCTTGAATGTTGCCGTAACAGAGATTACAATGTTCTTTTCAGTATTAACATATATTACATTTCCACTGTCACCAATGGCAGAATATATTTTCTCTTCTTCGTCTATAATCCACCACAAAAAGCCATATTTCATAAATCCAAATTTTTCATCAGTAGTTAAATATGGTGTAGTTATTTTTTCTATCCATTCGGTTGATACAATTCTTTTGTTGTCATAGATACCTTTATCAAGGCACATTTGTCCTATTTTAGCCATATCTTCTGCCGATAAACAGAGCCCAAAACCTGATGATACAATTCCTTTGTTATCGCAAAACCAACCATTTTCTTTTGGCTCTTTCGAAGTCACAAAGCCAATATGTTCCTCTTTGTTTTTTACTGTATAAAGATGTCTTTCTTTTATTTCAAGAGGCTTGAATAAATATTCATTGGCAAATTCCAATGTTGTCATATTACTTACTTTGGTTATTATTGTACTCAATATATGTATGCCGAGTGTTGAATACTTAAACTCACCTATAATACCGCTTTTACCGCCGAGTAAATCAAGGACTGCTTTTGACCAATCCTCACTCGTGCATACTTTTGTCCAAGGCTCCGACTTGTATTTATATGGTGCGGTCATTGTAAGCAAATGATATAAAGTAATATTGTGTATGGTCTTTTCTCCTCTTTTAAGCACATAGTCGGGGAAAAAATCCAATACTTTTTGATGGATACTTTTAATCATACCTTTGTCAATAGCAATTCCAATAAGTATGGCTATAATGCTTTTTGTTACCGAAGCAATATGAATGTTATCGTCTGCATTAAAATCATTCCAAGTATCACTATAAATAATGTTGCCGTTTTTGAGCACTACCATTTGGCATATATTAGGTTGTTGTTCTCCTATAACACGATGCAATTCCTCTTTATTCATTTAACTTCATCCCACTTTCAAATTCTAATTTATAGGGTTATTATACGCTTTAACTGTACCATATACAAGGTAAGAAAATTCACATTAATATTATCTTTTTATATGCTCAAAACAAATATCATCTCTTATCAAAGATAATTCTCTCATCATATCCATATATATTGCTCGTAATCTTCCTTTTGGATATTTAAGTTTTTTATGATATTTGTAATTTTCGAACATATAAGAAAGATGTCTTGCTCTATGCTGAGCAATCTCTCTATTAGATTCATCAGGGTAGAAGCAATCAATATAGACTTCTTTAGTATTTAATAGAATCTCTTTCTTAATTTGATCGTAGATTTCAATATCTCCAAAATTACCGAAGTGTGTAATAAATGGGCAAAGTTCATTTCCATCAAGATCAATGGAATAGTTAATTTCATCGATGTAAGCCATATATCTTCTCATTTACTTAACCGCACCTGCAATCGTTCTGGTAATAGACATAGCTGCTTGTGCAGCATACATCGTACTCATCAGATTCGCTTTCGTACTTGTGTCCATTCCAAACTGTCCAGCAATTCTTGGTATCTCTCCTGCAGAGAGGATCAAACCAATTCCCAATAAACAGTTTTCTTTCATGACACCAAGTCCTGCAATTAACATCACTGCCTGTAAAAAAGCAGTAAGACATATACCGATAATCTGTTTACACCATTGAACGAAACCATCGGTATAGCCTCTTGGCACAGAGAACATATATAAAGAGCCTACTGCTATAGTAATCAACAATATTCCTCCACGTTTCAGATTAGCAAAAAATATTTTGATTATAGAATAGCCCATCATGATTAAAATCATGATGGCGAGCAGTGCGCTTAATCCCATATCTGTTAAAAATCCTAATGACATTTTTGCAGTTTCTCCTATTGAATCAGATCCAACTAGAGTTGCCATTCCTGAGGTAAGCTGTACCTGTAATGTGATGCAGAACTTGAACAGACTAATTGGTACCACAGTAAAAAGGGATACAGCCATAAATCCCTTAATATAATTCAAAGCTGTATCCTTGATGCTTCCTCTGCCTCCTTGATACTCTAATGCGCACTCGAAAGCAGCTACCACAAGCCCTACCGCAAACAGCGTCCACCCAAACAGACGCATAATTTCTACGATAGATTTTACCCAATTATAATCAAAAATCTCTGCTCCCATGTTTCCCATCAGTCCAAAAAATTCCCCTAAGGTATCAAGAATCTTTTCATATATCCAATCGATAATACCTCCCAGTACCTTGTCAGCTACAAAATCCCAAATAAACATGGCTGCTCCTTACAGAATCGTCCAAATATAATTTGGTGCTGTTAATGTGAAACATAAACATGCAAACAGGATGGCTGGAGCTGTCCATTCAAACTGTCCCTGCTTTCGATAATCGAAATATGCGGTTCCGAGCTTCACAAAAAAGAATACTGCCAAGACAAGGTCGATGACTGGGAATACGACATTATTGACAACACTTTTTATCTGTCCTTTAGCACTTCCCCATGCACTCTCGATTGCTCCTGATACATCTCCAGCTGCATAACATGGTTTCATAAAAATTACGAACATCAATAATAAAAATATCATGACGAACAAGACCTTTATCCTTTTATCTTTTAAAACTCTAATCATTATACTCCTCCGTTCTTTCTGCCATTTCTACCATCTTTTTTGTAAGCATCAAAAGTGATTTTTTATCTAACTTTCTTGCGGAGGAAATGACCATATTTTGTAATGCTTCAATAGATTCATCATTCAGCTTGACGATATCTAGTTTTGCAATTAAGATACCGTTTCGTACATTTTTGATCTCTACAATATCGCCCTTATGGATATCCGCTTTATCGCGGATATCCTGAGGAATTACCAATCTTCCTTGTGTATCTAATATCTTAAATTGACTCTTCTTCTGATTCGAGCACATTTTCATTGATCCTTTCTGCAATACAATCTGCCATTCTATTTAAATCGACATGCTGCTCCATCAGTGCTTCTATGTATTCACTAGGTAATGCCTTGATGATATTGGCAGATGTTGTCACTGTCAGTTCCTCGCTACCAAGTATGACTTGCAGATCCTGATTTTCTATTCCAGCACTTTTGAATAGACGATGTGGAATGCAGAAGTATTCTTCTTTTTCTAATCTATCTTTTTCATCTCCTTCGATGAAAAAACACTTTTCTGCCAATCTTTCTGGATCATATTGTAAAATCAAACGATCCCCAACTTTCAGAAGCATCTCTTTTGCAACCTGTTGAGGTAACTGAATCTTAAAATCTTCCAAAACATTGATATATATACTATTCATTTTCTTCATCCTCGCTTTCCATAAAATCTAAATCAAATAGTCCCATTTGTTTTCCAACTCTTTCATTATTCTGCGTGTCATAATTAGATATCAAAACTTCTGGGAATTCCGCAGCATTGTCATAGCGCAATGCCATGTTATTTACACGTGAACAACTTTCTATATGAAAGTCTTTATAAATATCACGTATGAATTCACAATCGTTATAACTAAGCAAAAACTTTCCTTGTATATTCGCCAATGTATCTCTTAACCGTGTATGATCCTCTTTTGTAAATAAAACCTGATACATCCCTTCTGTTTCATAATAAGGTGGATCACAATAAAAAAAGGCATTCGGTCTATCATATTGACAGATCAATGCCTCAAAATCTTTATTCTCGATGATGGTATTGCTAAGACGATCAGATATATCCCAAACCATATGGAAAGCATTCCTTACATCATATGGTCTGCATCCATAAGTCTTGCAGCCAGAGCCATAACTGTAACGTATCAGTTTAAAAAACGCCACTGCTAGCTTTACATCCTGTTTTTCAATACGTTCTTTTCTCATAATCTCTATGATTTCTTCTGCCTGTAGCTCTGTAAAATAAACACGAACACGCTTAACCTCATCCTCCAGATATTTATCTTCGATTCGTTGCTTTGAGATAATGTCTTTATACAAGTTAAAGATATAACGTCCATTCTCAGGTAAATAGCCCAGTTCCTCTATGAAGGCCAATGGCTGATCTCTGATGACCGCAAACATATTGGTTAAGTTATTATTAAAATCGTTATATACTTCGAATTTATCTGGCTGCTTACCGAAGAGAACCCATCCACCACCGCCAAACACTTCAATGTAACGATCATAATAATTTGGAAATCTGGAATAGATGAGATTGCGTAATGCTTTTTTACCACCTATCCAGCTGATAATACTGTTCAATAGGCACATTCCTCCTTTCTGATTTATGGGGACATTTGCATGTCCTCGAATAATTCTTCATTATCCATATTTATATCTACATCTTCATCTCTGACAACGCATAAATGCAGATGATGAATATTCATTGTTCTTAACACATTTAAGATAAACTCTGTTTCATCCATTTCATATTCATCAGGGATTGCCAGATAAATATTGATCTTCCCCAGCTTATCTCCATAATAACATTCATTCACTGCACCGAAAATACCGTCAGAAGCAGTATAGATTTCACTTCGGTTATGCTCTGTTTCAATTTCATATCGTGCCGTATCTACTCCTATTTCATATTCTTTTTCAGCGGTTGGTTCTCCTTTCCAATATCTATTGGAAAGACTCACGATAAGTTCGCCATAATCATAACTGTAATCCTCTTGCTCATCATACATGGTTTCATGCTTTACCATGACCTGAATGGAATCCATCTGAATGTTATCTTTTTCATATCTGCACCAGACACCTTCCTCATAATTAGGATCACTGATTTTTAGATAATCCACAGGCAAACGGATCCTGCTAGGATATGCCTCTACCTTTTGATGAATGATTTTCATTTTCTCCACCTTTCCATTTCCATCAGCAAAATAGGAGCAATGATTTTTTTATCACTGCCCCTATCATGAATACATTCATTTACTTTCTTATTGCTTTTTTGACTTTCTATACAAGACAAGAACAGCGATACCTGCACCAAGTACGATGGCTAATAATGGCATTACTTTTGTTTCATCTCCTGTCTGCACAACAGTGATCGGTGTTCTTTTATCCTTCATTACCAAGTGCTGAACCTGCATATCCTCTTCCACCTTAAACTCAATGTCACCTGCTTTTTCGTAGTGTGAAGGAGCACTGATTTCCTTGAGGATATAGGATTTTCCTACCTCAAGTCCTTTGATCTCATGAGGTTCTTTCGTGGACTTCCATGTTTCCACAGTTTTACCTGTTTCTTTATCCACGATAGTTAGTACAGCACCTTGCAGTGCTTCTCCGTTTTCTGCATCCTGTTTTTCCACAATGATTGTCGTAATGCGATCACTCATTTCAACTTTTAGTATTTCTCCACTATCTGCGATCGTGAATTCCACATCCTCAGCTTTGTGGTATCCAGCAGGTGCATTGACCTCATGAAGTACATAAGTCTTACCAACATGAAGTCCAGTAATCTTGTGTGCTTCTTCTGAACTTGTCCACTCATCTATGATATTCTTGCTTTCTTTCTCCAATACCTGTAGCTGCGCTCCAGCAAGAGGCTCTTTCGTATCTGCATCCACTTTCAGGATCTCTGTCTTTGTGATTTCATCTTTCATTTCCACTTTTGTTGCTTCTCCTGACTCATCGATGGTAAATGTAACATCAGATGCAGTAGCGTATCCTAATGGTGCAAGATCTTCATGAAGACGATATTCCATGCCGATAAGCAATCCTTTGATAATATGAGGTTCTTTTCCTGAAGTCCATGACTCAATTAAGTTATCATCTTTATCAAACAACGATAATTCTGCGCCTTCCAGTTCTTTTTCATCTGTTGCATCTACCTTGGATATTTCGGTAGTAGTCTTTTTGTTAGTTACTTCCAGTGAGCGTGTATAAAGCGTCTTATCACTATGGTCGTAACTTAAGTCAATATCGTATACTGTTGTATCTAGATAGTAACCTTCCAATGCTTGGACTTCTTTCAACTCATATTTTCCTAATGGCAAATTCGCTATATTGATCTCACCTGTTTCATCTGTCATATATCGTCCATCTTCTGAAATATCAACAGATACTGGTTCACCCACTTTATAAAGAACAGTATTTCTTCCATCAAGGCTTACGATATCCTCTTTGGCTGTCAGTTGATAAATTACTCCACTTAAGAATTCTTTGGTATCTTTATCTTTCTTAACCAAATGGATTTCGCCTTTTGGAGCAATATTTGTTACGTTTACTCCTATCTCATATACCTTGGTCGTATTGTCTTTTTTCGTAAATACAACGTCATGAACTTCTTCAGAAAGCACATATCCTTCTAAAGTCAATTTTTCACGCAGCTCATATTCACCCATGTTAATATCTTTAATGGTAATGATTCCTTTGGCATTCGTTTTACCTTCATAAACAGTTTCTCCAGCTTTATACAACTTAGAACCATCGATCATATTGATGATATCTTTCTTTGCAGTTAAGCAATACTCAACATTTTCCATAGGAAGTTTAGTTGTTTGATCGACTTTCTTAATTGTCAAAATACCCTTTGGCAGTCTGTTCTTAACCTTAACAGTTATAATTGGTTCCTGATCTTCGTCCTGATCCATATCTCTGATATTTTCAATCTTGAATGTCACTGGTTTTTCCAGTTCCAAGAACCCTTCAGGAGTCTTGATCTCATCGATGGTATAACTTCCTGACTGCAATTTTAACGGTAATACAACTTCACCCTGTTTTCCAAAAATGGAAACAACCTGATTCTTGCTGTTAGTAGTGAATGTATCAATTTTCACACCACCTACCTTTTGTACAACATAGTTGCCATCTTCATCTTTAATCTTGAAGCTTGCACTGTTCAATGTTACTGCTTTTCCAGTATCATAATCTTCTTTTACGATACGAACCTGTGCAGATAATGGAGCATTGTTTACATTGATCTTCTTGATCTGTTCATCTTTTTTGTAAGACGTATAATTCTTACTGATTGAAATAGTAAAATCAGGTGCTGGTATACGATCTGCAGGACTCTTTGTTTCCTTCACAAGATAAACACCATAAGGCAGATACTTCGTAGTTGCAATTCCTTTTTTATCTGTGGTGATCACATCATAAGTAACTGCTTTATCCCATCCAGACTTATTTACATCTGATTTCAGTTTCAAAGTAAATTCTACATCTTCTAAACCATCATATACTCCAGAAGAGCCATCAATTCCTGATTTGAAAATTTGGATTTTCTGCATGTTAGGTTTATCTGCAGTTGTCTTGTTGACAACCGTTTTTTCCACTGTCTGACCTGCGTAATCTACAGAAACATCGATTTTAGCAGAATTGATCTGAAGACTACCATTATTGTCTACTTCTTCGATGTAATATTTTCCTAATGGAAGATCATCCCATGTAATCATTCCGTTGGAATCTGTTTTTTTATAAGATATGATCTGATCCTTTTCGTAATATTTAATGGTACCTGCAGCATTCGTTATTTTTTCCTTGGCAATCAAAGCATATTGGTTATCCTGCAAATAAGCATCACCATATTTACCATCTGTTTCTGTTGTATCAATGGATTTCTTTAAAACAACTTTACCTTTCTGTTCCTTATTTTCAATCGTCGTAGATGAAGTAATCAGAGAGGTTGTCTGATTCTTGTAATCAAGTGTTACTATATGCTCTTTTGTATTTAGAATATAGCCATTCGTTACTTGTGATTCCACGATACGGTATCTGCCTAAAGGAACTTTTACACTTGCTTTGCCATTTGCTGACGTTGTCAACGTAGCAACTAATTGATCTTTAGTATAAAAAACTTTTGATCCTGCTCTGTTCGTGATGGTTTTATCAGCATATACCTTGAAGACCGTATTGGAAACTCGATCTCCATTCGTATTTGTTTTAATAACTTCGATCTCTCCAGTTGGTTCGTTATTAGTGACTACTACCACATTTTCACTTGCCTTCACGCCTGCTTTGACAGTAAACGATCTTACTGTGTTATCCAACAGGTAACCTTCTACGGTAGATACTTCTTGATACTTATATGTTCCTGTATCTAAATTAACACCTTCATCATCTGAATCCCAAATACCATTTGAATTTGTAGTAACTGTTTTAGTTGAACCATTAGGCATTGTTATTTTAAACTTAACTCCTGCCAATGCATTTCCAAATTCATCTGTTTTCTTCAATCTTACTCCACCTTCATCAGGGAAGATTCGATATGCTTTATATGTAATGATTGAACTTCCATGTTTGGTGCTGAGTAAATCAATATCGCTGATCATAACTTGTTGTTGAGGGCCTGATGGCATCTCAGCAGCACAATGTATGATTTTACCGTTACCCATATAAATCCCCATATGAAGAGCATCTCCTGTATTATCATAAAACAGAATGATATCTCCTGCTTTTACATTTTTAGGATTTGCTTCCTCGGTGGAGTAGGTATAGCTTGTTACACCTAAGCCTTCCAGATAACTATCAATGGAATATGTAGTGAAACGGTCTGCATTAAATTTCAAGCCAACCTGTTTGAATACATAAGAAACGAAACCAGAGCAATCAAAGCTATTCGGGCCTGCAGCTCCCCATACATATGGCTTTCCTAAATGTCTTTGTGCTTCCTTTAATACCTCATCTGCTTTATTGACTTCAAAATATATATTTTCTCCTGCCGCTTGAACTTGCAATGGCATTGAAGAGAACACTGTAGATAGTGTTATGAAGATAGTTGCAATCGTCATCAGCACTTTGTGTATTGCTTTTTTTATTTTGTCTTTCATCGTATTTTCCTCCTAATAAAAAGGGACATAAAGTGTTATTTCAACCTTATGTCCATATACTGTTCAGTTAAATTTTAAGTATAGGGCATAATGCCCTAAAAGAAACCCACCTTGTAGTAATTCATATGATCTCCTTTCCATAAAAAAAACACGACCATTTTTCAGATCGTGCTTCATTATCTATTTTATATGTATTTTACCAGCGTGTTTGAAATACTGAGTAATAGTATCCATTATAATAATAAATCCCAACTGCTGCTTCTGTGTTGTTACTCAATAATAGTTTATTATGAGGTGGCGAACTCACCCATGCAGAGAATGGGTCATCGTAATTCGTTATACATTCAGCTCCATCTCCACTATGCCATAATGCTTCTTTCTGTGCCATTGCGAATGCATGCGAATCACACCTACTTCTAAGTTCAGATGAATATGTAAATGGTTCTTTCCCATTTTGAGTACGATATGCATTTATCTGAGCAAATACCTGATCTGCTTTTGCTTGTTGAATCACTGGCGGTTCTGGTTCTGGATTTTCAACAGGTGGTGTTACTGGTTTGCTAGTTTCTCCTGTATGATTTGAATCTTGAGAAGGTGTGTTGTTTTCTTGATTTGATTCATTCTTATTAGAATTTGATTGGTTATTGTCTTTTTTTTCTGTTTTACTGCTAGTACCGTCGTTTTTTGATGATTCCTTCTTAGGAGCATTAGATTGTTTCTGTTGCTTTTCCTCTTCCTGTTGTTTTTTCTCTTCTTTTTCTGAATCATCTTTTTCTTTTTGGTTATCTTTTGACTTAGTATCATTATCTTTTAATGCTACTGCCGATCCTGCAGGCTTTGCTGATTTCTTATCATTTTGATCATTAGCAGATGTACATCCAACCAGAAGACTTCCTATCATCATCAATACAAATAATTTTTTCATAAAATTCACTTCCTTCTCTTTTTTACATTATAGACTGATTACATTTCAAAAGTCTATTCTTGAAATATCATTTTATTTGAGTTACACTAGACGATTATTGACTTTACACAATATAATAATCTTATTTTATAAATAAAAAAGAAAACTATCAAACTTCTTTACATAGTACCTTATATTTTTATATCCTCTTTGCACTCTGTATACTTACATTTTTTTGATCTTTTATTACCTTACATGGATTACCCACCGCAATCACATTCGCTGGTATATCTTTAGTAACCACACTGCCAGCACCAATAATCGAATGATCACCGATTGATACCCCCGGTAATATCGTAACATTTCCACCGATCCATACATGATCACCTATACGAACAGGTTTTCCAAACTCTTTATTTTCTTGTCTTTCTTTATAATCTAATGAATGGCATGCTGTATAAATCTGTGTATTAGGACCGATCAATGTATAATCTCCAATGATAATTGGACATACATCAAGAAATACACAATTAAAATTAACCATCACTTCTTTTCCTAGATAAATGTTATATCCATAATCGCAGAAAAAAGGCGGCTTTATCCAAAAGTAACCACTTGTATTCATCAATTTTTTTATCATCCGATTTCTCATATTTACTTCATGGAATACTTTTTTATTGTATTTTGTTAGTATACGACTAGCTTTATCTCTATCTAAAACAAGTTGCGGAGAAACAGGATTATAGATAAAACCATTGATCATTTTTTCTTTTTCTGTCATAAATTTACCTCACATTTTGAATTTCATGTATTAAATCTTTTTAGTTAAATATATGAAAAATCATAGGGACAAACAACACTACAAATACACCGATGATACTGACACCGATTACATAAGCTAAGTTCTTTTTTTGTTTATCATCCATATAATTAACCTCCTTATTCATAGTCCTATATTAAAGTATGAAATATAAGTTCACATTTTCAAGTTTATTTATATTTCATATTATAGCACGATGACATTTTTAATACTATATCACTGAAAATCGCGCTAAATTCCAAATAAAAAATGACCAATTATATTTAATGATAACTGGCCATTCTCACACTTTTTTACGACTTTTCACGGAAAAATTGTGTTTTTACGGAAAAATCTTTGCTTTTTATATGCGTTTGTATGCTACCTGTATGATGCCAAAAGCCCTTTAGTTATCGGCTTTTTATATACGCCTATTTATTAAGTGTATTGTACCTGTATGCAAGTGTATGCAATTATGAGTAATCCACCGCGGAAATAATAGAAGTTAACACTTATGAAATAAAATCAGAAATTATTTCATATATATTTTAAACAAGACTATAATAAGAATCTCTTGGGATTTCTAACAGAGCCTATGAAAATAAACCCTTTTTCATATAATCTTCTTGTTTTATAGATATTAATGTATACCCTGTATCATGTATCACTTTTCTTAGTTTATCTTCATCTATAATCGTTTCTGATAATAATTCGATTTCTCCTTTTCTGTGAGAAGTTTTTACTTTTTTGATATTGAAATTTTTACGAATACAATCATTGATATGAGATGCACACATAGAGCACATCATTCCTTCAATTTTCAAAGTTATTTCCATCATATATTAAATATACCTTTCTCGTTTATAATGATCGAAAGGAGTATCCATTTAAGATGAACTACCCCTTTTTGTTGATTTAAGAACTATGATTACAAGAGTGATTCATCTGACAATGCCCACATTGGCCACCGCAGGATGACTTCCCCTGCCTTTTTTCATTTATCATATATCTTATGATCCATATGATAATCATAAGTAAAACAATGCTTATGAAAAGTGTAGATATATGATTTAACAACCAATCTATCATTATCATATCCTCGACTTTCTTTAAACTCTGACTTCTTTGCCTAATTTCACAGGCTCTTTATACGGTTTTATTAACATATAGGTGATAAATAATAGAACGATAACTGCACATATAAGACCAATAATATTTGCATTCCCTACAAATACTGAACCAATTTGGTAGACAACTAATGAGATAGCATATGCAAATACACATTGATATGCAATCGCAAAAGTTGTCCATTTCGTAGAATTCATCTCTCTTTTGATAGCACCCATAGCTGCAAAACATGGTGCACATAATAAGTTGAAGCAGAGGAATGAATAAGCTGCTAATTGTGTCATCCCCTCAAAATCAAGCACCCCAAATACACCAACAACCTCTTCTTTTGCAACCAATCCCATAATTGTAGCGATCGTTGCCTTAATGTTACCAAAACCTAATGGAGCAAAAATCCAGCAAATAGCTCTTCCTAGCATACCTAGTACGCTGTTTTCTAATTCCATATCTAAACTGAAACCAAAGGAACCATCTATCATGCCAAACATAGAGCCTGCCCATATGATAATAGATGATAATAATATGATGGTACCAGCTTTTTTAATAAAGGAGGAAGCCCGTTCCCACATAGAGCGAAAAAGATTGGACACTGTTGGCATATGATAAGCTGGAAGTTCCATGACGAAGGGCGCAGGTTCACCAGCAAACATTTGTGTTTTCTTCAACATGATTCCAGATATAACGATTGCCGCAATGCCGATGAAATAAGCACTTGGTGCTACCCACCATGCTCCATGAAATAATGCTGAAGCGATCAATGCGATGATTGGTACTTTTGCGCCACATGGGATAAATGTAGTCGTCATGATCGTCATTCTGCGATCTCTTTCATTTTCAATCGTTCTTGATGCCATGATTCCTGGTACTCCACACCCTGTTCCAATCAACATTGGTATGAATGACTTTCCTGATAAACCAAATTTGCGGAATACACGATCTAATACAAATGCAATACGTGACATATACCCACAGGCTTCTAAAAATGCCAATAATAAGAATAACACGATCATTTGTGGTACAAATCCTAATACAGCACCAACACCACCTACGATTCCATCAACAATCAAGCTTTGTAACCAAGAAGAGCAGTGTATACTATCCAATAAGTTATTCAACAAAACAGGGACACCTGGTACCCAAATACCAAATTCAGAAGGATCAGGTACTCCTTGTGCATCATCACCTAAAGCAGCATCATATATTGTTGATACATCATATCCTGCTTGTGCAAGGGAATCTCCATAAGTGCCATAGGCTTCATCAAATGCTCCATAGTCTTCTTCTTGGATTGCATCTTTTATATCCTGTGCACCGATAACCTCATCATCTACTGCTTTATCCACCGTTACCACAAATGGTTTTGTCCATACATTTTCTTCGGCATATTTTGTGATTGCCTCATCATAATCATTTGTGCCAATACTAAACAAATGCCAACCATCACCAAAGACACCATCATTTGCCCAATCAGTTGCCCATGTACCAACTGTTGATACAGAAATATAATAAACAAAGAACATGATCACAACAAAGATTGGTAATGCTAACCAACGATTGGTTACCACCTTGTCTATTTTATCAGATGTAGATAGTTTACCGGCTGTTTTCTTTTTATAACAGCCTTTTATGATGGATGCTATATAAATGTAACGCTCGTTGGTAATGATCGATTCGGCATCATCATCCAGTTCTTTTTCCGCAGCCTGAATATCTTTTTCGATATGTGCAAGTACTTCTTTAGATAGATTTAATTTAGCAAGCACTTTATCATCACGTTCAAAGATTTTTATTGCATACCAACGCTGCTGATCCTCTGGCATATCATGTAAAACAGCCTCTTCAATATGTGCAATTGCATGTTCAACAGCTCCTGAAAATGTATGCATAGGAATGGTTCTTCCAACCTTTGCTGCTTGTAAAGCAGCTTCGGCAGCATCCATAATACCATTTCCTTTTAATGCGGATATTTCTACAATTGTAACTCCTAGTTCTCGTGATAATTCCTTTACATTTATTTTGTCATCATTCTTTTTTACGATGTCCATCATATTGATTGCCATTACAACAGGAATACCAAGTTCTGTTAACTGTGTGGTTAAATAAAGATTTCGTTCTAAATTTGTACCATCTACGATATTCAAAATGACATCTGGATGTTCATTAATCAAATAATTTCGTGCAACAACTTCCTCCAATGTATATGGCGATAAGGAATAAATACCAGGAAGATCCGTAATGATAACATCTTCATGTTTTTTCAATTTTCCTTCTTTTTTCTCAACGGTTACACCCGGCCAGTTACCAACAAATTGATTGGAACCTGTAAGTGCATTAAACAATGTTGTTTTTCCACAGTTTGGATTGCCAGCTAAGGCAATGCGAATAGTTTTTTTCTCCATACTTAAATCCTACCTTTCTAAAAATTAGCCTATGCTAACTAAATTCGTTAAAAATTAAGGGCAATGCCCTTGTACGTTACTCTACTTCAATCATATCTGCATCTGCTTTACGAATGGATAACTCATATCCACGAACGCTTATCTCTATCGGATCACCTAATGGTGCAACCTTACGTACATGTACTTCTACACCTTTTGTAATTCCCATATCCATAATTCTACGTTTTACTGCACCTTCCCCGTGAAGCTTTATAACTTTTACATTTTCTCCGATATTTACTTGACGAAGTGTCTTCATTTTCGTTTCCTCCTTAAATTTTAAATGAAAATTTTTTGAGCCATTTCTTTACTGATCGCAATACGCGATTCTTTTACATTGACAATGATATTTCCTGCAATCTCATTAATGATCGTCACATTTCCTCCAGCTACGAAACCTAAATTCTCTAAACGCTTCTTTGTTTCTGGATTGCCTCCAATACGTTTGATCATGTTTTCTTCTCCTACATTCGCAAATGTTAATGGCATCATACTCATCCTTCCTTTTAATTGAATACAACATTCATGTATTTCTTAAGTTAGCCAAGACTAATCTCATGTATATGTTAGCATAGTCTAACTTCAATTGTCAATCAAATTTACATAATTTAGGAAATAAATCAATCATATTGCCCAAAAATAAAATATAATTTTTTAAGTTAAATTTTATATCTAATTTTTGATTATCCGTATAAACACTATACTTTCAAAT